>VGHA01000390.1 GCA_016868375.1 Betaproteobacteria bacterium | reverse complement strand
ACACTGTGTCGGTGGACGCGTCGAGCAAAACACAGCGTGGCGCAGCGGTGCTCGCGGCGCTGGCTGCCACCATGGCCCTCCATGCCCTGGTGATCGGTTGGGCGATCTTTGCTGATTCGACAACGCGACCCCCGCCGCCGCCGAAGCCGATCCGCATCGAACTGGTCACCGAGTCTTCAGTGCGAACCCCGGAAGAACCGCCCAGCGATGCGGTCGGCCCGAGCCCCGCGCAGCCGCCGAGCCCAACAAGCCAACCCGTCTCCCGAAGTCCTGCTACCGAGCCCTTGCCTACCCCAGCGCCCGACGCGCATCGAGGCGGCATGCGGGTCCTGCAATCCATCGACCCAGACGCCGACAAGATCGCCAACCCGGAGCCGCAGGAGCCTCGCAACAACACCGCTGCACTCGACGACGACTTCGCAGTGTCCGACTCCGATCAGCCAACTGCCGCCGCAGCACCCAACGGCCAGGAAGTGGAATCACCCCGTGAAGCGGCCCCGCCTACGTTGAGTGAACCAGCGTCGGCCGCAGCGCCAACCAACGCGTTGCCAGCGGAGCAGGGTGGTGAACAAAAGCCGATCAGCGCCGAGGGACGATGGCGGTATCGGGTGTTCTATGGCGACTACCCCGCGAATAATCAGGTGGCTACGCTCGACTATGTTCTTCGCATAGACGGCGGGCGCTATCGCCTGCACACGGAAGGGCAGGCGGTGGGTTTACTGGCGCTCTTTTACCGAGGCGCTTTTACGCAGGTCAGTGAAGGCGCCTTCAGCGGAGCGGGGTTTGCACCAGAGCGCTACGAGGAGCGGCGTGGCGACCGCCCGCCACGAGTCGTGACGATTGCGCCATCGGACAATGAACGTCGCATCGCGCGCTTCGAAGATGGTCGAACCGAGGACGCAAGTGGCATCGCGCAAGACCGTCTCTCGATGGCCGCGCAGTTTGCGTGGCTTGGTGCTGCGCGTTCCGGGCTGCTGCGACAACCCACGCTCGACGTGGGGCTGATCGGCGTCTCGTCGGTTCGAAAACTTCGGTTTGAGTTGACGCGCGACCAGATGTTGCAGTTGCCGGGGGGCATCAGACAGTTGGTCAGACTGCGCTCAGAGGACGGCGATGGCGGCAGTTCGGGAAGCGTCGAGGTCTGGGTATCCGAATCAGGCGAACTGATGCCCTACCGGATTCGCCTTGAGGACCGCAACGGACAGGTGCTGGACCAGGTGCTGAGCACCGATTGACCCGACACCGAGCCGGTGGGCTACGACCTTAGCTGCGAGCGGGCAACACCGTGCCGACGCACTCGCCGAAACCGATTCCACGAAACCCTGCACGCTGCGCTCGCCCACGAAAGATCACAGTATCGCCGTCCGCCAGGAATGTACGTGACTCGCCATTTTCGAGGGCGACAGGGCGCTTGCCGCCCTCGGTGATTTCGATCAGGGCGCCATACTCTCCCGGCCCAGGCCCCGATTGCGTGCCACTGCCTATCAGATCACCCGGGCAAAGATTGC
>VGHA01000389.1 GCA_016868375.1 Betaproteobacteria bacterium | reverse complement strand
CTTGGTGTGCACACCACTACAGCGACAGATGGCACCATCTATCTGGGCCCAACGGCCATCCCGGCGCTCGGCCGCGAGAACTACCGCGGACTGTCGGGCATCGTCCCCGCCGACATCGCCCGCATCGCCGCTGCCTCAGCGATCCAGTTTGTGCGAAACACCAACGGGTTCAGGCGGCTCGCGGTGATCGAGACGGGCAAGCTCTCCAAGCAACGGTTCGCGGCGGCAGTGCAGCGACTGGTTCCAGCCGTGCGCCCCGACCATCTTCTACCGTGCACTAAGGTCGGCATGCGCGCGCAGTTGTATGATTCTGCTTCAGGGCAACTGGTGAACGACTTTCTGGTGCAAGAAGGTCCAAACTCAGTTCACATCTTGAACGCCATCAGTCCCGCTTGGACCTGCTCCATGCCATTCGCCAAGTTTGTTTGCGCCATGTTCGTTAGAGAGGTGATGCAGCCTTGAAACCCAACGCGGTCGATCAAAGCGAGCAAGGGCTTGGAACTGCCCACTTTCTGGGGACGAGATCCCGACTGCTGTTGTGGCTTTCACTCGGGCTCTCAGTTTCCGCCGCATTTGTAGTCGGCATCGCCGTTGGCCACTATCGGATACCCCCGTTTGGAACGATTCAGTCGGCGAAGGCCGTTGTTTCCGCTTGGGTCAGAGGCGGCACCGAGCAGAGTGGGTCTCGCGGCGAGCAGGAGATCATGGAGATCGCCTTTGCCGACCCGGTATCAGACACGGCCCTCTACTACCCGCCAGTCAACTCGCTCGCCGAGCTTCGCGCAGCCAACGAGCGCATCCTTATGCGGCGTGAGGGCTTCGAGGCCGCCTATGAAGACCTAGAACTCATCGACGCCACGCAGCTTGAGCGGGCACCGTCGCTGCAGCCGGTCATACGGGTGCGCTTCCGCTACCAGAAGCGGGAGTACGAGGCGTTCGCCTACGGGCGTCTTCCGCAGGGGTGCCCGGTAGCGGGTTGGGCCAGCCTCATCATCCCAGGATCAGGCCTGAACCAGTCCTTCGCCATCGCCGCGAACGATCCCTCGAACTACCACTTCGGCATTCTCGACGGGATCGCCCCGCTTCAGGGCGCCGCCTACGTCTTAGTCAAGCCCAACGAAGACTTTCGGGCGTGGCACAACGGGGACGGGAAAAAACTCAGCGGTAACTTTATCTGGAACTGGCACCTCAATCGGGGTGGCTCGTACTCCGTCAGCTATCTCGTGGAGGGCCTTGCCATTGCCAAGTGGATGAAGGGGTGCTTCGACCGCACGCTGGTCGCTGGGCTGAGCCAAGGTGGGGCCGCGGCCATGCTCAACGCGCTCCAGAGCCAGCCGGACCGCGCCATCGTGGCAGCCGGCTACTCGGTGCTGTCTGGCGACGCGGAATGGTCGGGCCACAACCAGCTCATTGCGGTGCCCGGATACGCCAGGCTTCATGACCCGCAGGGACTTCTCGGCGCACTGCAGGACTCGCCGACGCAGTGGCTTTTCACCTATGGCAAGTCAGAAACCGGCATT
>VGHA01000388.1 GCA_016868375.1 Betaproteobacteria bacterium | reverse complement strand
TGACGCCGCACCGCGCATCAGCAGCCGCCCCACTTCGGTCGAACCTGTGAACGAGAGCTTTCTGACCCGCCCGTCCTCAAGCCACGCGTTGACGATCGCTTCAGGTGCTCCCGTGATGACGTTGATCACGCCTTTGGGGAGCCCCACTTCCATGAGAATCTCCGCAAGCGCGATCGCACTCAGCGGTGTCTCCTCCGCCGGCTTTGCGACTTGCGTGCATCCAGCAGCGAGTGCAGGTGCCGCCTTGCGTGCCAGCATGGCAAGCGGGAAGTTCCAAGGCGTCACCGCAGCCACCACGCCAATCGGCTCTGGTTGCACCCATTGAGCCCGGTCATGCCGCCGATTGGGGAGCGCCTGCGTAGTCAAACGGAGGGCTTCGTCGGCGGCTGAATCGAAGTAGTCGGCGCTGTAGTCGACCTCACCGAGTGACTCAGCCAGTGGTTTTCCACACTCGGCGGTGATGATGTCGGCAAGTCGGGTTCGCTGCTCGCGGAGTCGGCGCGCACAGCGGCGCAAGAGGTCGGCACGATCTGCAAGCCGTGTCTCGGCCCAACTTGGAAGCGCGTGTACGGCGGCCTCGACCGCCGCCTTGGCTCCAGCGCTCCCAACCGCCGGGACCCGCGTGATGATCTCACCTGTGGCGGCGTCGTGCACACAAAGGCAGGCTCCGTCTGCCGGTTCAATCCACTGCCCACCTATGAGGTTTGTGCCGCGCACGCTATGCAAGGTAGCAGCGGTAGACTTTGGTCATGGCGCGTGCTGTCGTTGACCCTGCAGAGCTTCGGCGATTTGCGGCTGAACTTCGCAAGTTCAATCTCGACATGCAGGGTGGCATCGCAACAGTCCATGGGCGTCTCAACACGCTGCAGCAGACATGGCGCGATCAAGAGCAGCAGAAGTTTGCCGAGGAGTTTGAGCAAACGATCAAGGTGCTTCAGCGCTTGCTGAAGGCAAGCGAGGAGCACATCCCCTTTCTCCTTCGCAAGGCAGACCGCATCGACGAGTACTTGCAGCAGCGCTGACCTCTCCCGTGGATTCCGGCGCCAATATTCGTGATACGCAGGCGATTCTTGATGCGAAGGCAGTCATCGTGAAGGCTGCGCGCAGCATGGCATCGGTCATCGAGGAGTCTCAGGCGGACTCCGAGCGGTTCGCGCTCTGGCTCTCGGGAGAAGCGCAGGCGGAGTGGGAACGACAGGTCCGTCTTCGTACCACGCGGCTGAACGAGGCAAGGTCTGAACTGATGCGGAAGCAGATGCAGCCGACAGCGGATGGTCGTCCACCGTCGACGGTCGATGAGCGAAAGGCTGTCTCTCGTGCCGAGGCTGCCGTGGCTTCTGCGGAGGATCGTTTGCGAAGAACGCGGCACTGGATCATGGAGTACCAAAGGGTCTTGGCAAACTTTCGGTCCGGTCTGGGATCACTTGGGACATTCGTGGATCAGGTTGCTCCATCTGCGGTCGCTGCACTCAACAGAATGGCGGAATCGATCGACGCCTATCTCGCGGCGCAGAGCTCGCC
>VGHA01000387.1 GCA_016868375.1 Betaproteobacteria bacterium | reverse complement strand
TCGGCAAAATTGCGGCGAAGCTGTGCGGCATTGGCGGCTTCACGGATCAGATCGAGTTCGTCGTGCAGGTAGTTATCAAATTCGTCGATGACCTCCAGCGGACGAAGCCGTCGGGCATCGGCTGACATTCGAACCACCAGGTGGCCGATGGTTCGCAGCAGGGCCAGATCGCGCTCGATCACGGCTCGCATGTCAGGGCGCAGCACCTTGACTGCGACCGGACGGCCATCCTTCAGGCGTGCGAAATGCACCTGCGCGATCGATGCCGAGGCGATTGGCATACGATCAAAATCATCGAACAACTCATCGATGGGCTTGCCCAGCCCAGTCTCGATTTCACGGACCGCCAGCTCGCCCGGAAAGGGCGGTACGCGATCCTGCAGCCGCGCCAGTTCATCGGCGATATCGGTGGGCATCAGGTCGCGTCGGGTGGACAGCACCTGACCGAACTTGACGAAGATCGGACCCAGGCTTTCCAGCGTCCGGCGCAGCCGTTCGCCGCGAGGGGCGTCCAGCTGCCGCCCCAGTCGCAATAGCCTTGCGAAAGCGAACAGCCAGCGCGAGCCAAGTGTGGCGGCGGCGCCTTGCGCTGCGATCTCGTCAAGACCGAAACGCCAGGCGACGAACAGGATCCGGATCAGCCGAAGCGTGCCCATGGGTGGTGGCTAGCTCGCAGACTCGCCATCGAGCGCGGGGGCGACGCGAGCGCGCGCGATAAACGACACGGGAACGGGCTGCGAACCGCCCTCAGACGCGCTGCCTGGGTCAGCCGGCGCCGGGGCGTGCGACTCAAACGTCGGGTCGACATCAAAGCCGATGTCGCCATCGGGGTCGGGTTCGCCCGTGGGCTTGAGCGACAGAAAGTCGAACAGGTTTCGGTCAAGCAGATGCGAGGGCGCAACCGAGCCGAGGGCCGAGAAGATGTGCTCGGTGCGACCCGGGTAACGCTTATCCCACTGCCTCAGCATCTCGCCCACTTCACGCCGCTTCAGGTGCTCCTGCGAGCCGCACAGATTGCACGGAATGATGGGGAATTGGCGCCATACAGCGTAATCGATCAGATCGCGCTCGTGCACGTAGGCAAGCGGTCGAATCACCACATAGCGTCCGTCGTCGGAGACCAGCTTGGGCGGCATTGATTTCAATTTGCCACCGTAGAACAGGTTGAGAAAGAACGTGGCGAGAATATCGTCGCGATGATGGCCCAACGCGATGCGGGTGGCGCCCAATTCGGTAGCCACGCGATACAGGATGCCGCGGCGCAGTCGCGAGCAGAGCGAGCACATCGTTTTGCCGGCCGGAATGACCCGGGTCACGATCGAATAGGTGTCCTGGTTTTCGATGTGGAACGGCACACCGACCGAGCGCAGGTAGTCGGGCAGCACGTGCTCGGGAAAGCCCGGCTGCTTCTGGTCAAGGTTGACTGCGATGATGTCAAAGTGCACGGGCGCGCGCTCGCGCAGCGTGAGCAGCAGATCGAGCATCGCGTAGCTGTCCTTGCCGCCTGACAGGCACACCATCACGCGGT
>VGHA01000386.1 GCA_016868375.1 Betaproteobacteria bacterium | reverse complement strand
CACGCGTTGCCCGCCAGCAATGATCGCCCGGAGCTCAAGCGAGAGCCGCCATGGAACACTCCTGACAAGCGGCGCTCCAGCGATTAGCATCTTCCGGGCGAACGTCAGCTCGTGGGCGAGGGCGCGGGCAAGCGGCTGAGAAAGGGGTTGCCCTTCAGCAGCGCGTTGAATATCCCGGTCGCTGCTCTCGCACTCGCCGAGCGTGTCCTGCGGCAGGTAGACGCGGCCTTTTTGCCAATCGACCCCCACATCCTGAAGAAAGTTGATCAGTTGCAGCGCCGAGCAGATATGGTCGGACAATCGCATGTTGCTGTCGCTGTCAGCGCCGAAAAGCCGTAACAAAAGCCGGCCAATCGGGTTTGCGGAACGGCGGCAGTAATCAAGAAGCGATTCCCTGTTCGGGTAGCGCGACACATGAACGTCTTGAGCAAACGCGTCCAGGAGTGCCCTGAGCTGATCCACGGGTAAGGCGTGCTCCGCGATGAACGGGCGCAGCCGAACAACCACTTCCGGGTCATTGGCAGACGGCGAACAGAGGGCCTGATCAAGTCGCGCAAGCTGATGGCGTCGCTCGTCGGCCGAATGGCTGCCCTCATCGGCGATATCGTCGGCCGTGCGGGCAAACCGATAGAGCGCAGCGACAGCGGGCCGCAGGTGCGATGGCACCAGCCATGAGGCAACCGGAAAGTTTTCGTAGTGATCGACGGACGACCATGGCTGGGTCTGCATGGCCGTTGATTGTAGAGGCAATGCGAAGCGCCCGCGCCTGATCGGCTAGAATCGTGGGTTTTGTAGCGGCCGTGGCGGAATTGGTAGACGCACCAGGTTTAGGTCCTGGCGCTGCGAGGCGTGAAGGTTCGAGTCCTTTCGGCCGCACCAGTCTCATGGCGGTTCTGCAGTCCATCGCAGGTCGTCACCTGTTTATCTTTGGAAAGTTTTTATGACAACCCAGATCGAAAACACCGGCACGCTTGAGCGCCGCCTGAAGATGGATGTGGCAAGTGCCGACCTTGAGAAGCAGGTCGCCGATAAGCTTCGCCAGTTATCTAAAACCGTCAAGATGGCCGGTTTTCGCCCAGGCAAAGTCCCTTTGAAAGTAGTCGAGCGCTCTTACGGCGCGTCGGTTCAGGCGGAAGTGCTCGGTGAGTTGGTGGGCAAGGCATTCAACGACGCGGTCAATGAACACAAGCTTCGGGTGGCCGGTGATCCGCGAATCGAACCCGCTCAAGGCGCAACTGAGGGTGCCATTTCGTTCACGGCCACCTTTGAGGTTTACCCCGAGTTCGACGTGGCGGATGCCGCGACCGCCGAGCTGGTGCGTTTCGGCTGCACGGTTACCGATGCAGAGGTCGACAAGACCGTTGACATCCTGAGGAAGCAGCGCGCTTCCTGGAACGAGGCGTCCGGCACGGCAGCCGGCGGATTGCGCGCAACCATTGATTTCGCCGGCATGCTGGACGGTGTTGCATTCGATGGCGGTACCGCCACCGATTTCCCCTTCGTATTGGGCGAGGGGCGCATGCTTCCCGATTTTGAGGCGGGTG
>VGHA01000385.1 GCA_016868375.1 Betaproteobacteria bacterium | reverse complement strand
GTCGGTGGGCTGGAGCGATCTGCTTGCCAAATCCAACCATGATCCGTTGTCCGTCCCGGTCGAGCGCGACAGCCTCGCGGCAATCATTCTGTCCTCCGGCTCCACCGGGCGTCCCAAGGGGGTCATGCACACGCACCGCACACTGGTGGAAAACGCCAAGGCCGGACAGGTGCTGTACGGCACCATCACCTCAAGAGACGCCACACTCGTCATGATGCAACCCTCGTTTGCGGCGTGGGTCAATGTGGTCGTCCCTTACATGGCAGGCTGCGGCAAAGTGGTATTCGGTCAGGCCTTCACCCCAACCGGATTTCTTCAATCGCTTGAGCGCGAGCGGATCACGATGGCCCCCGCCGTGCCCACCATGTGGCGGATGATGTTTGCGGAAGATGTCTCGCGCTTCGATCTTTCCTCAGTCAAAAATGTCTCGATCTCAGGCGAGCCGCCATCGCGCGCCGATCTTGAGCGCATTCGCAGCGCTGTTTCCAACGGAATCTCAAGCTTTTATTCGTCCAGCGAAGCGGGCACGGCCGGTGCGGTGCTGGCCACCGAAGCGGACACGCTGGGTATTGGCCGTGACAGCGCGGGCAAGCCCGAGACCACCGGGCGACCGGTGGCAGGCGCCGATATCCGAATCATCGACCCGGAGGGCGATTTTGCTGACGAGCTGCCACCCGGCAGCATTGGCGAAATTGTGGTGTCCGGGTCATCGCTGGCCGTCGGTTACTGGCGCGACGAAGCCCTCACCCGAACGCGTTTCCGGGACGGATGGTGGCGCTCGGGCGACATGGGCTATATCGATGCCGACGGCGACCTGTTCATCCTGGGCCGCACCGATAACGTCATCAACACCGGCGGCATGAAAGTGCATGGCGAAGAAATCGAGCGTGTGCTGCTGGGTCATCCAGCGGTTGCGCAGGCTGCGGTTGTTGGGGTGCCGGACGAGCGTTGGGGACAACGCGTGGAGGCTCATGTGATTCTGCGGTCATCAGGCGCTGCTGACGCAGCCGCACTCGAGGCCTTTTGTCGCGCTCATGGCGAACTTGCATCGTTCAAGGTACCCAAGGTGTTCCATCTCGTTGACCGACTGCCCACCGGCCCAACGGGCAAGCTCTATCGCCGCGCGCTCAGAGGCTCCGCTTAAAGCGCACGATCCAGGGGATATCTCGGAGACAACCGAGCTTCGCTGCTACGATCCAGCCGATTTCGGTCATAGCCTGTTTAGAGACTCTATTGTGTTGAATACCAAGCGCTGGTCGGTTTTGGGTTCGCGTGTTGGCTTTGTTTTCGCGGTTTCGAGCGGCCTCAGCCAGCCCTGCCAGGCTGACGATGCCCGGTATTCTCTGATGTTCAGCCCCTACACCATCCACTTCAATCCCAGCCCTGAGCACCGGCATGTCTGGCTTGTGGGGTTAGAGCGTCAGGATCCGACCAACGCTGTGGCCGGCGCGGCTTTTTTTTCAAACTCGTTTGGTCAGCCCAGCGTTTTTCTCTACCCTTTCGGAAAGACCTATCCGGGCCCGATTCGGGTGGGTTCCGTGACCGCGGTACCGGAAC
>VGHA01000384.1 GCA_016868375.1 Betaproteobacteria bacterium | reverse complement strand
CGGGTGACATCGCGGAAAATTCGCGCGCCCTTCGCATCGAGGGTGAGGTGAACCGCGGGCTCCTGGGTCTGCGAATCAAAGCCCGCCTGTGCGTCGTTCAGGTTGTCACCGGTGAGCACCACCTGGCGGCGGATCAGAATGGGCCTGCCGTCGCGCTCGGTGTAGCGCTCGCAGCCAAAGGGCACCGTGCCTGCTGCGAATGCGGCCTGTTCGTCGGGCGACTCGCAGACCATTCGGACTTCCAGCGTGGCGGTTCGCCCCAGAATGTCTTTTGCTTTGGCGGTGTCTTGCACGCCGGGTAACTGCACCACGACGCGATCCAGCCCCTGCTGCTGGATGATGGGCTCGGCGACGCCCAGTTCATTGATGCGGTTCGACAGCGTGGTGATGTTCTGCTTGAGCGCGCCTTCCTGAACCCGTCGAGCGGCCTCGGGCTTGAAGTTGGCCACCAGCCGCAGCTCGGTGCCTTCGCCGGCTTCAGTCCAGGCGAAGTCGGGTTGCGTGTCGCGCAGCAGCGTGAGCGAGCGCGAGCGGGTTTCAGCGTCGCGGAACCGAATTTCGATCGCATCGCCAGCACGCGTGATGCCCGAATGCCGAAGATTTTTCTCGCGCAATTGGGTTCGCAAGTCGCCGACAGTGGCGTCGAGGCGCTTGTTCAACGCCTGCTTCATGTCGACCTGCAGCAGGAAATGCACGCCGCCCCGAAGGTCCAGGCCCAGGTACATGGGCAGCGCCCGGATGGCACTGAGCCACTCGGGCGAGCCCGACAGCAGATTGAGCGCAACGATGTACGAGGCGTCTGCCGGGTCAGGGTTCAGATCGGCCATCAGCGCGTCTTTGGCCTTCAGCTGCGTGTCGTTGTCGCGCACCCGAACCTTGACTGAATTGCCGTCAAAGAACAGGCCGGTGGGTTCGATGCCCGCACGCTTGAGAACCGATTCAACGCGCCCCATCATGGCCGTCTCGACCTTGACGGTGGCCTTGCCGCTGGACACCTGTATGGCAGGTGCCTCGCCAAAGAAGTTCGGCAGCGTGTAGAGCAGCCCGAGGACAAGCGACAGCATCATCGCCAGATACTTCCAGATCGGGTAGCGGTTCATCGTGTCCTCAGGGGCAGCAGGCCGCGGCGGGCGCGGTCATCATTGGCCGAACGCGGTCAGATCGCCTTGATCGTGCCGTTCGGAAGCAGCGTCTGGATGGAGTTTTTCTGGAAAGTGACCTCAACACTCTGGGGTTCCTGTCCAGGGCGTGCCTCAGGCAGTTGCGCGATCTCGATCGTGACGTAGGTTTCGGTCACCTTGGTGATTCGACCCACCATGCCGCCTGCTGTGACCACTTCGTCGCCCTTCTTGAGCGCTCCCATCATCGCGCGATGTTCCTTGTTGCGCTTCATCTGGGGACGGATCATCAGAAAGTAGAGCACCACGAACATCAGGATGATCGGTAGGAAACCGACCAACTGGCTCTCGGCGGATCCGCCAGAGGCTTGAGCGTAAGCCGTTGAAATCAGCACGAAATTTTCTCCTTTTCGGCAAACCTTAAATTATAGACCGGCGCGGATGCGA
>VGHA01000383.1 GCA_016868375.1 Betaproteobacteria bacterium | reverse complement strand
AATTTCGCGATCGATCAGGGTGACGACCTGTGGATGCTCGACGAGGCTCGCGAAACCGGTGTAGGCGATGTTCTGCGCACGCGCCCAGTCCGAGACCGTGTCGTAATCGATTTCGATAAGGGCGGTGAGGTATTTGCGGGCATGCCCAATCACAACAACCTCGGCCACATAAGGGCTGGCTCGGAGCAGGTTCTCGATGGTGGAGGGCGACAGGGTTTTGCCGCCTGCCGTCACGATGAAGTCGCGCGCCCGGTCAACCAGTTTCAAGCGGCCGTCAATGAGTTCGCCCACATCGCCGGTGCGCAGCCAACCGTCAGGGCGCAGCACATCCGCGCTCGCTTCGGGCTGGCCCCAGTAGCCCTCAAAGCGACAGTCGCCTCGAAGCCAGATTTCGCCGCGTTCTGCCTGCGCCGGTTGCGGGTCGCCGGTGGCGCCGTCATCGACCGGAACCAGTTTCATTTCCCAGCCGGCGGCCAGTTCGCCCACGTCACCCGGTTTGGGAAACGGGCCACGCTGGCCTGTGATGATCGCGCCTGCCTCTTCGGTCTGCCCGTAAATTTCGCGGACGTCCACGCCCCACATTTGCCAGAGTGCGGCGGTGTCTGCGGGAAGCGGCGCGCCACCGCACAGCACCAGACTCAACTGGTCGAGTCCCAGCTTGTTCAGCACGCGCCTGAGCACCAGCGCGCGTGCTGCGGCGGCGGCGGCCGACACCATGGCACCGGGCGTGCCTTCCCAGCGCTCACGCGCGTGGCGTCGCGCGGCGCGCATCGCAAGCTCATAGGCCCAGGCCTTGATTCCGCGTGTGTTCCGAATGCCCACTAGAACGCCTGCTGCGAACTTCTGCAGATAGCGGGGCACGGTGATAAGCACGGTGGGCGCGACCTCAAACAGGGTCGTGGCGAGGTCTTCCGGATCTTCGCCAAAGTGCGGGACCACGCCGCCCAACAGCGGGAGCGTGAACGCGACGTCACGGCCGAGCACATGGCAGAGCGGCAGGTAGATGACGGTGCGCTGCGGTTCAGCAAGTTCGGGATAGTGCAGGATCAGGTTGGCGGCGCCCGCCAGATGACGACCGTGGGTTACCAGCGCGCCTTTCGGATGACCGGTTGTGCCCGAGGTGTAGACGATGAAGGCGGGATCATCCGGGCCCACACGATTCGCGCGCTCCTGAAGCCATCCCAAGGGGTTGTCCAGTGCGGGTTCGAACAGCGTCCGCCAGCGGACCAGCTTCGGATGCTCGAAGCCCAGCAGAGCGCTGTCGTCGATGATCACGATATGGGGCAGCCCAGGCAGCCGGTCGAGGAGCGGCAGCACCTTGTCCAGATACTCCTGGTCCTCGGCCACAAACACCGAGGCGCCGCCGTCCAGCATCTGGTACTCCAGTTCCTGGGTCGAGGCCGTGGGGTAGATGCCGTAGACGATGGCCCCCAGGGCTTGCGCCGCCTGGTCGGCGATCAGCCACGCTTCACACACGTCGCCCATGATTGCGACGCGTTCGCCACGGGCAAGCCCCAGGCGCTCGAGACCGCAAGCCGCCTGCGCGACCAGCTGGGCAGCATCGCGCC
>VGHA01000382.1 GCA_016868375.1 Betaproteobacteria bacterium | reverse complement strand
TCAGGGCTAAGATGAAGGCGCTTTTGCAGATCCCATGATGAAAGGCTGCCTACATGGCTGCCATTTCTAGCCGAGGAACGCCATGACCCAAGTCGACTTTATCCGTGGCCGCACCCGCATGTTCGGCATCGTGGGTGATCCCATTGCGCAGGTGCGCTCGCCCGAGATGATCACCTGGGAGCTGCAGCGCCGTGGTGTCGACGCCTTGCTGGTGCCACTTCATGTTCCAGCAGCAGACTTCGAGCAGACCATGGCGTCACTGATGCGTTTGGTCAACTTTGGCGGCTTTGTGATCACCGTGCCGTTCAAGACCCGTGCCATGGCCTTGGCTGATCGCTTCGGCTTGCAGGCGAAGGTCATGGGGAGCATCAATGTCCTGGTGCGCCGACCCGATGGCCGATGGAGCGCCGACATGCTCGATGGCATGGGCTGCGTCGCGGCCTTCAAGCAGCGCGGCATTCGCATCGAGGGCCGCTGCCTGACGATTTTGGGGCTCGGCGGCGCGGGCGGCGCGATTGCGTGCGCAATGGCCGCCGAGCGACCGAGGCAGATGCGCCTGCATGACCTGAGCGCTGAGCGCCGCCAATTCATCACCGACTGCGTGGCCCGAATCAGCCCAGGCACCCTCGTCGAATGCGGCCCACCCCGCATCAACGATGCCGATGTGCTGATCAACGCCACGCCCGTGGGCATGCTGGACGACGACCGTTTGCCAATTGATGTCACAGCCTTGCCACCTAAGCTTGTCGTCTTCGATGCGATCGTGATGCCCGAACAAACGCCCCTGCTGGAACTGGCAGAGCGATGTGGCTGCACCGTGGTGCGCGGGCGGGAAATGATGCTTGGTCAGATTCCTCAATTGGTGGACCGATTGCTCGACCCCGATGCCATTACCACCGCTTAGGGGACGTTCGGAGTCCGACCTTGACCCTCTAAAAGGTGTTCTCAGTCCGATGATCACGCAGCCATGGCGACTGACGCAGGGCTGGCCGGCTCCTTCCGACCCGCAGCAGTCAATCCCGCCTTTCAGCAAGCAGGCGATGTCGCTCGCAATCTAACCCTACCCTCCAAGCATCTCGCCCACCCAACTGTGCCGCATTGATATGGAACGTTGTTTGACCCAAGCGATCTTTGTCGCGCCTGCATGGAGGGCTTTGGGTGGTGTGCGGGATTCATCGCGCGATCAGTGGTTATTGACCCAGTTCTCGACTTGTAAACCCGGAACGCCTCGGAAATCCGCCTCGTTATTGGTGACCAGCGTGACCTCCAATGACAGCGCGTGAGATGCAATCAGCTTGTCCAGCGCATCTTTGTTGCGTTCACGGTTGGCCGCTCGCAGCGGCCCGTAGGCACGTGCTGCGCGAGCTTCAAAGGGTGCAACCAGGATGTCCTCAAGCAGGCTTTCGAGCCGCACTTGGTTGTGTGCCTGTGCTGCACCTGAACAGGCCACCCCGTATTCCAGTTCAGCCAGAGTGATGGCCGAAATCACTACGTCGCCCACGAAACAGTCAGCAAAACGCGCCCGAACCTGCGGCGGTTGGTGCTTCATCAGGTAGATGCAGATGTTGGTGTCCAACATGTACTTGGGCTTCA
>VGHA01000381.1 GCA_016868375.1 Betaproteobacteria bacterium | reverse complement strand
CGACGCGCTGATCGAAAAGTTGAAATCAAACCTGCAGGAAGTCCGCGCGCGCGGCGGCGAACTGTTCGTATTCGCCGACCGCGACACGCGGATCAGCGCGGGCGATGGCGTGCATGTCATCAACCTCGGCGACCATGCGGGCGCCCTGTCACCGATTCTCCATGTCGTGCCGCTGCAACTGCTCGCGTATCACGCAGCACTCGCGCGCGGCACCGATGTGGATAAGCCGAGAAATTTGGCCAAGAGCGTTACGGTGGAGTGACCGCCTTCCAAGGGTATTCCTGAAGAGGGCTTTCCCCTGGCACGCGTGCTCGTAGCGTGCACAGAATACTGGACCGTTTGGTCCTAAAGGAAAGCAAGCATGGGCAATGGTTTACGCGATGTCATCCCCCTCTCGCCGGCCCGCGCGCAACCTCTGGACGACTACCCCCAGCGTGAGAGCGAACGCATCCACTTGTTGCTGATCGACGAGGCCGGCAAAGGCCTCAGTGATGTCACTGCTGGAAAGGTCCAGGATGCCCGAACCGCCATTGTCGCCCGCAGGCGTCGCCGCATGCCCTGACGGTTCCAGCGCGAAGCATGGCGAGAAGGCCTGTCGTCAAATTCACTGCCAACATCGAGATGAACCTTGAAGACATGGAGCGCTTCCCTGACAAGGGTCGGCTGTTAGCTCGCGACGCTGTCCCCCGCGCAAACGAGGTCCCGTGCTTTATTCGGGATTGCCCAGGTGACAAGACCACCCGAATGCCGGCAAAATACACCCCGACCGTGTTTTCAGGCACCCCAGACCCTCGCCGGCTGTCGGCGGTTTGTAAGGCTTTGTATCTGCACTGCGCCGCGAGGGTTTCGATCCGCTAGATTCGCGACTGCCGTTCCGCTCCGCGGGCCCCGGCTCGAGGCGGCGGCACGGTCCGCGTCATCCAGCCTTCCTGCCTGGCTTTCTGACCGGTGTTGGTTTAGCTCCCTGTCGTCCTGGACTCGTTTCCATGCAATCTGACCCCTCGAAGAAGCAATTTGCCGATCGGCTGATCTCTGCAATGCAGGAGGCCGGCTATGTCGCAAAGCCTTCCGTGCTTGAGCGGGAATTCAACCAGCGTTATTGGGGCAAGCCGATGACGCTCCATGGTGTACGTCGCTGGCTGCTCGGCGAGACACTCCCCTCGCAGGATAAGCTTCTGGTGCTGGCCGAATGGCTTGGCGTTGCACCTCACGTGCTTCGGTTTGGCAACGAGGTCACCTCGCGCATCGACGAACGCCGCGCACGCTGGGACTCTGGCATCGGCTATCAGGAGCGCGAGATCTTCGAGGCGTTTCTGCAGCTTCCGGTGCCCCAGCGCAAGATGGTGCGCGAGGTGATTCTCGCCTTCGTGAAGGCGTATCCGCCGCAGACCTGACATCGGCGCGCCTGGCCGCCCGGCGTTACCGCTGCGGCGGCCTTGCACGCCTTGGTTTGTCAGGATCCGGTTGCCGCGGGCTCGCCGACCGGGCCGTCTTGAATCCTCGATTCAAATGCGCGCAGTCGCTTGTACACCGACATCAGCTCAACGATGGTTGACCAGCTGGTGACCAGGTACTGAAACGATTCCTGCACCTTTCCGAACG
>VGHA01000380.1 GCA_016868375.1 Betaproteobacteria bacterium | reverse complement strand
GCGTCGGCCGCGATCTCCATCTGATGGTCGCCATCGCTGCCCGCGGTAGCCAGCACCGCTTCGTACTTGGCCTGCTCGGTGGCAAGCGCATCGAAGTCGGCGTCGGGTTCGGCGTAGGCCGCATAGATTTCCTCAAGCCGCTTGCGCGCCTCGGTGATTTCGCCCAGCCCCTCTTCAACCGCCTCCCGCACGGTGGCCTCGGCTCGCAGTTCGGGCTCCTGCGAAAGGTAGCCGATACGGATGCCTGGCATGGGCACCGCATCGCCTTCGATGTCTTTGTCGACCCCTGCCATGATTCGCAGCAGGGTAGACTTTCCCGCGCCGTTCAGCCCCAGCACGCCGATTTTGGCGCCGGGGAAGAACGACAGCGAGATGTCCTTGAGAATCTGGCGCTTCGGCGGGACGATCTTGCCGACGCGGTTCATCGTGTAAACGTATTGGGCCATGGCCAGTTGACTGATTGAATTGTTTGAATGGAAGGGAAAGTCGAGATGGAAATCGACCAAAACGGAAAGTCTGACACATGGCGCAAGGGCTTGCAGACGCGCCGCAAGGTGCTCGGGGATGAATATGTGGATAAAGCGTTCCGAGACGCCGACGATTTGACCGCCGATCTGCAAAACTACATCACCGAGCACGCCTGGGGCGCCTCCTGGACCCGGCCAGGTCTTGACCATCGGTCACGCAGCATGATCACCGTGTCGATGACGATCGCGCTCAACCGCCCGCACGAGCTTGAAATTCATCTGCGCGGGGCCATCCGCAATGGCCTCACCCGCGATGAACTCAAGGAGATCATGCTGCACGCCGCGGTGTACTGCGGCGCGCCGGCTGCGCTGGACGCGTTCCGGGTGGCACGCAAGGTGTTCGCCGAGATGGGCGTTTAAGCAATCGCGTCTGTTAGCGCTGCCGACGAACGCGCTCGGCAGCGCTGACACCTGCGAACCGTTGCCGCAGGCGCGCGAATTCACGCAGGCGGCGGCGAATCCGTTCATCCATCCGGGCTGAACACGCGGTCACGTCAGGGGGCTCGCCGCCCTCAGAGATCAGCCAGGCGATCGCTTCATCTGCGCGTTGAACGGCCACGACCGCAAAGTGCCCTGCCTGCACCGCAGCGACCACCTCGTCACGCAGCGCGAGCTGGCGTATGTTCGAGGCGGGAATCAACACCCCTTGCAGCGCGGCGACCGATCCTTCAGCGTTCGCGGCCGATCGCCTCGCCTCGCAGACATCGAAGAACCCTTCGATTTTTTCGTTGACGGCGCCAATTGCCTGCACCTCGCCGTGCTGATTGACCGATCCGGTGATCGCGGACGATTGACGCAGCGCCAGCCCCGATAGCGACGATAACAGCGCACACAACTCCGCCAGTGAGGCCGAATCACCATCCACCTCGGCATAGGTCTGCTCGAACACCAGCGATCCGGACAGCGACAGCGGCTCACGCGCGCTGTAGCGGGCGGCCACGTACGATGAAAGAATCATCACGCCCCTGGTGTGAACCGAGCCGCCAAGTTGCGATTCACGCTGAATGTCCACCACCGATCCGTCGCCAATGCGCGTGGTGGCGATGATCCGGGCCGGCAGCCCGAAGCTGTGCTCACCCAGTGCAATGACCGC
>VGHA01000379.1 GCA_016868375.1 Betaproteobacteria bacterium | reverse complement strand
GCTGCGATGGCCAAAGGGGGCAACGTGATCAACGTGCGGAGCACCGAGTTCGCGCGAAAGTACTTCGCCGACGAAACCCGCAAATACGCCGCGCTGGTCAAGCAGGCAGGCATCGAAAAACAGTAATCGAGCTGCGCCCGTTCCAGCCCCGGCAGCGCCTGCGCTCCATTCAGGGACGCAGGCGCTTTATTTTTGCCTGTCAGAAGCAGACCACGCCACGCCCTCGTACCCCTCCGCTGATCAGTGCCTCGCAATGCGCTGGCAGTTCGGCGAACGAGATTCGATGCACGATGTTCTCGAGCGCCTGGGGACGCAGATCACCCGTCATGCGGGTCCACGCCGAGCCGCGACGGCCCACAGGGTGGTTAGCGTTGACGCCAGCAAGAGTGACGCTGCGCAGAATGAACGGATAGATAGACGTGGTGAACTGCTCGCCCGCAGCGTTTCCAAACGCGGCGACAATGCCGCGCTGCTTCATCGTGCGCAGTACGAAATCGAGCGGCGCCCCGCCCACTGCATCAATACAGCCCGCCCACAACTGCTCATCAAGCGGCCGGGTGTACTGCGCCTGAATGTCACGGCCTACCGCGCGAGCGCACCCAATACTCTTAAGGTAATCGTGCTCTGAGACCTTGCCCGTCATGCCTACCACCTGGTAGCCCAGGCCGGCCAGCATGCTGATTGCAAAGCTGGAACATCCGCCCGTTGCGCCGGTGACGATGATGTCGCCATCCTCAGGGCGAACGCCATGCTTTTCGATGGCTTCCACCGCAACGGCGGAGGTATACGCAGCAATACCCAGTGCCACCACCGAAAAGGGATCGAATCCGTCAGTGACCGGAAAGACTTCAGAGGCTGGGGCACGCACCACCTCGCTGTACGCCCCGTCGCGACTGATGCCGAACTCGCGGCCGCCCTGCACCGTGACGACGTCACCCGCGCGAAACTTTGGGTCGCTGGACGACTCGACGATTCCAGACACCTCAATTCCTGGCGTGCATGGGAATCGCTTAAGGACATTGCCCGCACCTGTCACTGCCCGCGCGTCTTTGTAGTTCACCGCTGCAAACCGACTCCGAATAACCACTTCGCCTGGCGACAGGTCGTCCACACCCAGTTCAACCACCCGGCTGAAGCGCTTGCCATCGTCATCGCGAAAGGTTCGAATCGCGTTGAACTTCATCAGGTATCTCCTTCAGTGGCGCGCGCGAGCGCTGAGTTATCGATGACTGCACCGCAGGCGATCAGGTGGGCGATCTCCTCGGCCGCGAGGCCTTCGCCTTCGAGGATCTCTCGGGAGTGTTCGCCGATGGAGGGCGGCGCGTGGCGCACTCTGGCCTGCGTGTTGCGATCGCCCAGCAGAAATCCTGGTGCGCGAAATTCGGCCCCTGAGCCTAGCTTCATGGATACCGCAGCGCCCGCGTGGCGAAACTGCTCTGACTCTGTCACCCACTGGTAGTCAGCCACCGGCGAACACATGATGTCGTGCGCCTCCAGGATGGGCAGCCACTCGCCAGTGGGTTTGGCCGCCAGCTTTGCCTCGATCAACCCGCGTAACTCGGCGCGATTGTGAACCCGCGAATCGGTGTCGCGAAACCGGGGATCGCTCTCGATGCGCTCACCCAGAC
>VGHA01000378.1 GCA_016868375.1 Betaproteobacteria bacterium | reverse complement strand
GGTGCTGCCGCTTGCCTTCGATCTGCCGGCCTCCGCGGTGCTCAAGGTGGACGCGGCGGGCGATGTGAGCCTCGACCGCCTGTCGCGCGAAGCCCGTGGCGAGGCAAGCACGCTTCGCACCGGCGGCATTCATGCGGGAGGCAACCTCACGCTGTCGGTGGCCGATGGCAGCCTCTTTGCGTCGGGCCGCGCCTCGGATGCGGGGGTCGTGCATCTGTCGGGCAAGGCGGTCAGTCTGGACGTGATCGATACGCCCAAGAGCACCTTCACCTCGGTGTCGATCGGCAGCCCGCTTGCGCCGCTCACGATCGATGCCGACACGCTGCAGGCGCGCACGCGTACCGCGGGCGCCTCGGTCATTGCAGTCAACGATGTCGATGATCTGGTGATTGATGGGCCAGGCTGGGCAGCGCTGCCCGGCGGCAGTCCGGTAGCGGGTGGCATCAAGCTCGCATACGAGGGCTCGATTCTGATCACAGCCGACGGCCCGCTCACGGTTCGCGGCATCGTCGAGATGAGCTTCGATCCTTACGGCGCGGTGCTGCTCGAGGCGCTCGCCGGCGATCTCATGCTGGATGGTGGTGAGGTGATCGCAGGCAGCGGGGCGCTCAGCCTTCTTGCAAGCGGCGACATCATTCAGCGCGGTGCGTCCAGAATCTTCAATCCGAACAGTTTCCGCAACGCGCTCACCTCGATCGATATCGAGGCCGGTGGCAGCTTCGTTCAGGAAGCCCAAAGCACGATCGCCACCGGCGGCTCGCGGGCGGGACCGATCCGTATTGCGGCGCAGGGCGATATTGTCGTGTCCGACATCAATGCGGGCACTGCGGCGCTGGCACTTCAGTCGGCCGAGGGCAATGTGGTGGTGGCGCCGCCTCTCGTGGTCACCGAGCAGGGGGGCGCCACGGTCACCGTGCTGGCCGCGGGTAATGCGAAGGGCGCGAACCTGACGGCGGGCGCGCTCGCAATCGAGGCTGCGGGAAGCGTGGGCCGCATGGGCCGGCAGCTGGCCGCGCTTGCGGTCGAGACACGTACGCTGGCGCTGTCTGCGCCGGGCGGTGCTGCACTCACCGCAGGCGGCAACAGCCTGTCGATCGGCTCGGTGATGGTGTCGGGCTATCGGGTTGACCGCGAGGCCTTTGGTCGCGCGGTGCTACGCCCCGCGATTGAGCTCGAGGGCATCGCCACCGGCGTGTCCGCAGACGCCGAGCCTGCGCTGCTGGCGGCAGCGCTCGAGGACGAAAGCATCACCGCCACTGCCACTGAGCCGGTGGCCGAGCCTGTTCTTACCTATGGCGGACCGACGCGCACGGGCAGTGGATCGTTCTCGCTTCGCGCAAGCGGCGCAATCACGGTGGACGCAGCCATCGATGTACTGGGTGGCGGCAATCTGCTGCTCGATGCGGGCGGTGCGCTCGATGTGGCGGAAGGCGTCACGGTGGCGGTACGCGGTGGCGCGGGTGCGCCATCGGGTACGCTCAGTCTGATCGCAGGCCAGGCGGTCACGCTGCGCGCGGCCAGTGCGCTCCTCGCTGAAGGCGGCGACATCGATCTCGAGTCGCGTTCGGGCGCAATCGCCATGGCCGCGCAAAGCGGCGATGACGATGACACGGTGGCTGCTGCCACGCTCGCGAGCCAGGGCGGCAACATCCGTCTTGCCGCGGCGCAGACGCTTCAGGTGTCCGAGGTCGATGCCTCGGGCGATGGCGCCAGTGGCCATCTGTCACTGATCTCGCACACGGGCAGCA
>VGHA01000377.1 GCA_016868375.1 Betaproteobacteria bacterium | reverse complement strand
GTGCTGAGTCAATCGAGCCAATCGACTCAGCACTACATGCGTGAGAGGTCCATCTTCGCCAAGGTACTGGTGAAGTTACCCAAGCGATCACGCGCATTGTTCTTCAAGCCTTCGACAATCGAGTTACGCGTGATGACACCGCTGGTGTCACGGCCCTCATATAAATGGGCGGCTTGTTTGCCATTGATATTCAATGGCGCATCAACCCGGGTCTCGGCACGTGCCGCGGGTGTCAGCACCGTTAAATACAGATCATCCAGAGATGCCGGTCCAAAATCCTTCAACCGGGTGTCGCTGAAATACTTGTCTACCAGATCGAGCTGCTGTAGCACCGAGAGGTTCATGATCTCTTTGGGGTTTTGACCGTAGCCTGCACTGGCCGCACCACGATTACCGCCCGCGCAGAATTGAATAATGCCGTGGCAGCTACCATTGCTGGCGCGCGGGTTGAGGCCATCGGATTCCATCAGCGTCATGCGCGCGAAGTCGTCCGGTGCAAACTGATGCCGCTTACCCAGCGAAATAATCTTGTCTCTCACTGCCGCCAATTCCGTCGAGGCCATGTAGCCTTTGGCGACAGCGCGCTGCAGGGTTTTATCCAGGGTTGGCGTATTGACCGTCGGCCCGTTCAAATTGAGCTGGGCGCGTGCCACCTCGGCCTGACGCAACTGCAGCGCTGCCGTCGTACTCATCTGCGCCATATTGATGGCCTGCCCGGGCATGATGTGGTTCGGGTCAACGATGCCGTTTTCACGTGCCACGGTTTGTGCCAACTGCAAAATCTGCGCATTACTAAATTGGCTTGCCGCGTTGCCGATTTGTCGACGGGTCAGGCTCATCAAGGTGTCGCCGCGCTGCACCGTCACCATCTGCATGTCGGTCTTGACGCCGGCGAGTGCCTGGCGAAACGAGTTCGCCTGCTGCGCGCGCTCACGCGCCCGCGTGGCAGCGGGCGCGTCGGGGGCAATGGCTCCGGTTTGTGTAGGGCGGATCTGCATTCGGGCTCCTCATCGGGGCTGGTATTGTTTTTGCACTATCGGGCTCAGCTGTCGGAAACTTGCACAACCGGCAGCTGCGATAACCTAGATCAAGCAAGGCTCGTTCCAGTTATTGAATCGGTTACAGAATGAAAATGACACCCAATTTCACCCAAAGCAGCGGGCTTTTGCTGCTGTTGGCATCTGGCTGGCTGCAGGCGGCGACGCCGCTCGAGCAGATGAATGCCGCGCTGACGGAATGGGTGAGTGCCCAACACGGCATACCGACGTCGAGCGTGACAGTGGCGCCGCCGGATGCCCGCGTCGCGGTCCAACCTTGCGGCAGCGGTTTTGTGTTTGATTACCCGTTTGTTAATAAAGAACACGTTCGGGTACGCTGCGCCAAGCCAAATTGGCAACTCTTCGTCAAGGTCGGCCTGACGCCGGGCGCGGCACCGCCCCTGCCAACCGCCGCGACCACGGCGCCTAAGGCCACCCCGGCGCCGGAATTCCGACAGGTGGTGGTCGCATCGACCAACTTACTGGCGGGACAGGTATTACAGCGGGATTCGCTCAAGCTGGAGCGCATGGAGGCCGACAAGATTAACAAGGCGCACTACCAGGAATTACAAGGGCTTGAGGGTCAGGAGCTGATGCGCGCGGTGCGCGCCGGCGAGCCGATTCGGGTCTCGGATCTGCGCCAGGCCACCCTGGTCAAGCGCGGCGAGATGGTATTGATGATCGTCGGCTCCCCTGCTACCTTCGAAATATCAGTC
>VGHA01000376.1 GCA_016868375.1 Betaproteobacteria bacterium | reverse complement strand
CATAGTTTCGACCGATGAACTCGATGATGGCGGGACTGGTGATCGGGCTTCCGAGCCCGTGCAGGGTTTCATCAAAATCGGGCCTGCCCCGATCGATCAGCAGCCAGTGTCCTCGCGGGTCCAGCCGCAGCCAGCCGAAGACCGCTGGCACATTGGGCCAACGGGCCATTGCGCGAAGCACCAGCGGATCAAATTCGGCTTGCATCTCAGACCTCGCCCGCGTCGCGAAAAAATGTTTCCAGCCGTGCTGGGATCCAATTGAACCGTCCGGCACCCTCTGCGCCTGGAAACCCGACGTGTCCGCCCGCCTCAGGGTAATCAAGTTCGACCCATGAGCTGACCTGATCGTGTGTCGCAAGCGCCTGGGCCGGTACGAAGGGGTCATTGCGCGCGTTGATGATCAGCGTGGGAACGCGTATGCCGCCCAGAAACTGCCTGCAGGAGCTGCGCGTCCAGTAGTCGAAACAGCTTGAGAAGCCGTGCAGTGGTGCGGTGACCGCATCGTCGAAATCGAAAAAAGTTCGCGACCGGCGAACGCGCTCGCCATCGACCAATCCGGGCCAGCGTTCCAGCATGGCAAGCGTCTTGGGCCGCAGGCTGCGCAGGAAGTGTTCGCAATACAGCCGATTGAAGCCGTGTGACAGGGACAGCGCGCCGGCCTGCAGGTCTTGAGGGGGACAGATCGCGGCGGCAGCGCGCACGAAGCCCGCGGACTCGCCGCGCTCGCCCAGCCATTTGAGGAGTGCGTTGCTGCCCAGTGACACGCCCGAGGCGAGCAGCGGACGCTCAGGATGCTCACTGCTCAGTCGGCGCAGGATCCAGTCGATTTCAGCGGAATCGCCGGAATGGTAGGCCCGCGGCGCGTTGTTTGGTTCACCGCTACAGCCGCGGAAATGAACCACCACACTCGCCCAATTGAGATGCGCAGCGTGGGCAACGACTGCGCGCGCGTAATGGCTTCGCGAACTGCCCTCGAGTCCGTGAAAGAGCACCCAGAGCGGTGCTTTTGTGCATTGTGGCGCTGGGCCATGATCGAGATCGATGAAGTCACCGTCCGGGGTCGACCAGCGCTGTCTGGTAAGTGCAGGGCGTGGGCGCGGCGCGGCCACCGCCGACCAGATGGTCTGCAGATGCGCACCAGGCAGCCAGACGGGCGCGCGGTAGCGTGCGGCCTGCGGCTTGACCCGTTCCGCGGGGTGGGGGATTTGCTGCATGCGATAGCCGTGTTGGGCAGCGGATGCGTGCCGGCGAAAGACCGCCTCGACCAGAGGCCGAGTGCGTCAGTGGAGCATGGCGCCGGTGGGCGCCGCAGCCGGCGCTGGCTCACCCTCCCCCGCCTGGGCGGCGTGGTGGAGGAGGATCTTCCAGCCCGAGGGTCCTTTGACGAATACGTTGGTGGCCACGCATTCAACCACCTCGACCGCACGCTGTCCCCGAACCGAAATGGTTTCGATGACGCTATGGACGGCGAGCACTGCGCCTGCGTGCGCGCGAACGGCCCGGATGGTGATGTCAACGCCACCCGCTGACAGGATCGACTCCCAGGAAGCGCGAACCGCATCGATACCGATATGACGCGGCCCGCTGGGATGCGCGCAGATGACCTCCTCGTCGTCAGCCCACAGCGCCATCATGGCAGCGAGATCGCCTCGACGCATCGCGTCATAGAAGGCCTCTTCGACTGCTTCTGCACTGAGCGAGGTCTGTAACGGTGGGGGCATTGGCGGGTGCCTGGTGGGGGATCGGGTGGTCAGTGGTGCCCGCTGGGCGC
>VGHA01000375.1 GCA_016868375.1 Betaproteobacteria bacterium | reverse complement strand
CTGCAGCATCCGGTGCGTCGCCAGCGCCTCACCAGCTTCATGGAGGGTGAAGGTCAGGGTGAAATCGACGGCAGCATCGAGCAGCCGCCGTATATGGAGTGAGCGGTCGCAAAACCGCCTTGATCGCCGTCAGCGTGGTGTGGTTCTATCGCTGTGGGCTTCGCAGACATACTTCCATGAGATGTACTCGTCGACCCCCCATCGACCGCCCTCACGACCGAACCCGGACCACCCCCGCCCACCAAAGGGCGCGTAGGCATCGCTGACAGTTGTTGTATTGCAGCCGACGATCCCGCACTGCAATCGCTTCGCCGCCCATGCCACGCGACTGGCGTCTGCCGAGAATGCGTAGCCGGCAAGTCCAAAGGGAGTGGCATTCGCCAGTCGGATCATGGCCTCGTCATCCTCTGCCGAGGCGATAGGTGCGAGCGGTCCGAATGTTTCCTCTTGGAAGCAGCGCATCGATGGCGTTGCGCCTGCAATGACTGTTGGTGCGAAGAATCGATCGACGCAGTCAGGAACGTGCACTGTGCGACCGCCAGTCAGCACACGGCCTCCGTGGGCGACGGCATCGTCGACTTGCGCTTGAACGCGTGCAACGGCTTCATCGCTGATGAGCGGCCCTAGCCGTACGCCCGGAGTTCGCCCCACACCAACGGGCAGCGCTTGGGCCGCGACTGTCAAGCGCTGCGCGAACTCGTCCGCAACGGAAGCATGCACAATGAATCGGTTGGGACAAATACAGGTCTGGCCTGCGACTCGGAACTTTCCAAGGATCGCTGCATCAACCGACACACCTATGTCTGCATCGGCAAACACGAGAAACGGAGCATGTCCACCAAGTTCGAGCGAGAGTCGTACAACGTTTGACGCCGCACCGCGCATCAGCAGCCGCCCCACTTCGGTCGAACCTGTGAACGAGAGCTTCCTGACCCGCCCGTCTTCAAGCCACGCGTTGACGATCGCTTCAGGTGCTCCCGTGATGACGTTGATCACGCCTTTGGTGAGCCCCACTTCCATGAGAATCTCCGCAAGCGCGATCGCACTCAGCGGTGTCTCCTCCGCCGGCTTTGCGACTTGCGTGCATCCAGCAGCGAGTGCAGGTGCCGTCTTGCGCGCCAGCATGGCAAGCGGGAAGTTCCAAGGCGTCACCGCAGCCACCACGCCAATCGGTTCTGGTTGCACCCATTGAGCCCGGTCATGCCGCCGATTGGGGAGCGCCTGCGTTGTCAAACGGGGGGTTTCGTCGGCGGCTGAATCGAAGTAGTCGGCGCTGTAGTCGACCTCACCGAGTGACTCAGCCAGTGGCTTTCCAACCTCGGCGGTGATGATGTCGGCGAGTCGGGTTCGCTGCTCGCGGAGTCGGTGCGCACAGCGGCGCAAGAGGTCCGCACGATCTGCAAGCCGTGTCTCGGCCCAACTTGGAAGCGCATGCACGGCGGCCTCGACCGCCGCCTTGGCTCCAGCGCTCCCAATCGCCGGGACCCGCGTGATGATCTCACCTGTGGCGGCGTCGTGCACACAGAGGCAGGCTCCGTCCGCCGGTTCAATCCACTGCCCACCTATGAGGTTTGCGCCGCGCACGCGATGCAAGGTAGCAGCGGTAGACTTTGGTCATGGCGCGTGCTGTGGTTGACCCTGCAGAGCTTCGGCGATTTGCAGCTGAACTTCGCAAGTTCAATCTCGACATGCAGGGTGGCATCGCAACAGTCCATGGGCGTCTCAACACGCTGCAGCAGACATGGCGCGATCAAGAGCAGCAGAAGTTTGCCGAGGAGTTTGAGCAAA
>VGHA01000374.1 GCA_016868375.1 Betaproteobacteria bacterium | reverse complement strand
TGCACATTGCCCGGGTCGCGACTCCAGACCCGGATCTCGCGAATGGGTCGCACACGCTTGAGCAGGCGGGCGTGGCTGCGCGCCAGCACACCGCTACCGAGAAAAGCCACCACCGACGCATCGGGCTGTGCGAGCGCATCCACCGCAACCGCGGTGGCTGCGGCGGTTCGCAGCGCGGTCAGTGCAGAGGCCTCGATGACCGCAAGCACGGCCCCGCTAACGGGCGCCATCAGCAGCACAGTGGCCATCAGCGTGGGCTGGCCGCGCGCGGCGTTGTCAGGTACCAGCGTGATCAGCTTAGTGGCAAGCGCATCGCCGATTTGCGCGGGCTTCAGAAACAACAGACCCGGCGGCTGCGATGGATCGATGTCGGGCGACGGCCCAAACGGCATCACAGCCCGCAGCGGCTGGTTGACGCGCCCAGCCGACAGCTGCTTCAGCGCCTGCGCCACCGCAGCAATCAGCGCATCGGGATCAAGCAATCGTTCGACCTGAGCCTCGGTAATCATCAACGGCATGTCAGGCCCCGGGCTTGACTGCAACGCGCGCGCTACCACCGACTCCCGCGATGATGCCAAGCGTGATGCAGATCAGCCCCGCGCCCAGCATCCCCGTAAACGGTTCATCCAGAAACAGTACGGCTGATCCGGCAGCAATGGCTGGCACCATCGCGGTCAGCATGGTGGCTCGCACCGAGCCGAAGACCTGCACCATTTTCATGAATCCGATTCCAGAGACGAATACACCCATCACGCCCTGAAGCAGCGCCTGCGTCAGGATTTCTGAAGCAGACGCAATGGCAAGGCCCGACATGACCCAGCCCGCCAACAAGGCAATCAGGTACGGCAGGCCCAGTGCCACGGCGAAAAATAGCGATACCCCGGTGGTTGCCTCAACCGGCCCGACCTCCCAGCGCCGACACAGCGACGTAAAAACTGCCCACGACAGCGGCGTGAACAGATAGAGCAGGTCGCCACTTCATACCTTACCGCCATCAAGCGCCGAGCTCAGGGCCAACCCTTCAACCAGCAGGGCACCTGTGACGATCAGCGCGAGTCCAAACAACCGCTGCGAACCCGCCCGTTCGCCGCTGATAAGCCAGGTAAAAAGCGTGGCCCACAGCGGCAGCAGCCCTGGCATCAGCACCGCGCTGTGCGAGGCCGGCGCAAGCGCAAAGCCGTGGTAGGTAAGCAATCCAAAATGACGCCCCCGAACAGCCCCAGCGCGATCGTCTGCCCGGCGGGCGCAGCCGATACGCCCAGCCAGCCGCCACCGCGACGCCGCACTAGCCACCAACCCCAGGGCGCAAGCAACACGGCTGCCACCACAAAGCGAAGGGTGACCACATCGAGCGGCTACAGCGAACGCGCGGCAAGCGCGCGCGAGCCTCCGATGAACGCGGTCCAGGTCGCGATCGTGACGAGCGTTGCAACCACCCCCAGCGCGAGGTCTGCGCGCCGCACGATGTGCTCAGGCTCTGCCGGTGGCACAGCGCCTCAACCGAGACTGTCCCAGTATGCGAGCATGCGCTTTCTCATGGCCGCATCGGGGATCCGTCCGCGCGCGGCCGCCAGGTTGTCGAGCGCGTATTCGGGCCGATCGGTACCGGGGATGATCACCGTGACCGCAGGATGGCTGAGCAGAAACTTCAGGAAAAACTGCGCCCAGCTGGCGCAGTCGATTTCTTTGGCGAAATCCGGTAGTTGGCGGCCCTTGGCCTTGGCAAACAATCGATTGCGGCCGAAGGGCAGGTTGATGATCACGGCCAGCCCGCGCTCCTGCGCAAGCGGCAGGATGCGC
>VGHA01000373.1 GCA_016868375.1 Betaproteobacteria bacterium | reverse complement strand
TTGAGCCGTTCGATGAGCGCTTCAATGGTCAGTGGTTGTACCAGGCCTCGCGCGAACGACGCGTTGCGGTCAAACAGTGGCTGCTCGCGGGTCAGTGCGTGGTGGGGGTCGGCAACATCTATGCATCGGAGAGCCTGTTTCGCGCGGGCATCCGACCAACAGTCGCCGCGAGGCGGCTGTCACTCGCCCGCTGCGAGCGGCTCGCACAGGCGATCCGGGAAACGCTCAGTAGCGCCATCGAGCGCGGCGGCAGCAGTCTTCGCGACTTTGTCGCCTCCGATGGCAGTGGCGGCTATTTTCAGCTCGACTGTGGTGTCTATGGGCGGGCGGGCGAACCGTGCAGGGTATGTGCGAGCCCGATCAGGCTGATCCGTCAACAGCAGCGGGCCACCTATTTCTGCTCAACCTGTCAGCCGCGCTAGGCCCGGGAGCCGTCCTTTCCGATGAGACCTGAGGCCGGATTCGCAGCGCGCATCGTCAGCTGGCAGCAGCGCCACGGTCGCCATGATCTGCCCTGGCAGACGAACCGAGACCCCTACCGTATCTGGCTGTCTGAAGTGATGCTGCAGCAAACCCAGGTGCGAACGGTGATCCCGTACTACCTGCGCTTTCTCGAGCAGTTTCCGGATGTCGCAGCACTGGCCGCAGCGCCGCTTGAGCGGGTGATGGAGCTTTGGAGCGGACTGGGCTACTACAGCCGCGCGCGCAACCTGCATCGATGCGCGCAGACCATTGTGACGACGCATGGCGGACGCTTTCCGGCCTCGTCTTCGGCGCTTGCCGAGCTGCCCGGCGTGGGCCGCTCGACGGCCGCTGCCATCGCTGCGTTCGCGTTTGGCGAGCGCGCGGCGATTCTCGATGGCAACGTCAAGCGCGTGCTCTGCCGGCATTTTGGCGTGGACGGCTGGCCCGGAGAACGTCAGGTGGAACAGCGGCTGTGGGACATCGCGCAGCGCGAACTGCCGCAGACCGGTATCGAGCCTTACACCCAGGGGCTGATGGACCTTGGCGCGCAGACCTGTACCAGAACACGACCCCAGTGCGACCCCTGTCCGGTTGCCGCAAGCTGCATGGCGAGGGCGCAAGGGCGCCAGGCCAGCCTGCCCGCGAGCAGGCCTGCCCGCGCCACACCGGTTCGTGAAACCTGCTGGGCGGTGATCATCCAGAATCAGCGCGTGCTGCTTGAGCGCCGCCCGCCTGCAGGCATCTGGGGTGGATTATTGAGTCTGCCCGAGATATCAGTGACCGAGATCGAGCACGCGGCTGCGCAGGTCGAGACCCGCTTCGGCGTCACCGTTACCAGCTGTCATCGCCTGTCGCCAGTGCTGCACGCGTTCACGCACTTTCGCCTGATCGCCCATCCGGTGCTCATCGAAGTCACGCAAGCCGCGCGACTGGCCGCCGATACCCCGCATCAGTGGTTCGAATTGCCGAAGGCGGGGCAGTTGGCGCTTGCGCAACCCGTACGGACGCTTCTGCTCAACCTGTTGGAGCGGTCCGCCGCTCAGGCGCCGCTGCTCTGATCAGATGATCTGCTCGCGCGACAGAACTTCGTGGATCAGTGCGAGTCGGCGCAGCGGGTCAGTGAGTTCCATCAGCATCTGACGCGACGGCATGGAGAGCGGCAGCAGCTCGGCCAGGCGGTTGGCGACCCAGCCGGCGGATTCCGGTATGTAGGGCTCCGCGAGAATGCGCCGCGCGGGCTCGGGTTCGCGCGCGCAGATGTCGTCGATGGCGCGACGGATCAGGTGCGCGCAGGCTGCCAGGTCGTCTGGCACCGCCACCACTGGATCGTCTGCGA
>VGHA01000372.1 GCA_016868375.1 Betaproteobacteria bacterium | reverse complement strand
TTTCGCATGGAAGTCGTCATGGGGTGTCTCAATCGGCGCGGATGCCTGCTTGCGTGATGACACGCTGCCAGGTCTTTCGTTCTTCGCTCACGCGGGTCGCGAGCCCCTCGGGGGCGGTGCCGACGGCGGCGATGCCGCGGCCCAGCAGATCGGCCACCATCGCGGGGTCGCGCACAATCGCGCCCAGTTCGCGAGACAGGCGGTCAATCACGGGCCTTGGGGTGCCTGCCGGCACGAAAATCGCAAACCAGCCGGTGACGTCAACGCTGCTGAGACCAGCATCGGCCATACCGGGCAGGTCGACCGTTGGTGAACGCTCCCGGCTGCTGACGGCCAGCGCACGAAGTCTGCCCACCTGGTGCTGTGGCATGACAAGCTGCACCGAATCGAAGACCAGCTGAATACGGCCTGCGATCAGATCTGTCATGGCGGGTGCGGCGCCCTTGTAGGGCACATGCGTCATCTCGATGCCCGCCTCGCGTCGAAGCAGTTCCATCGCCAGGTGCGAGGTGCTCGCATTGCCTGCAGATCCGTAGGTCAGTTGACCCGCATGCCGTTTCGCGTAGTCAACCAGTTCAGATACCGACTTCGCAGGCACCGATGGATGTACTGCGAGCACCATCGGATACGTTCCCAGGAGGCTGACCGCTGCAAGATCGCGCTCGGGATCGTAGCTGAGCGACTTGAGCAGCGACGGGTTGACGACAATCGGTCCCGGATAGGCGAAGAGCAGCGTGTAGCCATCGGGCGCCGCGCGGGCAACCGCTTCAGTGCCGATGCCGCCACCGGCCCCCGCGCGATTCTCGATCACCACGGGCTGTCCCAGGCGCTCGGCCAATCGCGCGCCCACGACGCGTGAGACAACGTCGGTCATGCCATTCGCGGCAATCGGCGTCACCATTCGGATGGAACGGTTTGGATAGTCCTGCGCGGCGGCCGGGGCCATGGCGGTCAATGCAATCGACAGTAGCGCCGCGGCTGATAGTGCTCTGCGGTTTGACGGTTTCATAGCATCTCCCTCTCCAGTGCGAACGCAGAATCCCGCGTGATAGCATCGACCGCAATAAAAAGTCCGAAATGCGCAGTCGGCGCGCTCAATCGGTTTTCTGGAGACAGCAGCGTGATGGCATCTTCAAACGGGGACGACTTTCCCGACGGCGTCGCCCTGGTGGTTGGGGCCAGCGGTGGCATCGGCCAGGGCGTTGCGCACCGCCTGGCCGCCAGCGGCTGCCGCGTGGTGCTTACGTATCGACGCGGATTTGCCGCCGCGCAGGCGTGCGCCGACCAGATCCGAGCCGCGGGCGGGCAGGCTGAGCTGCTGCAACTGTCGCTGGATGACTTGAGTGCGGTTCAGTCTGCACTTGGGGCGCTGGTTGAACAACAGGGCGCACTCCATACCGTGGTGTTTGCGGTCGGGGCCGACATCTCCATGACGTATGTCGCCAATATCGATCCCGACGAATGGCATCGCACGATCGATGGCGATCTCAACGGGTTCTTCAACGTGACCAAGGCGGCGTTGCCACTGATGCGAAAAGCGGGCGGCGCGTCGTTTGTCGCCATCACAACGGCAGGTCTTGACCGGCACCCGCCGCTTGACATCCTGTCGACGGTTCCCAAGGCCGGCATCGAAGCGCTGATCCGAGGCATCGCGCGCGAAGAAGGGCGGTTTGGGATTCGCGCCAACTCTGTTGCGCCAGGCATCGTGGATGGCGGCTTGTTTGACCGACTTCGCGAGCGGGTCACGCCAGAATTTGTTGAAGCAATGAAGCGCAACACCGCACTGCGGCGCTTTGGATCAGTCGAA
>VGHA01000371.1 GCA_016868375.1 Betaproteobacteria bacterium | reverse complement strand
GCCGACGATCTGATTACCGATCTGAAGGCCGCATTCCGAGCGGCAGAGCGCGGCTGAAGGAGACCCGGTCATGCGAATCGAACTCGATCACCGGCAGGCTTACGCTTACACCGGCGGTAAACCGCTGCTAGGCAGCCGACCAGCGGTCGTTTTCGTTCACGGCGCCCAGCATGATCACAGCGTGTGGATCCTGCAGTCGCGCTATCTGGCCCATCACGGCTTCGATGTGCTCGCAGTCGACCTACCCGGACACGGCCGAAGCGATGGCCCACCGCTCAGCACGATCAGCGACATGGCTGACTGGGTCGCCCGCCTGATGCGCGAGGCTGGCATTGGCCCTGCCCTGGTTTGCGGCCACAGCATGGGGTCGCTGATCGCGCTGCAGTGCGCGGCCTCCCACCCGTCACAGGTGGCGGGTATCGCGCTGGTGGGGGCAGCCGCGCCGATGAAGGTATCCGATGCACTGCTTGAGGCTGCCCGGTCCGACGAGCCCAGGGCCTTCGACATGATCAATGGCTGGTCGCATGCAACCATCAATGCTCGTCCAGGATGCCCCGGGCCCGGCTTCTCGATTTTCGTTCAGAACCGGCGGCTGATGGAGCGGCAGAGCCCAGGCGTGCTGCTTAACGATTTTTCCGCGTGCAACGCCTACGACAAGGCCTTTGCCGCCGCGAGCGCCGTTCGATGCCCTGCCCTGTTCGTACTCGGCGGCCGCGACATGATGACGCCGCCACGCGCGGCCCGGGCGCTGATCGCCGCATTGACCGAATCCGCGGCGGCCGGCTCCATATCAGCCCCGCGAGTCATCGAACTTGCGGGGTGTGGTCATGCCCTCATGAGCGAACGCCCCGATGAGGTGCTTGACGCGCTACGCGGCTTTGCGGGGGCGCTCCCCTTCGAAGCCAGCGCTCAATCGGCTAGCGCCTGAGCAACAGGTAACGCCAGGCGTCCCCCCTGCCACGACGCCGCCGTGGACGGCTGACCGGCCCACCAAAGATCGTCAAACAGCGGCCGCAAGGTGAGCAGTTGGGGCGGGCTTGCCCAGGCCCAGCGCTCGGCCCAGACACCTGACTCGAGAGACTCGACTGCCGATCCTAGTGTGGTACCAGCACTCGCCATTTGCAGCCCGCCGAGTTGTACCAGCCGAATCAGGTAGCCCAGACGCTCGAGCAGCTCTGCAGCCTGCTCCGCGCGCTGCGCGTCGGCGCCAAAGGCCTGATGCATCTGCGCGACGGCCAACGCCGTCGTTGTATGCGACGTGGCGCCAGGGGCGGGCGTCGCCCGCAGCATCGCGCGCAGCACGATGAGAGCGTCATCGAACCGTCGGCCGGGTGTGTCGTCGGGCTCCGGGTCGTCAAGCGGCGCAGACCAGTGCCTGAGACTGGCTGCGAGCAGCGCTCCAGCCAACACGGCTGACCAGACCAAAAACAGCCAGATCAGTAGCAGGGGTAGCACCGCAAACGCGCCGTACACGATTTCGTACGTGGGTAACTGCCGGACGCTCAGGCTCAAACCACGTTGCAAGACCGCCAACAGCCCGGCAGACAGCGCCGCGCCGGCAAGCGCATGCAACGGCGGCACCCGCACAGCGGGCAACAGCAGAAACATGAGCCACAGCGCTGCGACACCAATAAGCCAGGGCAATGCGGTGAACCAAAGCGACTGCAGCCAAGCCAGGTCTTGATCAACCAACAGCCCGGCGATCACGCGTCCATTGAGCGCAAGCACTGCACCCAGGGCAAGCGGCGTCAGGGTGAGCAACGCCCAATACAGTCCGAATCGATGTACCAGCGAGCGGCGGCGCGAACTCGCCCAGATTG
>VGHA01000370.1 GCA_016868375.1 Betaproteobacteria bacterium | reverse complement strand
GATCGCGTGGATCGTGAACCATGCCGAGGACATTCATCTCGCCTTTGACATCACGTTCCTGCCCATCATTGAAGCGATCGCCCCGCGCTGCCCGAATGTTCGCAGCTGGATAGCGATGGTTGACGAGGATCGGCAGCCGGCATCGTCGGCTATTCCGAACCTGTTGAACTACGAGGCGTTTTTGCGCAGCGGAAGCGACCTGTGGCGCTGGCCTGAGTTTGACGAGCGATCGGCAGTTGCCCTGTGCTACACCTCGGGCACGACAGGCAACCCGAAGGGCGCACTGTACGCGCACCGCTCGACGGTATTGCATGCCTACGGCGCTGCGCTGCCCGATGCCATGGCAGCCTCAGCCCGGGATGTGATCCTGCCCGTGGTTCCAATGTTTCACGTCAATGCGTGGGGCATCCCTTACGTTGCTCCGCTGGTCGGCGCCAAGCTGGTATTTCCGGGCGCCCAGCTTGACGGCGCCTCCATCTACGACCTGTTCGAGCGGGAGGGCGTTACCTTCTCGGCGGGCGTGCCTACGGTTTGGTTGGGCCTTCTCGCGCATGTCCGGCAACAGGGCGCCCGGTTTTCAACGCTGCAGCGAACCGTCATCGGCGGCTCGGCTTGCCCGCCGGCGATGATCCGCGCGTTTCGCGACGACTATGGCGTCGAGGTCATTCACGCATGGGGCATGACCGAGATGTCGCCCTTGGGAACGCTGGCCCGGCTTCAGAACCGACACCTGAGCCTTGACCCGGCGGCCCAGCAGAAGATCTTGGAGAAACAGGGGCACGTGATCTACGGCGTCGACATGAAAATCGTTGGCGACGATGGACAGGACCTTCCGTGGGATGGAAAGACTTTCGGCAATCTGCTGGTGCGAGGTCCCTGGATCATTCAGTCGTACTTCAAGAGCGAAGGCGGGGACCCGCTGCGCTACGACGCGGACGGCACCGGCTGGTTCCCCACCGGCGATGTCGCCACGATCGACGAACAGGGCTACATGCAGATCACAGACCGCAGCAAGGATGTGATCAAGTCTGGTGGCGAGTGGATCAGTTCCATTGACCTGGAGAACCTCGCCATTGCGCATCCAGCGGTCGCGAACGCAGCCGTTATCGGTGCTGCACATCCCAAGTGGGACGAGCGGCCGCTGCTGATCGTTGTCAGGAAGCCGGGCGCCGAGGTCAGCAAGGACGACCTTTTGAAGTTTTATGAGGGTAAGGTGGCCAAGTGGTGGATTCCCGATGACGTGCAATTTGTTGACGCGATTCCGCTGGGCGCCACCGGCAAGATCCTGAAAACACGCCTTCGCGAGCAGTTTCAGCACTACGCTTTCCCTGGGGTCTGATCGCAGAACAGGTCGCGCCTATTTAAGCGCGGCGGGTTCCTGCCTGGCCTCTTCAACTTACCCCCGATGGATCGTCGATGAACCAGATCGATTACACCGTGAGCGGCAACCTTGCCGTCATCACCATGAAAAACCCGCCGGTCAACGGGCTGGGCTACGAGCTTCGCCGGAGCATTTGCGATGGGGTCCAGAAGGCCATTTCAGACCCATCGATCAGGGCCATTGTGCTCACGGGCGGCGGTCGGGCCTTTTCCGGTGGCGCCGATATCCGAGAGTTCAACACACCCAAGGCGGTGGCTGAACCGACGTTGCTGTCGGTGATCCGGCTCATCGAAAGTTCGCCCAAGCCGGTTATCGCCGCGGTGCATTCGGTGGCCATGGGCGGCGGCCTTGAACTTGCCATGGGATGTCACTATCGGGTGGCGAGCCCCGGCGCGCAAATCGCCCTGCCCGAGGTGAAGCTGGGCGTGCTGCCGGGCGCTGG
>VGHA01000369.1 GCA_016868375.1 Betaproteobacteria bacterium | reverse complement strand
GCGATGCAACGAAATGGCCTGTACGCCCGCGGCCAGCGGATAGCTGTCCTGTCCGGGGTACACCACCCATTTCCGGCTGGGCTTCAGATCATCACAGGCATGATGAAACCCGCGGTCTGGCCGAGGCAACAGGCTGCGCTTGATCTCGACCGCCCACAAATCGCCCCCCGGCCAGGCGAGAAGCAAATCAATCTCTGCACCAGCGCTGGTTCGATAGAAATAAGGGGTTACGCCAGGCGGCGCGACAGCCATCAGATTTTCGACGCAGAAAGTTTCCCAACTGGCTCCGACGACCATATGCCCGAGCAGCTGCTCGCGCGAGCGCACGCCAAGAAGCGCATGAAGCAGACCTGTATCTCTGACGTACACCTTGGGCGCTTTCACCAGCCGCTTGCCAATGTTGGCATGCCACGGCTGCAGGCGACGAACCAGCAGCAGATCGCACAGCAATCCGACATAGCTATGCGCAGTCTTGGCATCTACCCCAAGATTGCGCGCCAGTTGAGCCACGTTCAGCAACCCGCCCTGATGGTGCGCGAGCATCGTCCAGAAACGTCGTAAAGTTTCCGACGCAATGCGCGGGCCGAACTGCGCAACATCGCGTTCAAGATAAGTGCGAATGAAGTTTTCGCGCCAGAGCAGACTTCGTGCGTCGGATGGTGCCTGCAGACTGGGTGGAAAGCCGCCACGCAGCCACAGCGAGTCCTGCGTATGGTCGCCGGTTTCGAGCAACGAGAGCGGCGACAGTTCGAGGTATGCGATGCGTCCGGCCAAGGTTTCGCCCGACTGCTTCAGCAAATCCAGGCTGGCAGACCCCAGCAACAGATAACGCCCCGCCCCAACCCCTGAGCGACGGGACCGGTCGATCAGACCACGCAGCATGGGAAAGAGCCCCGGCGCCCGATGCACTTCGTCCAGGATGACCAATTTGTCGAGGTGCTGCTCGAGATACAACTCGGCCTCGGACAGTTTGCCGCGGTCGCGCTCAGACTCGAGATCGAGGTAGATGTGCGGCAGGCTGCGAGCCACATTAAGCGCCAACGTGGTTTTGCCGGACTGCCTGGGCCCAAGCAGCGCCGCCGCCGGTGAAAAAGCGAGCTCAGCGCGAAGCGCAGATTCAAGAAGTCGTTCAAACATCCTTGCAATTCTGGAGTTTCATTACCAGATTTGCAAGGTTAAATCGCGAAAAAATCACCGATAAACCCCATCCCAAGCCCTGCTCTCCACCCGCGCGCTCAGGAACGAGTAGTCCATGTAGCCCAGCCGCGCGAGCGGCTGCAGGGCGGCAATATCAATGCGGCCGTTGCGAATGACCGAGTCATCGATGTACATGCCCACGACGCGGCCGATGATCAGCGTGTAGTTCGACTCGCCCTCGCCGTCCGGGCCTGGCAGGCGGAACATCTTCCAGAGCTTGCATTCCAGCGCCACGGGGCTTTCGCCCACCCGAGGCGCGCGCACATAGTGGCCGGGTACAGCGGTGAGCCCTGCCAACAGAAACTCATCCACCTCGGCGGACACCGGGGCTGAGCTCATGTTCATCTGCTGGGTGAGCGCCCGGGTGGCGAGCGAACAGGTGAACTCGCCGGTGGCTTCGATGTTTCGCTGGCTGTCCTTGTAGCCCTGCGACGAAAACATCACCATCGGTGGCTTGTCGGCAATCGCATTAAAAAAACTGTAGGGCGCAAGATTGTTGACGCCCTCGGGCGACACGGAACCGATCCAGCCGATGGGGCGCGGCACCACCACGGCTTTGAAAGGGTCGTGACGCATGCCGTGCTGGTTGGTTGCGGTATCAAAATGCATAGGGCGCTCCGTTAGCCGG
>VGHA01000368.1 GCA_016868375.1 Betaproteobacteria bacterium | reverse complement strand
ACCAGTTTGAGCTCGGGAAAATCGCAGGCAACCGCATCCAGCGTGATGGGGCGGCCAACGCTTTTTAATGGCCGATTCGGGTCGTAGATCAACGACTGACCCACCTGCAGCTGCACCGGCACATCCAGCTCGACACACTTTGCATAGAACGGATACCAGCGAGCGTGATCGGGCGCGAGCTCGAACCAGTGCGGATAAAAGTGGGCGCCGACAAAACCGTATTCACGCACGGCATGCTCGAAGGCCCGAACGCCCGCCATGCCCTCGGTCGGATCCAGCCCCGCCAGACCGCTGAATCGTTCGGGCCAGCGCTGCACCGCCTCGGCCACCATGGCGTAAGGAAGATGCCAGCTGCCCGGAATGCCCTGTTGACCGGTTTTAGTTGCAATCAGCAACGCGCGTTCAATGCCCGCCCGATCCATCAGGTCAAGCATTTGTTCGTGCGTGAGCCCATCAGCCAACTTGGCGTCCCGGCCAAACTTGCCAGTCCAGAACGCCCTGGACCATGCCGGACGCAGCTTCATCACCTCAGGGGTGATCGGGTTGACGACGCAATCAATCACCTTGATGGTTCGATTCATTGGCTTCTATCCTCGATGTCGACGCTGGCTGGTTAGCGTCGGAGCCCGCGAACCGCTGCGACCACCACCACCACGATCGCAATCAGCACAATGGCTCGGGTTTGCGGCGATGCATCCTTTAACTGATCTGCCAGCGCCACCCCGATGGAGGCAGGGGCCAGCATTAACGGGGCCCACAGCACAGCCGACAGCCAGTTGGCCACCTGAAATGAAGCCCGACGATTTCCCATTGCACCCGCGAGCAACGGAATCACCGCGCGACCAATTGGAATAAACCGGCTCAACAACACCGCAACCGAGCCCCAGCGCTCGAAAAATCGATGGCCGCGCTCGATCCATTCAGGCCGTCTCGCGAAAAATCCGAGCGACTCAATTCGGGAACCGTAGCGCCGACCGGCTTCGAAGCTCACCCAGTAACCCAGCCCCGAACCGATCGTGCCCCAGACCGCAAGTTCAAGCAGGCTGACAACGCCCGCTGCAGCCAGCGACCCGATTGCAAGCAGCAGCAGGGTGGCCGGTAGAAAAGCGCTGACGATGGCAAGCGACTCGACGAAACACAGCACAAACACCAGGGGTGGCGCCCACTGCCGATGCTCGCGAACCAGATCGAGGATCGGGGCAAACAGCTGCTCGAAAAATCCATCAGGCATTGCAGTGGGTCGCAAAAAATTGCAGGATGATTATTATCGACGGTTTCAAGGAGACACTTACGTGAAGATCACGATGCTTGGTACCGGTGCGGCGTTCGTCGACCCCGATCGCGCGCAATCCGGCATCCTTGTCACGCTCGATAACGGCCGCCATTACCTGTTTGACTGCGGCGCGGGCATTACCCGCAACATGGTGCGGGCAAATGTCAGCCCTGCGGACGTCACCGCGGTGTTTCTGACCCATCTGCACCACGACCACATCTGCGACTTTCCGCTGTTCGTCATTACCGGATGGATGTGGGATCGGCCCGATTCGCCGGTGGTCATTGGTCCACGCGGCACGCAGCACTTTGTCAGCCATCTTTTTGAGGGCGGTGCGTTCAAGTCAGATTTCCAGGCACGCGGCAGCTATCCGAGACGGCAAAAGAATCTGGATGCGGTGCGCCCAAAGGTGATCGAGGCAAGCCCAGGCGTTGCCTACGAAGATGAGTATGTTCGACTGATCTGCGACTGGGTCGAGCATATTCCCCGCGACATCAGCGAATGCTTCGGCGTACGGCTGGAGGCCGAAGGCAAAGCCATCGCGTTCTCGGGCGACACCGCGCCCTGTGAATCGATGGTGCGTC
>VGHA01000367.1 GCA_016868375.1 Betaproteobacteria bacterium | reverse complement strand
AGTGTCTGATCACCTGGTCCAGCGGCAAGGTCTCGGTTTTTCCGCCGGAACAGGTGTCGAGCATGGTTCGCAGCCCGGGGGTGTTCACGCTGCGCACCACGGCGATGCCCTGTTCAACCGTATTCACGATGGGCGTTTGATCGGCCGATAAGGGCTCGACACAGTACTGAACGCCTGCCTGGGTCGCAGCCGTGCCCGCCTTCGCCCAGCACTCGGTTGCCAGGGCAAGCGCCTGGGCATGCGACTGCCCTGGCCAGACTGACCGCTGCCCACCAGAGCCGTGCACCAGATATTGCCCTCCCATCAGCGCACACAGTTCCACGCAGCGAACCATCCACTGCGCCGTTTTTTCGCGAACAGCGGCCTCGGGATGGGTCATGGAAAATCCGGCGGGCTTCACCAGCAGCCAGTGAAGCCCTGATATTGCAAGCCCATGATCGGCGGCGGTGGTTCGGATTCGTAGCGCATCCGAATCCGACAAGCGTGTGGGATCGTCTGTCAGCGTGAAGGGGGCAAGCTCAAGCGCGCGGTAGCCCAATGCCGCCGCAAGCGCACACTGCTGCTCGAAGGCCAGCGCGCCAATCACTTCATTGCAGAGCGACAGGCGCTTCGAATACGAGCCTGGCGAGGCGCTCTCGGTATGCTGACTCATGACGGCCGACCTTCTTGAGACCCGGTGATTCGTTGCCACAGGCGCCGCGCTGCGGGCACCTGCGACAGGAGCAGCAACAGCACGATCAATGCAAGCACCGCACTGAGTGGCCGCGTAAAGAATGGCAACAGACTTCCATCGGACAACACAAGCCCGCGGCGCAGCGTCTTGTCGACGATATCGCCCAGCACCAGACCCAGCACAAATGGCGCGACGGGATAGCCGCGTCGCCTGAGGAAAAAGCAGACGATTCCCACACCCATCATGACCCACACATCAAACAGGCGTTGACTGATTGAGTAGGCACCCAGCACACACAGCACAAACACGATCGGCATCAGCACTTCGCGCGGGACACGTAACACCAGCAGGATCGGACGAACGAGAATCAGACCGAAGATCAAAATCGCCAGCGTTGCCACCAGCGTGATGGCCACCACATCGAACATGAACTGCGGCTGGGTGGTCATCAGCATCGGCCCAGGCTGCGCGCCATGAATGATCATGGCAGCCATCAGTACCGCCGCCGGCGCAGACCCCGGTATTCCCAGTGCAAGCGCCGGAATCATGGCGCCAGGGACCGCCGCGTTATCGCCGGTCTCGGCAGCGATCAATCCCTCGACCGAGCCCTTTCCAAACTGCTCGCGTTCGCGGCTTGCACGTCGGGCCGCTGCATAGGAGCTCCACGCTGCCATGTCTTCGCCCACGCCCGGCAAAATGCCAATGAACACGCCGATGAGCCCCGAGCGGATGATAGTGCGCCAGTACTGAACCACATCGCGCAGACGCGGAATGATTGAATCGATTGATTCAGTCACTGCCCGCTGCACGGGGGCCGACATCACCATCAGCACTTCAGCGAATCCGAACGCCCCAACCAGCGCCGGGATAAGCGGAATGCCGCCACTCAGTTCATGCCAGCCGAAGGTGAAGCGGTCATGGGCATGAACTGGGTCCTGTCCGATGCCCGCGACGAACAGACCGAGCAGACCCATCAGCCAGCCCTTGACGGGCTCGGACCCTGTCAGGGTTCCCGACATGAGTACGCCCAGCAGGCCGAGCCAGAAGAACTCAAACGCGCCAAACTTCAGCGCGAACTCGGCGAGTACCGGCGTGAGGGCAGCAAGGCAAAAAACGCCAAACAGCGAGCCCGCGACCGACCCGGTCGTGGCTATACCCATCGCGCGGCCGGCCTTGCCCTGACGCG
>VGHA01000366.1 GCA_016868375.1 Betaproteobacteria bacterium | reverse complement strand
AAAGCGCAGCGAGCGGCCGCGAACGGTGGGCTGCGGGCGAAGCTGAATCAATCGCTGAAGACATGAACAAAGGCGCTGGCTAACGGTGGATGATTGAATGCAGAACCAACCGGATTCTAGCCCCCTACCCTCACCCCTCGCCCTGGCCCGACACGGGTCATCGGCAGGAAGGGGCCAATGAGCGCAGATCCACGCAGCAGCAAGTGCGAGCGACCATCATCCGGGGCCTTTCAGAAGCCGATCTGCGGCGCTGATACACTCGGATTCGTTGCCGGCTCACGCCGCTCCGCGCGTCCATCCCGCCCCTTCTCCCAAGACCCTCATCGTGCCAAAACCTCCGGTCGAGTCGCCGGCGATCCGCATTCGCGGCGCCCGCCAGAACAATCTCAAAAATATCGATCTCGACATTCCCACGGGTGAGCTGGTGGTGGTCACGGGCGTCTCGGGCTCGGGCAAGTCGTCGCTGGTATTCGACACCCTCTATGCCGAGGGCCAGCGTCGCTACGTCGAAACCTTCTCGGCCTATGCACGCCAGTTTCTCGATCGGATGGACAAGCCCCAGGTCGACCGGATCGAAGGCGTGCCGCCAGCGATCGCAATCGATCAGACCAATCCGGTCCGGACGTCGCGATCAACGGTCGGCACCATGACCGAGATCAATGATCATCTGAAGCTGCTGTTTGCCCGTACCGCGCGGCTTCACTGCCGGTGCTGCGGCCAGCCGGTGCAGCGCGACAGCGCGGGCGATATCCTCGATACGGTGCAGCAGCGCGCCGCTGCGGCGGGCGACCCGCGGCTGCTCATCTGTTTCGAGGTCCGGGTACCCGCCAACTTCACCGAGGCTGAAGTTGAGCAGCATCTTCAGGCTCAGGGCTATACCCGCGTGCATCGGCGCAGTCCGGCGCGCGATGACAGCAGTCGCACTGTGCTGCTGGTGGTACAGGATCGATTCCGCGCCAGCTCGGTCGAGCGAAGCCGTTTCGGCGAAGCAGTTGAAGCTGCGCTGCGGCAAGGCCGGGGTCGGCTCGCCGTTCACGCCCTGAACGACGAGGGCGAGGACGCGGCAGTCTGGCGCTTTAGCAGCGGCCTGCACTGCGCCGAGTGCGACATCAACTACGCCGAGCCCCTGCCCAGCCTGTTTTCGTTCAACTCGCCACTGGGCGCCTGCGAAACCTGCAGGGGCTTTGGTCGTGTGATCGGAATCGATCTGGGCCTGGTGATTCCGGACGAGAGCAAAACGCTCGCTGAAGGGGCTGTACGCCCCTGGCAGACCGAGAGCTTCAAAGACTGTCAGCGTGATCTCGCAAAGTTCGCCCAGCGTGCCGGCGTTCCGCTCGATCAGCGATGGCGCGACCTGTCAGCCGCGCAACGGCAATGGGTGATTGAAGGCGGCGACGACTGGACTGGCAAGTGGCAGAAGCAGTGGTACGGCGTGAACCGCTTCTTCGAGTGGCTGGAGAGCAAAGCCTACAAGATGCATATCCGCGTGCTGCTCTCGAAGTACCGCTCGTATACGGCCTGCAAAGTCTGTCAGGGCGCGCGTCTCAAGCCCGAGGCGCTGTGGTGGCGAGTGGGCGACCAGGCGCTCGCTGATCGGGCACTGCAGGCCCGTGACGACCGGGGCGCCTGGCAGCGATTCCGGCCGGTGGGTGTGCAGTGGTCGGACGAGAAACTGGCCGCCATGCCAGGCCTGTCGCTCCACGATCTGATGCTGCTTCCAATTGAACGCATCCGCGAATTTTTTGATGGTGTTGCCGCGCAAACGGATCCCTCGCGCGGCAATACCGATGCACGCGAGGAAGCACTCGCACAGCTGCTGATCGAGCTGCGTGCGCGCCTAACCTACCTTTGCGATGTCGGG
>VGHA01000365.1 GCA_016868375.1 Betaproteobacteria bacterium | reverse complement strand
GGCCAGCGCCGCCTCAGCTCGCGGATGTCTTCGAAGCTAAGGTTCTCAGCGTACTCGGGCATCTTCTCGTATTGAGGAATGCCTGTGGTGCGTTGATATTTTCCGATGACGTCGATCAGCCAGCGGGGATGCCGCAACATATCAATGACTGAGCGCGGCGTGGCCTTGAACGGAAAGGTGTAGCCATTGCGCCGATTGAATTCCCGGTTGGGCTGAACCGGCACGTCGGCCGTTACCAGCAGTGCTTTAGCGCCAGAGGCCGCCACGCGGTCGATCAGCTTCCAGGTTTGCGCCCGATCGGTAAAAACATAGAGCTGATACCAGAGCGTGCCCCCTAAGGCCACGATATCTTCCAGGCTGCTCATGGATCGGGTTGCAATCGTGAAGGGAATACCCGTGGCGGCGGCAGCTTTGGCGAGCTCCATTTCACCCTGATACCAGACAAGGCCAGCAGCACCAGTGGGAGCAATTGCCATCGGCATTGAAAAGCGCTCGCCGAGCATGATGGCTTCGCAATTGCGCTGACTGACGTCGATCAGCGCTCTAGGCCGTGCCTTAATTCGCCGCAGTGCCTCGCGGTTGTGCGCGACGGCCTCATCGTCTTCGGCGCCGCGATCAATGAATTCAAAGATGCCTTTGGGCAACCGCTTGCGGGACGCCTCTCGGACATCGGACACGTTGTAGAGTCGATCGAGATTCATGGTGCGATCGTGCGGTGTTTGACCAGGCTCGTCAAACAGGGGCACACCAATCCGGGTTTGTCCGACTTCGTTGGTAAGGGACGACCGCGGTCAAAACTGACTGCCGTCGTTGCGGGCAAGCTGAACAATTGTCATTCCACGTGACCTTGCCGCCCGTACCTTCCCGCCCGCATCGTCTGCTGCGCACCGCCGCGGCTCACAGCAGGAAACGTCATCGCGAGGATGATTCGCTGGCGCGCTTTTCGACCGCTCGTCTGCGTGGTACCGACGCTTGCGCGCCACCGGACTCCTTCCACGTGACCTTGCCGCCAGTACCTTCCCGCCCGCACCGTCTGCTGCGCACCGCCGCGGCTCACAGTAGGAAACGTCATCGCGAGGATGATTCGCTGGCGCGCTTTTCGACCGATCGTCTGCGTGGTACCGACGCTTGCGCGCCACCGGACACCCTCAGTGGCTCAGAGGTCGATGCTGCCGCGTTGGTGGCGCGGCAAACCGATCAGCTTGCTCAGGCGCTTCTCGCCGTCTGGACGCATGGGATATCGCCGGTTGCGATATCTCTGGCTTTCGGTGACTGGATGATGCATTTGCTGTCCTCGCCGGGCAAGCAGGTTGAGCTGGCGCGAAAATGGTCGCGAAAATCGCTTCGCTATGCATGGTTCCTGGCGAGGCTCTTTCAGGGCGAGGATTGCCCCGCGTGCATTGAGGCGCCGTCGCTGGCAGGCTCGTGGTGGCCGCAGTGGGTGAAGTGGCTTACCGAGCGCTCGGGACGCCACCGCCGCCCACCCCCAATGGGCCGTCCCGACCGCGGCTATCCGGTTCTGTGTGACGCGCCCGGAAGCTCCGTTCACCAACGTTGAGCAGTCGGCATTCGTTGCGGATTTGATGAGACGCTGGGCGAAACGTTGCAGTGCAGCGTACAATCCCCGGCTCATTTTGGGAACGGAGTGTGTCATGCCCGGTCTTTTGCCCCATGTGGATCCAGACGGTTTGCTTGAGTACTCGGTGGTCTACACCGATCGCGCGCTTAACCATATGTCACGCCGCTTTCAGGGGGTGATGCGCGACATATCAGCAATTCTCAAAGAAGCGTATGCAGCGCGTTCGGCCATCGTCGTGCCCGGCAGTGGCAGCTTTGGTATGGAGTCGGTAGCGCGCCAGTTCGCCACGGGGCAGTA
>VGHA01000364.1 GCA_016868375.1 Betaproteobacteria bacterium | reverse complement strand
ACGTGATGAACATCACTGACCCTGGCTACCTGTCTGATTTCGTGCCCGACATCGGCGTGCTCAATGGTCCCTATCTGGTGAGGACTACCCAGGAGTACGAGAAACTGCTCGGATCCGATTGGTTCAGGGGTGTCGAGCGCCGCCTCGAACAGGCCGGCTTCAAGCTGATCATGGCCAATGGCTATTTTGGACAGCGGCACCTCATCGCTGACAAGCCCATTCGATCTCCGGCTGAGATGGCTGGCATGACCGTTCGTGTGCCGCCAAACACAATGTGGATCGAAACCTTCAAGGCAATGGGAGCACGGCCAACCACGGTGCAGTGGTCGGAGGTGTATGGGGCGCTTCAGCAGAATGTGGTGCAGGCTGCCGAGGCCCCCCTGGGTTCTCTCTGGGGCGCAAAGCTCCACGAGGTACGTAAAGTCATCTCCACGACAGGCCATTTCACTGCCTTCACCATGTGGCCGATGAATATCAACTTCTTCAATCGACTGCCGCCTGATGTGCAGCGGGTTCTACTGGAGGAAGGCCAGAAGGGCGGTGCGGAGCAGACGCGACTCACGCTGTCGCTCAACGACGATTTCATGGCCAAACTCAAGGGTGCGGGGGTGAGCTTCGTGGATGTTGACAACGCTGCCTTCCAAAGGGCCACTGCCCCGGTCTACAAGGCTTTCCCCAAGTGGACGCCGGGGCTTCACGACACGGTGATGGCAGCACTGAAAAAGTGACCCTCCGGCGCGGTCTTGCCACGGTGGTCGACTGCTTCGAGGAGATCGTGGCAGCGTCTGCGGTGGTGGTGATCATATTTTCAGTGGGCTGGGGTGTGATCACCCGCTATGTCACCTCTCAACCGGCCGCCTGGGCGAGCGAGGTCGCGAACCTTGGATTTGCCTGGGTGGTTTTCTTTGGTGCTGCGGCCTGTATCAAGTACAAACTTCACCCCTCCATCGATGTCCTGGTGGAGCGAATGCCCGAGGCTGCCCGGAGGATGGCTCGGGTGTTCAACCACGTCTTGCTGCTGGCGTTTTTCGGCGTCATGACCTGGTTTGGCACCCAGTTCGCCATTACCGCCTGGGACAGCCCAAGTCCGGTGTTGCGCATCCCCCAGACCTGGCTCTATGGGCCCGTCGCTCTGTGCTCGGGATTGATGGCCGTTCGGTATCTGCAGCGCCTTGGTGGTCGGGAGTGGCAACTCGACGCAGACCGGGAGACCCATGCTAGCTGATTGGCTGCCCTCGATCGTGATGGTGGTCCTTTTTGCGCTGGGTACGCCGATCGCCTTTTCGATCGCGATCAGTGCGTTGACTTTCTTCCTGATGGCCTCCAACGAAGTGCCGCTCACCATCTTTGTCCAGAAGATGGTGACGGTGACGGACTCCTATCCCCTCCTTGCGATTCCCTTCTTCGTGCTGGCCGGAGCGATCATGAACCGGGCAGGCATCACCCGGAAGTTGCTCGCACTTGCCGACACCATGGTGGGTCATCTGACCGGCGCACTCGCCCAGATGTGCACCGTGCTTGCCACCCTGCTGGGCGGATTGACCGCCTCCTCGAGCGCGGATGCAGCGATGCTCGCCAAGGTGATCGGACCGGAGATGACACGGCACGGTTACAGCGCAGCCTTCGCCGCAGTCATCACCTCGTGCGCGGCCATTATCACAGCGCTGATTCCGCCTTCGATCGGTCTCATCATCTACGGCTACATTGCCGACGCATCGATCGGAAAGCTTTTCGTCGGCGGTATCGTCCCGGGTCTGATGCTGGCTGCCTCCCTGATGATGGTGACTGCTGTCATTGCAAGGCGTCGGGGGTACCTGCCGCTTCGGTCGGTGCGAGCGGATCGGAGCGAATTTTTCAAGGCCTTGCGCGAGGCGCTTTGGGCGCTGTCCATCCCTGTCTTCATCATCCCCGGTATTC
>VGHA01000363.1 GCA_016868375.1 Betaproteobacteria bacterium | reverse complement strand
CTTCACCCAGCCGTTTTCAATCCACTCGTCTGCTTCGCGTCGCGAACATAAACCGAGTTCGCTCATCCGCTTGGAGAGTCTGGGCTGGTCAGCTCCAGACGGCGCTGGTGCAGCCGTGGGGGCTTTGGCGAAAGGTCGTGTGCGAGGCTGTGAGGAGCGAGTGGGGGGCGCGGGAGACCGAGAGGGCGGTCTTTTCATGGGGCTGGCAGTTGAGTGGCTCGGTGCCGAATCATACGCGTCGCCCGCTCGGGCGGACGGGGCGCGCGTGGAACGCCGCACCGATCGGATTCGACCCGCAGCCCTTACGCCTCGCGCGCCTTCAGCTTTTCGACGAGTGCCCCATATGCGGCCATGGCATCGGCGGCTGCCATGCTGCGGCATGCGGTCCAGGCATCGTATTTGGCGCGTCCCACCGGATCCATCAGACTGGGTCGATCCCCCGAGACATCGCCCACGCTCGCCTGTTTGTACAGCGCGTAGAGCTGAAGCAGCGCGTCGTTATCGGGGGCTTTCGCCAGGGTTTTGACATCACGCGCGGCCAGAGTGCTTCGGCCGATTTCATCTGCAAACTCCTGGATACGTCGGATGTGGCTTACCCGCAGGCCATGCCGTAGACGTGCTGAATGCCAGATAACGGCAACTCGAACCAACTGTCGCCCTCGTCCCGGGTGCCAAAGACTTCGCCGTAGCGGGCGGCAACATACACCTGTCTGCGGTCAGTAGGGTGGGGGCTGACCGCCATCAGCGTTCCATGCGGCTGAACTTTGTCGAATCGCTGCCAGGTTTCTCCAAAGTCAAGTGAGCGCATCAGTGCGCCGTTCTTTGAATTGGACGCAACACTGAGGCAGGCATACAACATGGATGGGTCGTGTGGCGAGACCCGCACATCACGGCCGTAGCTGAAGTCGGAAAAGCGGTTCAGCTGCAGATTGCGCCATTGGCTGCCGCCGTCATCCGAGCGAAAGATTCCCATTCGGCAGGCAAGAAGTACAGCGTCTGGCCAGGCTTCGCTTGCGCAGACCGCATGGCCGTCCAGCATGCCCTCTGCGCCCAGGTCGCAGACGATTCGCGATCGCAACTCGGGATGACGGTCAGCCAGCGCGATCAGTGGGTCGCTGCAGTCGTGCCAATGGCGTCCGCCATCGGTGGATCGCAGCACGCCCGCGATTTCAAGCGCCGCGACCAGTTCCCCGGCGCGGCGCGGATGGACCGTGATGCGCAGGACTCGGGGCGGAAACGGCATCGGCGCGCGATCCGGGATGGTTGGCTCGGCGAGCAGATCCCAGCTTTCACCGTGATCGTCACTGCGATAGATCGCTGCAGGCGAGGCGCCTGCGTACCAGCGTGCGGGTTGGTGAGGGTCTTGCGTCAACGACCAGATCGCACGTGGCGGCGCTGCATGGTGCGCTGGGCGAAAACTTAGCCCGCCATCGTCGGACAGAACAACGCCTGAGCGCGTGCCGACGAGCACGCGCGCCGAGTTCCCGGCGCATACCGAAACACAGTAGGCGGGACGATCCGCCATGACATGACGCCAGCCCGCCTCGCCGGTCTGATGCCTGAAGACGCCAACGCCGCCTGTAGCGTTCTTATCGGCGAAGAAGTCGCCAACGGCAACGAACAGGTGAGCAGTATGGGTTGGGTTGACAGGCATGATCAGCCCGCCTGAGGTAGGTCGATGTAGCGCTCGCCGAACACGCGATACGACTGAGACTTCGGCTTCGAGGCATCTTCAGGCAGCACATAGCGAATTGAACTGCGACCTTTACAGGCTCGCGGCAACAGGAAGCACCGCACAAACGACGTGGCCTCGCGCTCGGTGGTGGGGGCGAGAACGGGTTCATGGCCGATTTCAAGCCAGGCCTGCCCAGGCCCATGAACGGCGCGGCTGTCGCCGGCCTCGATCGTGATCTCACCGGTCAGGCAGCAG
>VGHA01000362.1 GCA_016868375.1 Betaproteobacteria bacterium | reverse complement strand
GGCGCCGCCAGTGGCGCCAGCCGGCCACTGACAGCACGAGCAGCACCGCGTAGAGCAGCGCGGTGAGCCAGAGCGCCTTGGTGATGAACAGCGCAATGGCGATTGCATTGACGCCTGTCCAAAGCATCCAGGCCTGCAAAAATTTTCGTGCAAGCAGCACCTGCGCGAAGACGCTTCCGGCCGTGGGCGCCGCATCCAGCCAGGGCACATCGGTGTCGGTCAAGCGGGCAAGCAGCGCACCGATCGCAAGCCAGGCGGCGAACAGGGCGAGCCCAAGCTTGAACACCGAGGTCGGTGCGAGCGACCGGATGCCCAAGCGCGGGTCAAGGCTCTGACGCGCTTCGGATTCGGACGGGCGCTGGTGGGCTTGATCCCCCCAGGCGCGCCAGCCCCAGACCGATACCGCAATGAAGAAAGCCTGAAGCACCGCATCCCCATAGAGCCGATGCTCGTAGAAAAGCCATCCGTATAACCCGCTTGCAGCGATGGTGGGGGGCCAGCCCCAGACGCTGACCCTCGCGGTCAGCGCAACGCCGGCCAGGGCGAGCGCGAAGGCAAGCAGCTCGAGGCGGCTGATGCTGTGGCCGGCGATGTCGAAAGCGGAATCAAGCATGGTGAGATCGGCTCACTATGCCATGGACGCCAGTGTTGCGGGCCGCCTCGACAGCCCGCAGGGATACTTAACCGGCCTGAAGCGAATCCGACAGATCAGCCCGGCCGTGCCGGTCCGAATGACCCGAATGGCCCCGATGCTCGCGACGCGCCTTCAGCTGCGACTGCTGCTCAGGGGTCAGCTCTTTGAACACCGCGTTATGCGTGCGAGCCCGTTGCACGGCGAGGTCCGTCATGGCCCGCGATGCCCGCTGCGCGGCTTCCTGCAGTCGCGTTTCATCGAGTTCACCCGCGAGCGCAAGCTGATGCATGGCCTCGCGCGCGGTGCGCGCTTCACGGGCCTTCTCGCGAAGCGTTGGGGCCTGGGCGTGCAGGATCGAGAACACGCGGTCTCGTTGCGCCTCGCTGAGATCCAGGCCTCGCAGGAAGCCCGCGCCAGGCATCATCAGACCGTCGCTACCGTGTCGCGCCCCATGCCCCGCGCCATGATGAGGGTGAGCGCCAGCGTTGTGATGGGCGCCGTGGTGGCCGTGTTGCACGCCGGGTGCCGGGGTTGCCGAAGGCGGCTGCTGGGCGATTGACCAGGTGCTGGCGGTCAGCGCGAGGGCCGCGGCGAGTGTGGCCAGGGGCAGGGTACGTTTCATCGAAGATTCTCCAGAGGGGATGGCGGATCGGGTGATGCTGGAAGCGCATCGATACGCTTCGTGCCCATCGTAGACCGCGGTTTGGTCGATTCAGCCGCGCAGGATGTAATCGAGCGAAAAGCTTGGTGTCGAACTGCGCTGAATCGGCGCACGCCGGTAAACTCGGCCGACGTGTTCAGTCCGGGGTCGGCGGCACCCCACCATTCAGGAGATATCTGTGAAAGCAGCATGGTACGACACCAAGGGCCCGGCCGCGCAGGTATTGCGGCTTGGCGAGCTTCCCGATCCGGAGCCCGCGCCGGGCGAAGTCCGAGTGCGCGTGCATGTGTCGGCGGTCAATCCCTCCGACACCAAGAACCGTGGCGGCGCTCGAGGCAATATCGTCATGCCCTTCCCCCGGGTGGTGCCGCATCAGGACGGCGCTGGCGTGATCGACCGGGTAGGAGCGGGGGTTAGCCCCTCGCGGATCGGTGAACGCGTCTGGGTGTACGAGGCCGCGCTCGGTCGTCCGTCTGGCACGGCCGCGCAGTTCACGACTGTGCCCGCGCACAAGGCCGTGCCACTGCCCGAGGGCGTGAGCTTTGAGGCGGGCGCCTGTCTGGGCGTTCCCGCGATGACCGCGCACTACAGCGTATTTGCTGACGGGCCGATCGCTGGCAAGACAGTGCTGGTGCAGGGCGGTGCCGGTGCG
>VGHA01000361.1 GCA_016868375.1 Betaproteobacteria bacterium | reverse complement strand
GAGTCTGTCGGCGCAGGGGGTGTGTACGCGCAGCGGATTGCCGCGATCCGTCAGGTCATTCTGAGCGCACAGGAGCGTGCAGGCGCCGCGGCAGGACATGCACTCAACGCTTCAACAGCCGCCGTGTCTGCAGAGTCGTCGGGCAGCGCGTTTGCCGCGCAGTTTGCTGATCCTTTGGATCCACAGTCTTCCGCCTCCGCCGCGGCTGCCGCGGCTTTGAATGCGGTCGCGAGGGCGCTGACACTGGCCTCGGAGGCGCAGGCTGCCGCGGATCAAGCTGGTGCGTCGGTACAGGGAGCACAGAATGCGCTGGATTCCGTGCTCGATCCAAATGGAGCGGAGGTCGACTTCACATCTTCGCTGGGTGACATCGCATCGGCGGTGGATTCCGCTGCACACGCCAATGCCGCTGCCGGAGAGGCTGAGCGGCTCGCTGCAGTTGCCGACGCGGAGGCGGCGACGGCCGGAGCCGCAGTGGATGCAGCATCGGGTGCTGGTCTTGCTTCGCAGTTCGCGTCGGCCGCCGCCACTCGCGCAGACGAGAGCAACCGTCTGACTGGAGATGCGGTGCAGGTTCTCGACCAACTTGAACAGGGTTCGCAGGAACTTGAGGAGCAAATTGAATTGGCGCAAGCCGCCGCAGATGATGCGTCCTCGGCACAGTCTGGTTTGAGTCTGTTGCTCGAAGCCTTTGATGCTGACATGGCTGCGCTGCTGAGTGCAGTCGAGCAACGGTCTCTGGCGGCGGCCGAATCAGTTCTCGCGGAGATTGGCGGGTCGAGCGGTGATGCGAGTGTCGCGGAGATCGTGGATGCCGCCACGGAATCCGCGTCCACCGCATTGGCAGCCGCGCAGGCGGCGGACACATTTGCACTGCCGCTGATGGAGCAGTTTTCTCTGGCGCAGGATCTCGCGGTGCAGTCGGGGGTGGAAGCCGCGGCGGCCGCGACCGAAGCGAACGAAGCCTCGGCAGCGGCAGCATCAGCGGACGCCGCGGCGGGGGCAGCGGCTGTTTTCGCAGGCCTTGCGCAACTCGGAGGCAGTGGTTCCGGCGATACGCTCGACCTGCTTGTGGCGCGATCAGCTGCTTTTGCTGCCATCGCAGCGAGCAGCGCGAATGGTGCGGGAAGTGCGGCTTCTGCTGCGGCGGGTGCCACAGAGGGCCTTCAAACACGGATCGACGCGTTCACGCTTGCATCCAGTGAGCCAGCGTTGCAGGCGGCACAGTCTGCCCTTGATTCGCTGCAGTCCGTCTTGTCTGGTGCGGATCGCCGAGCGTCGACGCTTGACGCAGCCGCGGCAACGGTCTTTACGCTTGACCTGACGCTTCAGGCGGCGGATGTCGCAAGCGGTCTGTTGTTTGGCGCACAAGCCATCGGTGAGGCGTCGTTTGACTTCAACTTCTTCGCACAGGCGCAGGAAGGCGTTTCGCTTGCCGCACTCGATCGGGTGGTGGATGCTCAGGTGCAGCTCGGCGGCGCAGCTGAATCGCGCGATGCTGGTGAAGCGCACTTTCAAGCTCTTGAATCAACGTTCGATGGGATGCTTCAAGCATTGCAAGGAGGAAGCGGTCAAGAGTTCGCGGACCCTGAGGCAGGCGCACTACTGGCAGCACAAGTGGGCGATCTGTCGAATGAAGTCGCCGCAGCTGTGGAGTCTGCGCAGATGGCGACTGCATCCGCGCGGGTGTTGGCAGAGCAAGGGGGTGCGCTCGCCCAAGAAGGACTGTCGCTTGAGATCGCCGCTCGAGAGATCGCTTTTGCAGTTGGCGGTGAGACCGGCACAGACGGCGCGGTCGGAGATCTTGGGGCGGGTACCTCGGTGGTGCGTGGATTGGCGGATGCTGCTGTGCATGTTGCCACCGTTGCACAGAATGCTGCAGAAGCCGCCGAATCTCAGGTGGCGGATGCGCTCGCAGATCGTGCGAGTCTGCTTGCCGTTGAGGCCATTGC
>VGHA01000360.1 GCA_016868375.1 Betaproteobacteria bacterium | reverse complement strand
GGATAGGTTATAAGTATATGTTTTTATTGGTATTTTTATTCATCCTTGATGCCAGCCTGCTTGATGACACCGCTCCACAGCCTGGCATCGGCCTGAATCCGCTGGGCAAACGCTTCGGGATTGCTGGTCACGGCCTCGGAACCGTCGGTGATCAGGCGATTCTTCATCTCGGCGTCCTGCATCACCTTGCCGGTGTCGGCGGCTATGCGCTCGATCACCGCGCGCGGGGTCTTTTTCGGCGCAATGAGTCCATACCAGTTCACCACCACCACGCCCTTGATGCCGGCCTCCGCAAAGGTCGGCACGCTGGGCAGGGCCTGCACCCGCGTCGGCAGGGTCACCGCGAGTGAACGCAGGCGGCCCGCGCGCACATGCGGCACCGAGGACACGATGGTCGGGAACGCTGCCGGAATCTGGCCGCTGATAAGGTCGGCATACGCGGCACCCATGCCCTTGTACGGGATGTGCGTCATCTGCGTGCCAATGGCGATCTTGGCCTGACTGGTTTTTTGTGCCAGGTTCATTGACGCACTTTACTGCAGAGCGGCCGCTTGTTCCAAAACGGGTGGTTGCGGGTTGATCGCCACAGGTGCCGGTGGTCGGTAGCCCAGTGAGCTGTGGGGTCGTATGGTGTTGTAGTCCTTCCGCCACCGCTCGATCACCACTCTGGCCTCGCGAATGCTGTAGAAGAGCTCTCCATTGAGCAATTCATCCCGCAGCCGTCCGTTGAAGCTCTCGCAATAGCCGTTCTCCCAAGGACTGCCCGGTTCGATGTAGAGCGTGCTGGTGCCCACCGTCGCCAACCATGCCCGCAGGGCCCTGGCTGTGAACTCCGGCCCGTTGTCCGAGCGGATATGCTCCGGCACACCACGCAACAGCATGACGTCGGCCAGAGCCTCGATCACCACCTGTGCCCCGATGCTGCGTTCCACGCGGATCGCCAAGGCTTCCCGGGTGTATTCGTCGATGAGGCATAGCAGGCGCACTGGTCTGCCGCCATGCGTCCAGGTGGTCACGAAGTCATAGCTCCAGACGTGGTTCGGACGCTCCGGCCTCAGGCGGATGCAGCTGCCATCGTTCAGCCACAACCGGCCCCGGGGCCGCTGCTTGCGCGGCACCTGCAGCGCCTCACGACGCCAGATGCGTTCCACCCGGTCGCGGCTCACCCGCAACCCGCTGCGATTGACCATCACCGCGATCCGGCGATAGCCATAGCGGCCATACTGGCAGGCGAGACTGATGATGCGCTGGGTCAGTAGATCCTCGTCGGGCCGGAGGATGGGCCGATAGCGTTGTGTGCCCCGAGGCTGGCTCAAGATACGGCAGGCACGGCGCTGTGAGACGCCGTGGCGCTCAATGGCCTGAGCCACCGCACACCGTCGCCGCTCGGGGCTTAGAAGTTTCCCTCGGCGGCGTCCTTGAGGATGGCCTTCTCGACCGACAGATCGGCCACGATGCGCTTGAGCCGCTGGTTCTCCCGCTCCAGTTCCTTCAGCCGCCGGGCTTGGTCACCCTTGAGCCCCCCATACTCCTTGCGCCAGCGGTAGTAGGTGACATCCGTAATACCGGCTTCCTTGCAGGCTTGGCTGATTGACCTGCCTTCGCCCAGCAAGACATCGATTTGCCTGAGCTTTGCGACCGCCTGCTCCGGGCCGAGCTTCTTGTTCGCCATTCGTCGACCCCTTCTTCCAAGTTGAAAATACAACATTCAACCTGGCACAGAAAAAGCCAGCCAGGTCAAGTCGCTACTCAAATCCTGGTAGACGTCGGCGCCCCATTAAATGGTCGGATCTATCTGAGAAAAACTAAATCGAAATCGGCAGTTTATGGCGATTTGAAATTGAAAATCACCCCAGCAAGCGCGATGCAAGCCAGTGACAGGGCAATCGAAACACCACTTGGTAGGTCAACATACCAAGAAAGTCCGAGGCCAATAAGGACGCCAATAGCAATTACGAT
>VGHA01000359.1 GCA_016868375.1 Betaproteobacteria bacterium | reverse complement strand
AAGAGCGTCGAGGCAATATGTGATTTGCGTGGCGGGTGGCTATTCTCGTCAGGGGAATGGCTCACACAGATCCTCCGAAGAACGCAGACGACCCACAGCCCGACCGTGATCCTTTTGAAGGTCTCGGGGCGGATGAACTGAACCTTGAGCTCGACCTGCCCGAACTGGACAATGTGGACGGCGAGGAGTTGGCGGAGACGCCAATCGTCAGCGACCCGCAACCCAGCCCCGCTCCTCCACCAAAGGCCGAACCAGCTCTGAATGCGTCTGTCGAAGGGCAACGGCCTCGTGGCAAGCGCACCTCTCTGATCATTGCCCTCACCGCAGTATTGATGCTGCTCCTGCCGCTTGGCTGGCTCGGCTGGGCATTCATGCAGGACCGGAGCGAACTCGATGGGATCGACTCGAGCTTGGACTCCGCACGCAACGCTGCCGAGAGGACGAGCGATGCGCTGGAAGACGGACCAGAGCGTCAACAGGTGCAGGCACTCGTATCACGAATCAACGCCATCGACTCCGCCGAGTGGTGGGACCGGGTCGTCGTTCGCATCGTTGCAGCGGATGACATCAGTCGACTGAAGTCAGAGGCTGACGAATTGACCGGGCTGCTGAGCCGGCGAAGCGCAAATCGTGCTTGGTGGCGCGACCGCATGGCCAAGTTGGATGAAGAACTGGCCGCAAACGATCGAACCATCGCCCAACTAGAGGCGGCCAAGGAAGAGTTGGCGACGCCCCCACTGCCACACGACGGCGATGGCGGCGTCAGCCAAGAGACTATCGCCGCAACGCAGGGAAAGATCGATGCCGCTCTTGCAGAGTTGGTTCAAATACAGGCGCAGGCAGTCGCCGTGTTCGCAAGGGCAGCACAATCCGCGGTTGCCATCGACACCCTGGACGGCCTGACCGCGCTTGGTGCAGCGATCGACGCCGAGGCGGCCATCGATCGACGCCCACCCGAGCTTGCGGAAGTCAAGCAGGCTGCGAAGCGTGCGATTGCCGAAGCACGTGCGGTTCTTGAACGCCGAGAGACTGTGCTGAAGGATCTCGCAGACCTTCAGGAGAGCGCCAATTTGCTGGACCTCGAAGTGGCGGACTCGTCTGCGGTGCAGGAGCTCGAGAGTCGACTCGCAGCGATTACGTTCGATGACTCCGACCCACGATTTCAACCTTGTGCCGAGCCAAGGACAGCCGCGCAGTTCGCCATCGATCAGGCGCGAACCGGAATTGCAGCGCGTGACGCTGCCCTGTTGTGGCTGCAAGGTTGGCTTCAGAGGGTGAATGAAGCGCCCGACCTTGAAAGCCTCCTTGCAGATCTGCAGCAGTTTGAAGGCGAGACACCCCCCGCCTCGGAACTTCAGGTGGTTCAGAGCGCGTCACTGGACTTTGCGGCGCGTGTCAGAAGTCGCACAGAAGAACTCGTGATCGAAAAGGCAGAGCGCGAGGCATCTCTTGCCCGTGCTGCCGCATGCGCTGCACGGCTTGAGAGCTTTGCATCTGCTTTGGAGACGAACGACTTCAGCGGTGCGGCGTCCGAACTCGATGCTGCGATACCAGAAACAGAGGACCAAACCGCGGAGGTCGGTCTCCTCCGTACGGCATTTGCGGCGGTCCTGCGCGACTGGCTGACGGAAGCCTCATCCAATGCGGAAACCGTGCGGAAGACAGCTGACCAACTCCGTACATGCCTCGCGAACCCGGCAGTCACTCGAGTCGCGCCCGAGTTTGCAGCGCAAGCTGCCGAAGTCTGGCCGCGTGTGCTTGAGATGGAGGACAGCGTGATCTATGGCGCCCTCTGCCAACTGGTCAGCGCGCCAGCCGACACGTTTGAAGTCGTTGCACTTTGGTATCTCGATCCAATTCGGACGCGGGGCGAAGCAGCGCGGATGAGCACTGAAGTCGAAGCCGCGCTCGAAGCGATGAAGCAGCCACCCGTCACACTCCAAGTCGAGGGAATCGAGTGGGGCAGTGTGCCATGCGACTGGT
>VGHA01000358.1 GCA_016868375.1 Betaproteobacteria bacterium | reverse complement strand
TTGATCGCCAAAGGATTGGTCGCCGTGGGGCTGGGCGGCGTCGATCGCATGCTGGGCGGTGCGGTAGGCGTGGCGCGGGCGCTGATCGTGTTTGGCATCATTGCGCTGGTTGCCGCCGCAGCCGGGTTTGATCGCGATGCTGCATGGCGCGATGCGCGCTGCCGGCCGCTGCTTGATGAAATCAGCGCCCGACTGATGCCGCACCTTCCCGTCCGCCCCGGCGGCCCGGTGAAGGCCGCCTGAATCCTCTCGCCGAGCAAGGAGGCGTGCCATGTGCGGAATTCTCGGGGTTGTGTCCCGGTCAGCGGTCAATCAGCTGCTCTATGACGGCCTGCTGCTCCTCCAGCATCGCGGGCAGGACGCCGCCGGAATCGCCACCGCATCCAACAAGAAGTTCAGCCTCCACAAGGCCAATGGCCTGGTCAGAGATGTTTTCAGAACGCGAAACATGCGGGCGCTGCCGGGTAACTCAGGCATTGCGCATGTACGGTATCCCACGGCAGGGTCGGCGTCCGACTCGGAAGAGGCGCAGCCGTTCTACGTGAACGCGCCCTTTGGCATCACGCTGGCGCATAACGGCAACCTCACCAACGCCGGGCAGCTGTCCGAAGAAATGTTCAGGCGGGATCGTCGCCATATCAATACCGCGTCCGATTCCGAAGTGCTGCTCAATGTTCTGGCGCATGAGCTGCAGGAAAAAGCGCGTGGTATCACACTTGACCCCGAGACGATTTTCGCGGCGGTCTCTGGCCTTCAGCAGCGCGTGCGTGGCGCTTATGCCTGCGTGGCCGAAATCGCGGGCTACGGCATTCTTGCATTCCGCGATCCGTATGGAATTCGACCGCTCTGCTATGGGGCGGCGGAAACCGATGCAGGCACCGAGTATCTGGTGGCCTCAGAATCCGTCGCGCTCGAGGGGCTTGGGTTTCGACTGGTCCGGGATATCCAGCCCGGCGAGGCGGTGTTCATCGATCTCGATGGCAACTTTCACACGCGGCAGTGCGCGGCATCGTCGTCTCTCAACCCCTGCATTTTCGAGTTTGTTTATTTTGCCCGGCCCGACTCGCTGATCGACGGTACATCGGTGTATGGCGCGCGTCTGCGAATGGGGGAATATCTTGCCGAGACCATCGCCCGCCAACTTCGAGCGGGCGACATTGATGTGGTGATGCCCATTCCGGACACCTCGCGACCGTCGGCGATGCAGCTCGCGAATCGACTGGGTCTTGATTATCGCGAAGGCTTCCTCAAGAACCGCTACGTGGGTCGCACCTTCATCATGCCCGGGCAGTCTGTCCGCAAGAAGTCGGTCCGGCAGAAGCTCAATGCGATGAGCGTCGAGTTTCGCGGTAAAAACGTGCTGCTGGTTGACGACTCAATTGTGCGCGGAACCACGTCGAGCGAAATCGTGCAGATGGCGCGCGATGCGGGCGCGAACAAGGTGTATTTCGCTTCAGCATCGCCGCCGGTTCGCTTTCCGAATGTCTACGGCATTGATATGCCGACGCGTGGCGAGCTGATCGCCCACGGCAGAAGCGATGAAGAAATCTGCAAGGCAATCGGCGCCGATGCGTTGGTCTATCAGTCGGTGGACTTAATGAAGCGTTCGGTGTCCGATCTGAATCCGACGCTTAGCCGCTTTGAGGCGTCGTGCTTTGACGGGCAGTACATCACCGGTGATGTGTCGCCTGATTATCTCGATCAGCTTGAGGCGGGCCGATTGCTCATCGGTACCGGGCCTGGAGAAGAGCGTACGCTTAGCCAGATGAATCTGCAGTTCGCCGTGGCGGGCGACTGATCTTTCAGGAAATCTGATGTCTGACTCCCTTTCGTTTGACACGCTGGCGGTGCGCGCCGGCATCGAGCGCTCGCAGTTCGGTGAACATGCCGAGCCCATCTATCTCACCTCGAGCTTTGTGTTCGAGAATTCAGCGCAAGCCGCTGCCCGGTTCGCAGGCACCGATCGCGGTCCGGTGTACTCGCG
>VGHA01000357.1 GCA_016868375.1 Betaproteobacteria bacterium | reverse complement strand
ACCAGAACCGACGAGGGGCTGTGTCCGAACGTGTTGTCACCGTATTGCATTGCAGTAACCTCCAAGGGTTTAAGACGCAATTATCTGCTGGGCCACCCCTGCTTTTTCAAGGGAAGCCGCGGGGCCGGCATGGAAATTTGCCCTTGCCGCCACAGTGTCAGCGTGAGTGCTGGGTTGGTCCATCCTGGCGAAGGGAAACGAGACGCACTGCTGTGATACTATTCTCTGTTCTGTGAAAAACAAGTCCGTGCGTTTAAAGAATATCAGAAAAGCACCGCTACCCATTGATTTAAAAGCACTGATTCAAAGAATTCCTGGAGCCATCATGGCGGTTGAGCGTACTCTTTCCATCATCAAACCCGACGCTGTTGCCAAGAACGTTATCGGCCAGATCTATTCCCGATTTGAAAAGGCCGGCTTGAAAGTGATTGCTGCGCGAATGACCCAACTGTCGCGCGCGCAGGCAGAAGCGTTCTACGGAGTCCATCGTGAGCGCCCGTTCTTCAAGGATCTGGTTGATTTCATGGTTTCCGGCCCGGTGATGATTCAGGTGCTCGAGGGAGAGGGTGCCATCGCGCGCAACCGTGACCTGATGGGCGCCACCGACCCCAAGAAAGCCGCGCCCGGCACCATTCGTGCCGACTTCGCTGACAGCATTGACGCGAATGCCGTGCATGGCTCCGACGGCGAAGATACCGCCCGCGCCGAAGTTGCTTTCTTTTTCTCTGGCCTCGACGTTCACGCTCGCTGAGGGCACGTGACCCGATCCGGCGCATTGCCTCCTGTCCGGGCCGCCCAAGCGGTCTTCCCGGGATAATGGGGGCCCCTGCATGGATGCGCCGGTCGATATCCTGGGCCTGTCTCCGGATGCGCTGACCGCTGCCTGCGGGCAGTGGGGGCAAAAACCCTTTCGCGCGCGTCAATTGCTGCGCTGGGTGCACCAGCGCGGTGAGTCCGATTTTTCGCAAATGACCGATCTGGCGAAAGAATTCCGGACGCTGCTTGCCGATCGGGCCCGTATTCAGGCCCCGGCAGCTTTACGCGATCACACCTCTGCCGACGGTACCCGCAAGTGGTTGCTTGACGTCGGAGACGGTAACGCGATCGAGACGGTCTTTATTCCCGAGACCTCGCGTGGCACCCTCTGCGTCTCAACGCAGGCCGGCTGTGCCGTGCACTGTCGTTTCTGTTCGACCGGGCATCAGGGCTTCTCCCGAAACCTGAGCGCGCACGAAATCATCGGGCAGCTTTGGCTTGCCTTGCGAGCGCTTGAACGCGACGGCATTCGCGGGAGGGTTCCCGTTGCAACTGACGATGCGGACGATGACGGCGATGGTTCAGGGCAGAATCCTCAATCACGGCTGATCAGCAACGTGGTCTTCATGGGAATGGGCGAACCGCTTCAGAACTATGAGGCCACCTTGGAGGCTTTGCGCCTGATGCTCGATGACAACGCGTATGGCTTGTCCCGGCGGCGCGTCACTGTCTCCACCTCGGGCGTGGTCCCCATGATCGACCGCCTTCGCGACGACTGCCCGGTTGCGCTGGCTGTTTCGCTTCATGCGCCCAACGATGATCTTCGCGACCACCTGGTCCCGCTCAATCGCAAGTATCCGCTGGCGCAATTGCTGGCGAGTTGTTTGCGCTACCTCGAGCGTGCGCCACGTGATTTTGTCACCTTCGAATACGTGATGCTCGACGGCGTCAACGACAGCGACGCGCATGCAGAGCAGCTCCTCGAGTGCGTTCGCCGGGTGCCCTGCAAGTTCAATCTCATTCCGTTCAATCCCTTTCCGAGCTCCGGGCTCAGGAAGTCTCCCGCGGAGCGGGTGCGGCGGTTTGCGCAACTGCTGTCAGACGGCGGGCGGGTGACCACCATCCGTCGTACGCGCGGCGATGATATTGATGCCGCCTGTGGGCAACTTGCGGGCGAAGTTCAGGACCGTACGCGGGTGGCCGAGCGCACTCGGCGACGCGTCATTTCAGTGGTGGGGGTGCAGTGAGCGATCGGC
>VGHA01000356.1 GCA_016868375.1 Betaproteobacteria bacterium | reverse complement strand
TGGTGCGCACGGGCAACGGCCAGCAGATCCGCAGCACCCTCGGGATCCGCCGGCAGGTCGCCGAACACATAGCCGACCTTGCCCGGCGCCATTACGGCCGCGGCGCAGGCACGCTTGCAGCCGGACAGGCAGGCGATGCCAACGACGCGGATCGCGCAGTCGTCGGCGGCTGCCGCGCGTACTGCGGCCAGCAGCGCGGCGCCGGCGCGAGGGGATTCCGGATCGGCGCCGGCAGCGCGGCAGCGGGTGCAGACCAGGAGGGTGGAGGGTTCAGGGGAGGGTGGCATTGCTTATGTTATGTGATAACATCACATCATGCGCAAGAGCCTTGCCACTCCCTCCGTGACATCCGACACCTGCGCCAGCCCTGCCATCCTGGCGCCGGGCGGAGGGATCATGCGCGGCAGGGTTTCACGCAATCAGGACTTGGTGCTCGGCGTGCTGCGCGCTGCGGCCGGGCAGGCCTTGACCGCCTATGAGGTCCTGGCGCGTCTTGAGGCGGTTCGGGTGCGTGGGCCGCAGACCGTCTATCGGGCGCTGGACGCGTTGCGGCAGGCGGGCCTTGTGCATCGGATCGAGAGCATCAACGCCTTCACGGTCTGCGTGCACGCCGATGGCTCTGGGGCGCACGGCGCGAAGAGGCACGGCCCCGGCCCACATCATGTTCATCTCCACCGACCTGCCTTCGCGGTGTGCCGCGACTGTGGAGCCATCCAGGAGCTTGATGACGCTCCTTTAGCCGCCGCTCTGAGCGTCGTGGCGGATCGCACGGGTTATCGCGTAAGGGAGCGAGTCATCGAACTGGTCGGAGCCTGTCCGACCTGCGCGAAGACATTACAAGAACCCGCCGTCGACTGACGTGTGGCGATCATTGGTCCCGTCAAATATGCCAAAATGTGACATCGTGTCGCTGCGACGATTGTTATACCTGCAATAAACAGGAAAAAACGGAATTCGCGATGTCGACGTTTGTGCCGAGGCGGTTCGACATCCACAAATGTCGCAACGAACCTCTATCGCGAACTACCGTGGATACCGGCCACGAATTGATCATAGGTATCCCATTCCTTGGGCTCGTCGAGTTCGTTGGCCCATCGCGTGTCGGGCGCATCATCCGGATAAATGAGCAGCGAGATGGTTATCTCGTTCGAATGCGAGAAGATTGTCATCTCGCGGACATCCTCGTTGCCGAGCCAGACACCGCGCGGGTGATTGACCTCGGCGAAGGCACCAACCATAGACCCCCGCTGCGCGGCGAGAGATTGCTCAGGCAAGGGTATGGTCTGCTGCCGCGCTCGATAGAAAACGGCTGACTTCATCAGCCGATCGCTGGACCGCGCCCAGTCGACAAAGCCGCTCTTGCCGATCACGAGCATCGCCCGGCGGTCAGTCATGCCGAGCCATTTGAGGATGGCGGCCGTTATCGAGACCTCATACCGATCCGATAGATGGCGCATCAGATCCATGGAAACATCTTCGCCTTGAATCTGGCTGCGGAAGTCATCCAGTGGCATCAGAAGGAACGAGGCGAACGTATTGGCTTGGGCTTCGATGGCGCCAAGTTGCGAACGCCAATCGAGCATCGCACGGTTGCTACATTGAATACCGGCCGGCGACATGTGTCGGTGAAGCAGGTAGTGCCCCAACTCATGGGCCAGCGTGAAATTGATACGCCCAACCGATTCGATCGTCTTGTTGTAGACTATTCCCCATTCGCCGGCGGCGTGGGGACTCGGCATGAGCATGCCGTCGAATTTGGACGATAGCTCGATCCCCGCGACGAGCGTGATCGGCGCATCCGGATACACCTGCCGCGAATACTCCACTGCTGTCCGTCGTCAAATGATTTGAGACCGCTTGGCGCGCTGTCTAACGGAGTATCTGGCCCATCTGGGATTGAGGTTAAGCTGCGTTTTGGTGATGCATCAAGCGGCGTTGCTGGATGGTTCTTCGCTTGATGCGCTCGCGCTCCAGCAGGATGGTCTGCCCCCTGCCGAAATAGACATCCGCCGGGGTCAGGTTGTTCAGGCTCTCGTGAT
>VGHA01000355.1 GCA_016868375.1 Betaproteobacteria bacterium | reverse complement strand
AATCGGAATTGATGTGGGCGGCACCTTCACCGACGTGGTGATGGTGGATGACGCGTCGGGTGCGGTCTGGTCGACCAAGGTGTCCACAACGCCAGCGGACCGCGTGATCGGCGCCATGAACGGATTTCGTCGCATCCTTCAGCTAAGCGGCTCGGCGCCCGGCGAAGTCGGCTTCATCGGCCATGGCACCACCATGGCCACCAACATGATCGTGGAAGGCAAGGGCGCCGCCACCGCGTTGATCACCACGATCGGTTTTCGCGACATCCTTGAGCTTCGCAGGCTATCGAGACACGATCGGGCTGATCTCTACGATCTGCAGTTCAAAAATCCCCGACCGCTCGTGCCCCGGCGCTGGCGGCTTGAGGTCGACGAACGCTGTCGCCACGATGGATCGATCGAAGCGCCGCTTGACCTCGAGCAACTGCACCAACTCGCCGCACACATCGAGGCATCCGAGATTGAAGCGGTGGCGATCGTTTTTCTGCATGCCTATGCAAATCCGACCCATGAACAGGCGGCGCTCGAGCTGCTGCGCGCGCGACTGCCGGACCGCTTCATCACCGCCTCTCACAAGGTCAATCCCGAGATGCAGGAGTATGAGCGGGCAAGTTCAACCGTGATCAATGCCATGCTCGGGCCTGTCTGCGCCCGGTATATCGAGCGCTTTGGATCGCAGCTGAGCGCCGAAGGGTTTGCGGGTGAGCTGCTCTTCATGCAGTCCAACGGCGGGCTCGCGAGCGGCGAAGTGGTCGCGAAGAAGCCCATTGTGCTGCTTGAGTCTGGGCCCGCGGGCGGTGTCAGTGCGTCAGTGCGTGGCTGCGATCAGCTGGGACTTGGCGGTCTGCTGCTCGGCGATATGGGCGGGACCACGTTTGATGTGTCGCTGGTGCGGGAAGGTAGGCCCGAGCTTCGTACCGAGGCAGTGGTGCATACCTATGCGGTTCGGGCACCTACCATCGATATTGATTCAATTGGTGCGGGGGGCGGCTCGATTGCCTGGATCGATGCAGGAGGCGGCGTCCGTATCGGACCGCAGAGCGCGGGCGCAGACCCCGGACCCGCGTGCTACGGCCGCGGTGGCGATCGACCCACGGTCACCGACTGCAATCTGGTGCTGGGCTATGTGGACCCCGAGTCGTTCCTGGGCGGGGAATTCCGGCTCGATCGAGAAGCCGCGGAGCGCGCAATTGAATCGCATCTTGCCCGGCCGCTTGGCGTCAGCATCATCGAGGCGGCGCGAATCGTTCGGGCAGTCTCCAACTCGCTGATGGCGCAGGCGATGCGCCTGATGACGGTCGAGCGGGGCTTTGATCCGCGTGAGTTTGCCTACCTCTGTTACGGCGGGGCGGGCCCGGTTCATGCGGTCGATCTGGCCGAAGAGCTTGAGATCAGGCGCGTCATCGTGCCGCCGCTTCCGGGCCTCTTCAGCGCGCTGGGCATGGTGATGGCTGACCGTCTCCACGATGGCCAGCGGGCCGTCGAGGCGGATCTTGGATCGCTCGCGGGTGACCGCGTTGCGCAGCTTGCCGAGGCGCTTGAGCGCGAGGCGGCCGATACCTTTGGGCAGGCGGTGGCCGCGTTAGGCGTCAATCAGCGATGGCGAGCCGATTGCCGCTACGCGGGGCAGCCAGCCTCGATCACCGTTGATATCGATGCGTCGCTGATGCAGCGGGCAGGCGTTGATGAGGCGGCCTTTCGCAATGAGCTTCGCGCGGGGTTCGAGCAGAATCACAAACGCATGTGGAATTTCATCAAACCTGATCAACCCGTGATTCTCACCAACCTACGTTTGCAGGCCAGTGTTTCATCGGGTTGGCGCGGTACCGCGAAAGCGGTACGCCAGGCGCGGGGCGAACCCGGTCGCCGACCCGTCGTTCTTGACGGGCAGCCGCAGACGCTTCCTGTACTCCAGCGCACCTGGCTGGCGGCGGGCGAGCGCTTGGAGGGGCCGGCAATCATTGAGGAGGCGAGCAGCTGCATCGTCTTCAAAGCAGGCCAGCATGCACAGGTTGATGCAGCTGGCTATCTTCACATTCATC
>VGHA01000354.1 GCA_016868375.1 Betaproteobacteria bacterium | reverse complement strand
CAGAATCCGCATCAACGATCAATGGCGGGTTTGCTTTGTGTGGGCCGATGACGGTGCCCATGATGTTGAACTCGTTGATTACCACTGAAGGAACCAGACCATGACCTCAATTGCTCCCGTCTCTCCTCGTGAGATGCTCCAAGAGGAGTTCCTCAAGCCGCTGGGTTGGACCCCCTACCGTTTAGCCAAGGACATTGATGTGCCAGCCACCCGAGTCTACGACATTGTGTCGGGCAAGCGCGCCGTGACCGCTGAGACTGATTTCCTGCTTTGTCGCTACTTTGGCCTATCCGACGGCTGGTGGCTGGCTGTGCAGGAATACGGGAATCAAAGTAATGGGATGGTCGCCCCCTCTCTAAACGGCATCGATGTGCCAAAGTGGCGATGGAATTTCGACCACTTGAACGAAAGGGAGCGATCGAGATGAAGATTACGACGATTGGTATCGATTTGGCGAAGAACGTGTTCCAGATACATGGCGCTGACGAACGGGGGAAGGCCGTGCTGAAGAAGCAGCTCAAGCGTGACCAAGTGGTGCCCTTCTTCGCCAATCTGGTGCCGTGCAAGATTGGCATGGAAGCGTGCGGCAGTGCGCACTACTGGGCGAGGAAGCTGCAGGCGCTGGGGCACTCGGTACAGTTGATTGCGCCGCAGTACGTGAAGCCGTTCGTCAAGCGCAACAAAAACGACGCGGCGGATGCCGAGGCAATCTGCGAGGCGGTGACGCGGCCGAACATGCCGGCGGTGCCGATCAAGAACGCGAGCCAACAGGCGATCCTGAGCGTGCATCGGGCGCGGCAGGGGTTCGTGAAGGCACGGACGGCGCAGGCGAACCAGATTCGCGGGCTGCTGGCGGAGTTCGGCATCATCATCCCGCAGGGGATCAGCCATATCGCCAAGCGTGTGCCGGAGATCATCGAGGACGGCGAGAACGAACTGCCCGGGAGTTTCCGACTGTTGATCCAGCGCCTGGTCGATCACCTCAAGGTGCTGGACCAGCAGGTTGGTGAGTTGGAGCGCGAGATTCAGGCTTGGCATCGTGAGAACGAGGCAAGCAAGAAACTAGCGAAGATTCCGGGCATCGGCCCAATGACGGCGAGCGCTCTGGTGGCGTCCGTGGGCAATGCCAGGAGTTTCAGAAACGGCCGGCAGCTGGCTGCGTGGCTGGGCATTGTGCCGAAGCAGCATTCCACCGGCGGCAAGGCGACGTTGCTGGGCATCAGCAAGCGCGGCGACACGTATCTGCGCACGCTGCTGATTCACGGGGCCCGGGCCGTCATCCGGGTGGCAGAGCGAAAGCCGCAGCCCGATGCGTGGCTGGGCAAGCTGCTGACACGACGCAACAAGAACGTGGCGGCGGTTGCTTTGGCCAACAAGAATGCCAGGACGATCTGGGCGCTGCTGGCGCACGATCGGGCGTACGAATCGGATTACAGGATGGCGGCATGAATACGGGATATCCACCGCGCCGGCCGCCTCCGGTAGAGAGGGACCTGCGGCGACCGGCGCCGTGGATATCCCTGCGTCACGTGTAACGACAAGCGACTTCAAAAGGAGAGACACCCACCGATTGCACAGGCAATCATGAAGTGATGGCGAGATAGGTCAGACCGTGGCAGGTCAAACCAGTCATTGGACACGGAACCTCAAGTTCGACAAAGTGATTTGGAGCCTGCCAGCATATTCCATCAGGGACAGGGGCTTGTGGCCCCGTATGAAAGTCCGGATCTATGGCTGCAATCTCCACCTTCCTCAACGTCATCGACTGAATGCTTGGCAAACCGGGGGCGACCATCTATGTCCATGGGTCAAGCGTAGCGCAGCAACGGTGCAATCGCTCAACGATCGTGTGAATTCGTGTTTGGGGGCGATCTTTTTTGGCATGTGGTCAGTCCTGTGGGGTGGAGTGACACATTAACGTTTTGGGCGCAGGGAAGGCAAGGCCAGCAACCATGGATGGCGCTTGATAGTCACACTTTGTGTGATACACTGAAGTTGGTCAGGGAGCAAGTGGCTTGAGAGTTTTCAAGAGCGCCTGGTTCGGGCG
>VGHA01000353.1 GCA_016868375.1 Betaproteobacteria bacterium | reverse complement strand
TTTGAATGGGTCGAAGGGCGTTTTTCCGACGTGCGGATTGAATACAAAGATGTTGTTGGCGCCAAGCAGCCAGGTGTAGCCATCGGGTGCGCTGCGCGCGACAAACTCTGTTCCCAGGTTCATGCCGGCGCCAGGCCGATTCTCAACCGTGACGGGCTGCCCCCAGATGTCTGTCAGCCTCTGCGCGATGGCGCGCGCAACAACGTCATTACTGCCGCCTGTCGTAATCGGAACGATAAATCGCACCGGGCGACTGGGATAGCTGGCGGTCTGCGCCATCAGCGACGGGGCAGCAGCACCCAGGGTCGATGCGATCAGCAGGTCGCGACGGCCTTTTTGAATCGTATTACTGAACATGGTCCAGGTCTCCTTGCTGGGGCAGGCTCTGGCGTGATTACCGGCCTGATCTTGTTGTCGAACAGTTGAAATTTACCAGGGCATCTTGTCGCCGTTGAAGTTGAACGCGGTACCGCTATCGCTCTGCCCGAGCCGATCAATGACCCCGCGAAGCGCGGTAACGCGAGGCGCCGGATCATTTAACTGGTCCCAGGCCTGCTCATAGCGCGTCATATCGGTTCGCAGCAGCCCCGGGCTGAGCGACACGGCAATCAACTCTGGATGATCCACCGCAAACGATCGCCACAGTGCATTGAGCGCTGCCTTGGAGGCGCGATAGGCATAGTGACCACCCATTGCGTTGGAGCCGATCGATCCGAGCAGGCTGCTGATCGCCACCAGCTTGCGCTCGCGGCTGGCGGCAATCTGCGGGGCGAAGGCTGCGGCCACGCGAATAGAACCCATGGCATTGACGCGGAAGTCGGCCATCCATGCCTCCTCGGAGATATCAAGCGGTGCGCTGCGGGGCGGCGCTGACATCACACCGGCGTTGGCAATCAGCAGATCGATCGGTTGCTGAGCCAACTCGCTCGACAGAGACAGGATGGAGGAAGGTGCCGTGACATCGAGCGTACGGATCTCGACTGCACCGCCCAGGGCAGAGAGCGAGGATGGCCGGGAGGGGTCGCGGCAGGTTGCGATCACCCGCCAGCCTGCTGCGGCGTATTGGCGGGCGAACTCGAAACCGATACCCCGGTTCGCGCCAGTGATCAGCGTGGTGGGCATGTTGCCGCTCCGGTTTGGCGTGGGTTACGCAAGCTCTTACTCCCAGACAAATGCCCGGGCGGCGTCGAAGGGATGCGTTGTCTTCCAGTGCCGTGCAATGTCAATCCGGCGCGTGACCCAAACCCTGTCGTGCGACTGAACATGGTCAAGAAAGCGCTGCAGCGAGCGCATCCGCCCTGGCCGCCCCAACAGCCGGCAATGCATGCCGATGCTCATCATCGATGGCCGCTCGTCACCCTCTGCCCAGTGCACGTCGAATGCATCGCGCAGGTACTCGAAAAACTCGTCGCCGTGGCTGTAGCCCTGCGGTAACGCGAATCGCATGTCGTTGGCGTCGAGCGTGTAGGGCACCACCAGATGCGGCGCTAGCGACCCATCGGTACGACGCACCTGCATCCAGAACGGCAGATCATCGCCGTAATAATCGCTGTCGTATTCGAAGCCGCCATAGTCGGCCACCAGCCTGCGCGTGTTGGGGCTGTCGCGGCCGGTGTACCAGCCAAGGGGCCTCGAACCGGTGACCCGGCTCAGAATCTCCATGCCGATTCGCATGTGATCGCGCTCGGTCGCTTCGTCAACGTTTTGGTAGTGGATCCAGCGCCAGCCATGGCAGGCGATCTCATGCCTCAATTCAACCAGCGCCGCGGTGACCTCGGGACAGCGCTCAAGCGCCATGCTGATACCGAAAACGGTCAGTGGCAGACCGCGCCGCTCGAACTCTCTGAGGATTCGCCACACGCCCACGCGGGACCCATACTCATAAATGCCCTCCATGCTCAGATGTCGTGAGGGATAGGCGGCGGGGCTGAACATCTCAGACAGAAACTGCTCGCTGCCGGGGTCGCCATGCAGCACCGAGTTTTCACCGCCCTCTTCGTAGTTCAGTACGAATTGCACGGCAACGCGGGCATTGCCCGGCCAGCGTGCATGCGGCGGGT
>VGHA01000352.1 GCA_016868375.1 Betaproteobacteria bacterium | reverse complement strand
ACGAAGTTGGTGAACCAGCATCTGTTCCTCCGAGGGGTTTGTGCGCCGTGCACGATCGCCGGGCGATCACGCACGCTACCCTGCGCGCCCGCAACGCGCACTCACGCAGGGCGATCGGTGGAATGCGGGGTCCGAGTCTGCTGCGGGCACGCGTTCCTGTTAGTATTTAATTTAACAAAACGATTTATCTGTTAATCTTAACGTATGTCACGGTCGTCGCTAGCCATCGAATCAATTCCGCAGGCCACCCGCGCGGCGCTGCGCACACTCGGGGACGACCTGTCGACCGCTCGCAAGCGGCGGCGGCAACCGCTTCGCGAATGGGCCAAGCGCCTGGCGGTGTCGGTCCCGACGCTGCTACGCATGGAAAAGGGCGATCCCTCGGTTTCGGCCGGCGTCTATGCCACCGCGCTCTGGCTGATCGGCCGCCACGAGGCGCTCGGGCGAGTCGCCGACCCAAAGGAAGATCTGGCCGCGCTGGAGACCGAGATCCTGACCGCGCGTCGGCGCGGTGTTCGACGTGATCGTGGCGACTGACCCCCGAGAGGCCTACCAGCCACAGGACACACTGACCCTGTGGTGGCTCGCCGACCCTGCGAACCCGCAGCGGGTGGGAACGCTGCGACTGGTCCTGTCCAGCCAGAGCGTAGGCTTCCAGTACGCACGCTCGTGGCTCGCGACGGGCGGCATCGCGCTGAGCGAAGACCTTCCTCTGCGCGACGATTTGTTCATACCCGCTCGCAAGGGCGAGGTCATTGGTTTCAAATTAAGTGCGCAAACTGTTGATCTGGAGTCGAGGTGTCGTGCGGCCGGTCAATCGGCTGGCCGAGCCGGTTCAAGCGCCTCACCCGACAGGTAGAGACCCACCGTGCCTGTAGTCCAGACCGGTACTCCGACGCCGAAGAAGTCGCGGTCCTCGGTCCAGATCGGGCAGCCCAGCTGCAGCGCACACGCCAGTACCGACCAGTCGTACGGATCGCGCCGTCCGATACGCGCCAATGCCGCTACTCGGGACGGCTCGTAGCTCTGTGAAGGCACAGCCGTGACTACCGATGCCAACGCGTCTAACGCACGATGCGCTGCAGCCAAGTCTCCAGCCGACGCACCGCGGGCGCTCAGGATGGTCGGCAGGTGCTCCTGCACCTCCTCGTAGGCAATGTCCGGGGCGAGGAAGTTCACGCTGGTCGCGTAATCGGCGATCAGCGCCGAGACCTTCACGCCCAACACCGCACGGATCAGGATGTTCGCATCGAGGACGATGGCCCGCGTGGTCATCTCGCAGGCGTCTTGCGGCCACGCGCCGACTCACCGCGGCGCAGCGCATCGAATTCCGCGACCACCTGCTCGAGCTCAGCGTCATCGAGCGGGAGTGCCGCCCTAGCCTGCTCCGCCGCAGCGCGCAACCGCTCTATGTCAACCGCCGCGGGCTGTCGCAAGGGCACGAACAGGCCAACCACCTGCCCGTGACGGGTGATGGTGACAGGCACATCGGTCTCGATGTACTCGGCCAGCGAGGCGCGGAACTCGCGTATGCCGACGGAAGGCGTCTCCATGATCGGGCTCCAGGCAGGACGTAGATGACGCCCGGATTCTCGCCGATTTGTGTACACAAACGCAAGGCGTGGAAGCAGCCAGCGCGGCTACACGATGTACGGCTTGCCAGTGTTGGTGTGTTCGACCGGGACGTGCTCCTCTGCTTTCTCGGCCTCCGCGTGCGCTCCGAACGCGAACATCATCTCCGACTTCCGCGCCAGCGCAAGCGTAACGCACCCTCCTACTTCCCAATACAAAACCTCGAAAAGATCTCGCCCAACAGCGCGTCCGCGCTCATCGCCCCCGTAATCGATCCCAGCGCCTGCTGCGCGAGCCTCAGCTCTTCGGCCAGCAGCTCAAGGCTGGCGTTGCCTTGCGCCAGACACGCCTGTGCCGCCTCCAGCCCCGCACCCGCCTGCATGAGCGCCTGCAGGTGCCGCTCGCGTGCAATAAAGGTGGATTCCGCGCCGGGCTCGCCACCCGCCAACGCAAGCAAGCGGCTGCGCAACCGATCAATGCCTTCACCCGTTGCGGCCGACAACCAGATCGATTGCTCGGTGTCGGCCGGAACGC
>VGHA01000351.1 GCA_016868375.1 Betaproteobacteria bacterium | reverse complement strand
TGTTCGGCGCATACGCTGCTGGACTGGGTCAAGCGGGCTGAAGTGGACAGCGGCAAGCGGGCTGGCGTGCCGAGCGATATGGCCGAGAAGCTGAAAGCGCTGGAACGCGAGAACCGCGAGCTGCGCGAGGCCAATGAGATCTTGCGCAAGGCATCGGCATATTTTGCGCAGGCGGAGCTCGACCGCCGGTTCAAGCCATGATCGCTTTCATTGATGATCAGCGCACGATTCACGGTGTCGAGCCGATCTGCAAGGTATTGCCGATTGCAACATCAACCTATTTCGATCATCAGGCGAAGCGCGCCGATCCTGATCTTCTGTCTGATCGGGCCAAGCGGGATGGGTTGCTGCTGCCGGAAATCAGGCGAGTGCATAAGGAGCATTTCGAGGTCTATGGCGCACAGAAGGTCTGGCGCCAATTGGGTCGAGAAGGTTTCAGTACCGCGCGCTGTACTGTTGAGCGCCTGATGCGTGCGAATGGGATTGAGGGAGCGGTTCGCGGAAAGCCTCTGCGCACGACCTTTTCTGACAAGGCGGCGCCTTGTCCGAAGGATCACGTCAATCGGGCATTCCAGGCTTCGGCGCCGAACCGGCTTTGGGTCTCTGATTTTACTTACGTCTCGACCTGGACTGGCTTTGTTTATGTCGCCTTCATCATCGATGCCTTTTCGCGCCGGATCGTCGGCTGGCGTGTCAGCCGCACGGCGCATACGGGGTTCGTGCTTGATGCACTGGAGCAGGCTTTGCATGACAGGCGGCCCCTGCATCGCGGCGGCCTGGTCCATCACAGCGACAGGGGCAGCCAATATGTCTCGATAAGGTATACGGAAAGGCTACTGGAAGCCGGGATTGAACCCTCGGTCGGCAGCGTCGGCGACAGCTATGACAATGCGCTCGCCGAGACCATCAACGGGCTTTACAAAACCGAGGTCATACACCGCCGCGGGCCGTGGCGTAGCTTCGAGGCCGTGGAATTCGCTACCTCGGAATGGGTAGATTGGTTCAATAACAGACGCTTGTTGGCACCAATCGGCTATATTCCGCCCGCAGAAGCCGAAGAACGCTACTATGCCTCACTGGATAATCCAGCCATGGCAGCGTAACTTAAGCAAAACAGCCTCCGGCAAACCCGGGGCGGTTCAAACCGCCCAGCAGGGCATAAACAAGCATCAGAGCAAACTCAAAGCTGGATAAAAGATCGGGGCAAGGTCATTGCTCAACACCACCGCTTGATACATCGCTACATCCCAATTTAATCTTGCCTGCGGATCAGTTAGTTACTCCGTTAGGCACCCCACCTATTTGTCTCATTTAATTCGACGACGGACACAATGCACATCGTTTGGTTCAAGAAAGACCTGCGCGTTGCGGACCATAGGCCCCTGGCCATGGCGGCTTCATGTGGCGCGGTCTTGCCGCTTTATATCGCTGAGCCCGGTCTTTGGGCGGAGCCGGATGCATCCGCGCGCCAATGGGCTTTCGCCGTGGAGTGTCTTGAGGAGCTGCAGTCCGATCTCGCAGCGCTTGGGCAGCCTTTATGCGTGATGCAGGGTGATGCCGTTTCAATCTTCAGACAACTTCATCAACACCGCAGCGTCACGGGCTTATGGAGCCATGAAGAAACGGGCAACAGCTGGACCTATGCCCGGGATGTGGCCGTGGCCGCATGGGCCAGGGAAGCCGGTGTGCCATGGCATGAAATGCCACAATTTGGCGTCATCCGTAGGCTCAAAACGCGCGATGGCTGGGCACGGACGTGGGATCGCAGCATGGCCGAACCCATCACCCCGGCCCCGCTGGCCTTGCAACCGCTTCAGGGCGAATGGCCAGCTTCTGTGCCCAGCGCAGCCGCGCTTAGCCTGTCGCCGGATCTCTGCCCGCAACGTCAGCCAGGCGGCAGAACAGCCGCGCTTGCAAACTTGCATAGCTTTCTGTTCGAACGCGGTCGCGATTACCGGTTTCAGATGTCGAGCCCTTTGACCGCCTTCGATGCTTGCTCACGGCTTTCGCCGCACCTTACCTGGGGCAGCGTTTCGATGCGCGAAGTTGCGCAAGCAAGCGTTGCCAGGATGGATGCGCTGCGGCATTCGTCGGATGCTAATGCACGAGCGTGGCG
>VGHA01000350.1 GCA_016868375.1 Betaproteobacteria bacterium | reverse complement strand
CGTCGCTGTCGGGCATTGACGACCCAGGCCGTCTGGCGGACACCATCGCAGCGCACCTGCCTATCAAGATCGAACAGAAGCAGGGCATCCTCGAAATCATTGCTGTGCCCGAGCGCCTCGAAAAGCTATTGGCGCAGATTGAAACCGAACTTGACATCCTTCAGGTCGAAAAACGTATTCGCGGGCGCGTCAAGCGGCAGATGGAAAAGAGCCAGCGCGAGTACTACCTGAATGAGCAGGTCAAAGCCATTCAGAAAGAGCTGGGTGAAGGTGAAGAGGGCGCTGATCTCGAAGAGCTCGAGAAAAAAATTCGCGCAGCCAAGATGCCCAAGGAAGCGCTCAAAAAGGCTGAGGCCGAGTTTCGCAAGCTCAAGCTCATGTCGCCCATGTCGGCTGAGGCAACGGTTGTTCGCAATTACATCGACACGTTGGTCAATCTGCCCTGGCGCAAGAAAAGCAAAATCAACAACGACCTCAACCATGCGCAAGAAGTGCTCGACGACGACCACTTCGGTCTCGATAAGGTCAAAGAGCGAATCCTTGAGTATCTCGCAGTGCAACAGCGGGTCGATCGCGTCAAGGCGCCGATTCTGTGCCTGGTGGGGCCCCCTGGCGTCGGCAAGACGTCCCTTGGTCAGTCCGTTGCCCGCGCCACCAACCGCAAGTTCATTCGCATGGCGTTAGGCGGCGTGCGCGATGAGGCCGAAATTCGCGGTCACCGTCGCACCTACATTGGTTCCATGCCGGGCAAGATCCTGCAGAGTCTGAGCCGGGTTGGTGTGCGCAATCCGCTGTTCCTGCTGGATGAAGTTGACAAGATGGGCATGGATTTTCGTGGTGATCCGGCTTCGGCTTTGCTGGAGGTGTTGGATCCCGAGCAGAACTCCACGTTCGTTGACCATTATGTTGAGGTCGAGTACGACCTGTCCGACGTGATGTTCGTTGCCACGGCCAACAGTCTGAACATTCCGCCAGCCCTGCTCGATCGCCTCGAGGTAATCCGCCTGTCGGGGTACACCGAAGACGAAAAGGTCAGCATTGCGCAGCGCTATCTTCTGCCCAAGCAAATGAAAAACACGGGGCTGAAGGCAAGCGAAATCGTTGTCGGCGAGAGCGCAATCCGCGACATCATTCGCTTCTACACGCGCGAAGCGGGGGTTCGGTCCCTTGAGCGCGAAATCAGCAAAATCTGCCGCAAGGTCGTGAAGATGCTGCTGCTGAAGAAGCAGGAGCGCAAGGTGCAGGTTACGGGTAAAAACCTGGACAAATTCTGCGGCGTGCGTCGCTACAGCTTTGGGGTGGCCGAGAAAGAGAACCAAATCGGCCAGGTGACCGGGCTTGCATGGACCGAGGTGGGCGGCGAATTGCTCACCATTGAAGCGGTTGCGGTAGACGGCAAGGGCACCACCACGTTCACCGGAAAGCTGGGTGACGTGATGCAGGAGTCAATCAAGGCTGCGATGACGGTGGTGCGGCGTCGGGCGCGTCGACTGGGAATCAAGTCCAACTTCCATGAGAAGCGCGACATTCACATTCACGTACCCGAGGGCGCTACGCCCAAGGACGGTCCGAGCGCGGGCATTGCCATGACCACCGCGCTGGTGTCGGTGCTTACCGATATTCCAGTGCGTGCCGATGTGGCCATGACCGGCGAGATCACGCTGCGCGGGGAGGTGCTGGCCATCGGCGGGCTCAAGGAAAAGCTGCTTGCGGCGCATCGGGGCGGCATTAAAACCGTGCTGATCCCCGAGGAGAACGTCAAGGATCTGGCCGACATTCCCGACAGCGTCAAGAATCGGCTGGAGATCGTTCCGGTTAAATGGATCGACCGCGTGCTTGAGCTTGCGCTTGAGCGCACACCCGAGGCCTTGCCTGATGATGAGCCGGTGGCGGAGGCGCCTGCTGCTGCCGCGGCCGCGCCGGTTGCGGCTGAAGCGGACAAGGGGAAGAGTGGCCCAGACGTTGTCACACACTGAGCTTGCCGATCATTGCGTAGCCCTTTATAATGGAGGGCTTTGCTGAAAGGCAGATCCCCGATAGCTCAGTCGGTAGAGCGCCGGACTGTTAATCCGTAGGTCCCTGGTTCGAGCCCAGGTCGGGGAGCCAAAAGACAAAGACGAAGCCCGCCGTTTGGTGGGCTTTGTTATTTCTGGCTGGTGAGTTGATGAGGCCAGA
>VGHA01000349.1 GCA_016868375.1 Betaproteobacteria bacterium | reverse complement strand
AGCGTGCTGGTGAAGCCCGCTTCGATGTGACCGCCCAGCATGTCGGTCATGATCATCGAGCCACCTTTGTAGGGAACATGGGTCAGGTCGACACCTGCCTGTTGCTTGAACTGCTCGCCCGCCAGCCGGGAAGAGGGCTCTGAACTGCCGAAGCGCAGCTTGCCAGGGTTGGCTTTGGCGTGCGCGACAAATTCACGCAGCGTGTTGGCCGGCACCGAGGGCGTGACCACCACCACCCACGGAGACGTGGCAATCAGGGTAACAGGCGCAGCATCGGCCACCGGATCAAATGGCATGCTCTTCTGCAGGCTTCCGTTGATCACATGAGCACCGACCACGACCACCAGATTGTGGCCATCAGGGGGCGACTTCAAAACGAGGTCGGTACCGACAATGCCGTTGGCACCCGGTCGGTTCTCCACCACCACGTTCTGCCCCCAGGCTTCGCCGAGCTTTGTCGCCAGCTGACGACTGATGATGTCGGTGCCGCCGCCAGGCGCATAGGGCACCACGATTCGTACGGGTCGGTTGGGGAAAGTTTGCTGCTGCTGGGCGGCGGCCGGCAGCGCAGCCGACATCAGACAGGTGGCCGCGAAGGCGGCGCGCAGGATGGAACGCATCATGTGAGAGCTCCCGGAAAATATCCGCTAGAGAATTTCGTCAACCCTTAATTCAACCGCGTTCGCGCTTCGCCGACCATAGGCCACCGCCAGCAGACGGGTGAGATAAAGCAGCGCAGGGGCGCTGGTTTCGAAGCGCATCACTGTTCGGAAGTAATACAGCGAGGGATCGAGATCTTCGCCTTGCCCCAGTCGCGCGAGCACGTCGGGCGGGGCGGTACGCAGCCCCTGGCTGGTGACCTGAATCAGATCACCCTGATTGGTTTTGAGCGTGTAGCGCGCATCAAGGTCGATGGTGCCATCGCTTCGCACCCACTGCCAGTCGGCACCACCTGGAAGCACGCTGCCCGATAGACGATCGCCGTCGAAGTGTCCGCCCAGAATATTGACCACTCGCCGGTGTCCCATCGGCGTCAACCCGACATCGACAATGCCCGCGAGTTCGGCGCGCAACAGTCGGATAAGCGGGCGCGTCACAGCAGCCGTCATTAGCTTCGCCTCCAGGTAAGCGAGTGAGTGCGTTGCACATCAGTGCCGGGCAGGGTGTCCTGCGCTGAGAGCACCAGCGTGTTGCGATCGGTAAAGCGCATCCGGCGAATCTGGTCGGTACCGATCAGGTTGGGATACAGCGCGATCACCACCTCGTGGCGGACATGATCTGCGTCGGGAAAGGAATAAGGCCCGCCGTAATTCATGAATGTGTCGATGGCATCGAGCCGCTCCTGAACCGGCGCATGCTTCAGGCTGGCGCTCGACATGACCGGCCGATCGGCCCGGCAGATACTCGCATTCATCCAGCCGTCAGGGCTGTACACCAGCAGACCCTCTGGGTGTTCGCCAAAGGGCAGGGTGGGAGCCCGGCCATCTGAGTACTCGGTTCGCCAGTCAGCCAGCTGCCAGCCACCTACGATAGGGTGGTTTTCAACCGCTGCGGGGTGGGAGCTGCTCATGTGCGCCCTGCAGCCTTGAGCTCCTGCCGAACGATTGCCGCGCCCGCAGCCATCGCCTGCATTTTTCCAAATGCGACATCGCGTGGGAGGTACTTCATGCCGCAATCGGGCGCCACGATGATGTTCTCGGCCGGCGCGAAGGGAAGTGCACGACGAATCCTTGAAGCGATCGTCTCAGGCGATTCCACTGTCATGTCGCTGAGATCGACCACGCCCAGAATAATCTTCTTGCCCGTCAGGTCCTTCAGCACAGCCACATCAAGATTCGACTGTGCGGTTTCAAGGCTGATCTGATGGCAGTTGCAGTTACGAAGCTGCGACAGGAACGAATAGCCGCTGGGCCGAGCGTGAATTACGTGCGCGTAGCCAAAGCAGATATGCACGGCGGTGGTACCGGTGATGCCATCGAGCGCAGCATTGAGGGAGTGCAGGCCGTACTGCTCAGCGGGGTCAGGGCGCGCCTGCATATACGGCTCGTCGATCTGAACAATATCGGCGCCCGCTGCGAACAGGTCGCGGATTTCCTCGTTAACCGCTGCGGCGTAGTCCAGTGCCGCGTCTGCAGGGTGGCGGTAATAATCGTTTTGCGCCTGCTGGGCCATGGTGAACGGACCCGGCACGGTGATCTTGATTGGGCGAGTGGTGTGTTGGCGTAAAAATTTGACGTC
>VGHA01000348.1 GCA_016868375.1 Betaproteobacteria bacterium | reverse complement strand
AGGCGAAGCAGGCTGCTCGAATGTCGCCAGATTGACGGCTCCCTCGACAATCCGCGTCGCCACGGTGATGGGAAGACTCCAGCGCGCCGCGTGGCCCGTCAACGGATTGAGAACCTGCTCCCAAGGCTCACAAATGATCGGTGCCGCCCCAACCGGAACCTCGCACAAAATGCCGGCAATATTTTCCGATTCAAGGCCTGAATCGGCGAGCTGTCCTGCCGCCTCGACGAACGAGTGAAGATAATGGCAGCATGGAAAAAATTTGAACGCTGCATCGGCCATATGCCAGCGTGCGCCCACCTCAGGTAACAGACGCAAAAGGCGATCCGCGGCGTCCGCCTGATCGCTGAACTGCGCAAACAGGCCCCAGCGACCGTCGAGCGAGGTGGCTGGCCCGGTCATACCAGCCCGCGCGAGCGCTGCTGCGATCAGCCCCCCGTGCGCCGCCCACCCTGGGTTGAGTGACTTCACCGACGAACCGTTGCTGAGAAACTCCATGACGCCTGCCGACTGGCTGAGTGCAATACCGAGCGCGTGCACGGTCTGCGCGTCATCAAGCCCATCAAGCTCGGCGGCCACCAGCACGGCCGCCATCGTGCCCGCCACAGATGTCGCCTGAAAGCCGGTTGCATGAAATCGTCCAGGCGCTGCCAACCCGAGCAGTACCAGCGCTTCATAGCCCCGGGTGTAGGCAGCGAGCATCGCTGAACCACTTGCGTTTGCAGACTCCGCTGCCGCAAGCGCAGCCGCGGCCACGACGGCGCTGCCGTGCATGATCGAACCGGTGTGCGTATCGTCAAATTCAAGACTGTGGATCAGGCCACCGTTGACCATGGCCGCATCAGCCGCTGCACCCCCGCCGCGCTGCCCCAGAACCGTAGCCGACCCGCCTCGCGCGAGTGACGCTCCAGCCCTCTTCCAGGCGGCCCCGGACAAGGACGCGGACGCGGCCAGCCCGACCCCCAGCGCGTCGGTGAAGTGAAGCGCGGCAACCGTCGCCACTGCAGACGGCAGGGGTTGCGACGCCGTGGCGCGCAAGCTGCGCACCAGTTCATTCGCGAGCGTCACGACTGCGCGACGATACGGGCTGCGGTTTCACGCCACTTGCGGCCAAGCGCCTGACCGTCACCCTCGATGATCGCTGCGAGTTCGGTCGCAGCGTGCGGGCAGTCAGCGGTTGCGTTGTCGGCAAGCTTCGCGATCAGCGTCGGCGCGTCAAACGGCTGGTCGGCACCACCGCGCGGGTTTTGCACAAACGCAGTCATGGAGGCGCCATCGTTGAATACCCAGCTTACCCGCGCCGGTCGGTCACGCGGCGGGGGGCCCGCCTCTGCGCAGGGTGCCAGCCGGACGCGCTGACGAAGGCTTGAGATCCCCGGATCGGACAGCGTATCAAAGGTAAAGGCTGATGCACCGCCTGTTCCAAGACGGGTCGTTGCCGCCACCGCGTGGGGCATCGAGAACTTCGCTGACAGCACGGTTTCTGGCTCGACCGCGCTAAGGGCAAGGCCCGAGGGACCAGCCTCCACCACAATCTCGCGAATATCGTCGACGCTTCGGCCGTTGAGCTGCTCGCGCAGCTGCAGGCAGGCCTCGACAGCTGCATGCGCATAGTTACAGCAGGCAAACATCTTGTGATAGCCGCTTGCAACCGACCACGCTTCACCAAGCCCCGCGGTGAGCGCCTCGAGACGAACCCGCGTGCGAAAACTGGTGGCGAACACATCGTGAATGGTGTGCACGCCCCCACCGATTCCCGCCTCGGCCCAGTTACATGCCTGCATACCGATCCATGCACCTGCTGCAGTCCAGCCGTTACGAACCAGCGACCCTTCAACTGCCGTGTCAAACGGACCGGCAAAGGTCATGGATGCAGCACCGGTCACAGCCGCCTGCATGGTGGCCGCCGAATACCCGCGGACCAGTGCCACCGCGACCGCAGCGCCCAGGGTTGCGAAGGCCGCGTGCGGATGCACGTAAAACCCCGGAAACGGATAGGCGAGTGCAATGCGCGTGGTGAATTCATACGCAAGCGCCACGGCCCGCACCACCTCATGGGTGCTGAGACCACGCGCTTCAGCTTCAGCCAGCAAGGCTGGTATTGCGTAGGCGCCACCATGACAGGAAGCAAGACGGAATCCCTCGTCAAGCTCACACCAGGTGATGGCCATGCCGTTGGCGCAGGCCGCGGCCGCACGATCGCTCCTCACTCCCGCGCGGGCAAACACGGTGGCCTCACTCGCGCCGCTGGCCGCTG
>VGHA01000347.1 GCA_016868375.1 Betaproteobacteria bacterium | reverse complement strand
AGAGGCCCCGCTGAAAGCCCCTTGATAGCCTTGGCTTGCGCCCCAAGCCGGTGCGCAAAAGGGGGCGGATGTGACGGAGGGAGGGCTGAAATCGCGGTTCTGCACTTCTTCGGTGCGCGCAGGATCGGCACGTGTCTTGCGCCGTCGAGAAAAGTAAACGGGCATCCGATTGCCAGGGTGACCAAACCGATATGCTTCGATTAAACGTCCCATTGCACCGCGCAGCACGCAGCACGATTTAGCCTTCTCCAGTGAGAGTGAGTGAACGCCCCTGAATTCGGAAGACCTCCCAGTCTCGGCCTCGATACGGCTGGGGACGTCGCATCGGCCTCATCGGGCTGGCATGCCCGGCTCGACCTTGCTTTTGCCGAGCGCGGTAACGCCACCATTCCGGTCGTTCGCTCGCACCGCGGGCCGCTGCGTGTACAGAAAGGCTTCACGCCGGAAGGGCCAGGCCTGTGGCATCAGGTGGTCGTTCATCCTCCGGGTGGAATCGCTTCCGGCGATCAGCTTGCAATGGCGATCGATGCCCGCGAAGGCGCGCGAGCGCTCATGACATCACCCGGCGCTGCGAAGTGGTATCGGGCCAATGCTGAGGCGGTTGATCGGCGCGCCTGGCAATCCATTTCACTGTCGGTGGCCGACCGGGCAAGCCTGGAGTGGCTGCCGCTTGAGACCATCGTGTTTGACGGCGCGGTGGCTGACTGGCGCACCCGGATCGACCTTCAGGGATCGGGGTCGGTCATTGCTGCCGATCTGGTCTGCCTGGGACGACCGGCGAGCGATCTTCGGTTTGCCAGCGGCGAGATCCGCTCGCAACTCGAGATCACGCATGACGGGCGTCTGATCTTTTTCGAGCAGGCGCATATTGAGGGCGACTCGCCGATTCTTTCCGCTCAGGCGGGACTGGCCGGCCTGCCAGCCTTTGCCACGATGGTCATTGCGTCGAACACCGGTGGGCATTCGGTGATCATTGAGCGCATACGCGCATTGCACGAGCAATTGCCCGGCGATTGGGCTGTGAGCGCACTGCCGGGCCTGGTGGTGCTTCGCTGGCGTGGGCCGGGGGCGGAAGCGGGATGGCGGGTGTTGCGCGCAGCCTGGGCAGCATGCCGTCCGATCGTGATCGGGCGCGAGGCCTGTCCGCCCAGAATTTGGGCCACGTGATGCGGATCGTGGCAATCATCGACAACCCATTGATCGTGCCTGACGGCTGGTCGTTCAGGCACTTGTGGAGAGCGTATTCATGGAATTGACACCGCGCGAACGCGACAAACTGCTGATCTTCACGGCCGCGCTTCTGGCTGAGCGCCGCAGGGCCCGGGGCTTGAAGCTCAACTATCCCGAGGCGGTCGCTTTTCTGAGCGCAGCCATCATGGAGGGTGCGCGCGACGGTCGCACGGTTGCCGAGTTGATGCATGCCGGTACCACGCTGCTGACCCGCGACGATGTCATGGACGGGGTAGCCGACATGATTCCCGAAATTCAGGTTGAAGCCACCTTTCCCGACGGAACCAAGCTGGTCACCGTGCATCAGCCCATCGTCTGAATCGAGGACCAGTCCATGACAGTTAACCACTCACCAGGCCACGAGCCGCTTGTTCCAGGCGCCGTCGAAACGCTCGAAGGCGATATCGAATTGAACGCGGGTCGGCCTGTCATCACGCTGCAGGTTGCCAACCGCGGTGATCGTCCGGTGCAGGTGGGCTCGCACTATCACTTCGCTGAAACCAATGACGCGCTTCAGTTTGATCGTGCTGCAGCCCTTGGTTTTCGGCTGAACATTGCCGCGGGCACCGCGGTTCGGTTTGAGCCGGGACAGTCGCGCACCGTGGAACTGGTGGCGCTGTCGGGCGCACGAATCGTTCATGGCTTCCAGGGCCGCGTCAATGGCCCGCTGCCGGAGATCAAGCGATGAAAATCAGTCGACGCGCGTATGCGGAAATGTTCGGCCCCACGGTAGGCGATCGGGTTCGACTCGCTGACACCGGCCTCTGGATCGAGGTTGAACAAGACCGCACGGTTTACGGCGAGGAAGTGAAGTTTGGCGGCGGCAAGGTGATTCGTGACGGCATGGGTCAGAGCCAGCGACTCGCAGCCGAAGTGGCCGACACCGTCATCACCAATGCGCTCATCCTTGATCACTGGGGCATCATCAAGGCCGATATCGCGATCAAGAATGGTCGAATTGCTGCGATCGGCAAGGCGGGCAACCCCGATATTCAGCCGGGTGTTGATATCGTGATCGGCGCTTCAACCGAGGTGATTGCGGGCGAGGGCTCCATCATCACTGCGGGCGGCATCGACACCCATATCCACTTCATCTGTCCGCAACAGATTGACGAGGCGCTCGCCTCGGGCG
>VGHA01000346.1 GCA_016868375.1 Betaproteobacteria bacterium | reverse complement strand
TCGTGAGACCGCTACCGCTCGACTACTGGGGACAGCCAGGACACATCGACGCGCGCGAGCTGTTTGGATGGATACCGTTGAGCGCTCGAATGCGGGCCGCTGCCACGGTGCTTCAACCTGCCTGGATTGCGGATTCGGCCTTCACCCGGTATGCGTTTTCCGAGGCCCGGCGGCTCGGCTATTCAACGCTCGATGATGTCCGCCGCCTGGTGGCCGAGTCGATGCAGGCACCCGCACCCGGCGGTCACCACTTCTACGTCTATCTGCCGCACTTCGACATAAATGCGCACGAATACGGCTGGTCCAGCGACCAGACGAACCGTACCATCGCGGCCTACGATGCCTTGTTCAGTGATCTTGCTGCGGACCTCGCGCGATCCGGTGCGCTGCTGATCGCGACCGCCGACCATGGTTTCATCGACGTGCCAGGCGAGCAGATCCTGAGGCTGGAAGCGTTTCCCGAGCTCGCCTGCTTGCTTGACGGGCCGCTCACCGGCGAGCCCCGAGTGGCCTTCTGCAGGGTACGCCGCGGCGTTGAAGGCCTATTTGCCGACACCGCTGACAAGCTGCTGGGGTTTGCGTTTGACTGCCATCCGAGCGAGGCGCTCATTGAAGCCGGATGTTTCGGCCCGGCGCAGCACTGCGGGCCAGCGCTGCGCGAACGAGTGGGTTCGTACACGCTGGTTGGCAAAGATCGCTACTGCCTGACCCAAACGCTGAATGGCGAGATGCCTGCAAGCTTCATCGGCATGCATGGCGGAACACACCCCGACGAAGTCCGGGTCGGGGTTGCGGCGGTTTGCCGCGGATCACCGCTCTGCGCCTGATATCGAGACCCAACCATGTTCGAACTGCTGGTGGCACTTCCTCTGCTCGTCAAAGCCGTCATTCTGGGTATCGTTGAAGGGCTGACCGAGTTCCTGCCTATCTCCAGTACCGGGCACCTGATTCTCGCCTCGAGCCTGCTCGGCTTTAAGGGCGAAAAAGCCAAGCTGTTCAGCGTGGCAATCCAGACCGGTGCGATGGTGGCAGTCATCGTTTACTTTCGGGCACGCATCGGCGCAACAGTGGCCGGCTTCGGTCGCAACCGGCGCGACACGCGCTTTGCGATCAATGTGCTGATCGCCTTTCTGCCCGCCGCGGTTCTGGGGCTCTTGTTTGCCAAGAGCATCAAGCAGCACCTGTTCTCGCCCGTGCCGGTTGCAGCCGCGTTCATTGTGGGGGGGCTCGTGATCATGTGGGCTGAGGCACGAGCAGCCCGCGCGTCGTCTGCGCCACGAATTCGCGACATCGACGATCTGGCCCCGCTGGACGCGCTGAAACTTGGCCTGGCTCAGGCGGCGGCGCTGATCCCAGGGACCAGCCGCTCTGGCGCCACCATCATCGGCGGCATGCTGTTCGGTTTATCCCGGCAGGTCGCCACCGAGTTCTCATTCTTTCTTGCCATACCGACCCTGATTGGCGCGGGTGCGTACGACACCTGGAAACACCGGGCCCTATTGGAATGGGCCGATCTGCCGCTCTTTTCGGTGGGCCTGATGGTGTCGTTTATCAGCGCCTTGGCCTGTGTGCACTGGCTGATGCGATTCGTCGCCACGCACAGCTTTGTGGTCTTTGCCTGGTATCGGATTGTGTTTGGCGCGGTGGTATTGATCACCGCCTGGACGGGTCTGGTCAGCTGGGCTGACTAGGCCAGGCAGGCGGCCCGAAGGTCAATCAACGGTGCCAGCCACCGTAGGGATGGCCATGCGGGTGGCCGTGCCGGATCGCGTGACGGCCGTGGTGATGGTGGGGGTACCCGCCCCCGTTGATCACCACCACCGGCGCGCTGCGCACCACCACCACCGGCGGCGCGCCATAGCCATAGGTCGCGTAACCGCCCACCGGCGCGGCATACACGACCGGCGGATAAAACCGTACCGCAGGCGGCGGCGCCACGTAAACGGGCTGCGGGTACGAGGCATAGGCGCCGCCGTAGGCAACGTGCGGTTCATGGCGATAACCGGGCGCGGCCCCCGCAACCGCACCCACCACGCCGCCCGCGATCGCGCCATCGCGCCCACCCAGCGCCTGGCCGATCAACGCGCCAGCGCCAGCGCCCACCAGCGCGCCCAGCAAGGCGTCATTCGCCTGGGCTACCGTTGGCAACGACAGCGCAATCAGGCAGGCGCTTAACGCAAGTTTGGTTCGGCCCTTCATTGAAATGCTCCTTCAGGTTTGGTTCGGCGGCGCGTAAGCGTCACCCAGTCACTCGATCAATCACGCTTGATCACAGTACTGGAAGGCATCGATCTCAAACCAGAGCGAGGCTGCAAGAGTTGTAAGCAATCATGTACACTAAATGACTTACCAGTCAGTAATAGGCCGTTCGGCGCTTC
>VGHA01000345.1 GCA_016868375.1 Betaproteobacteria bacterium | reverse complement strand
GGTCGAGCCCCATGGCATTGCCTTCATCGGCGACATCGACCTGTCGAGCTTTGGCCCGTATTACGGCGACGCCACCTCGAGTCTGACGGCTTTTCGAAGCACGCTGGCCGAAATCGCGCATATTCCCGCCCGCTGCTGGATCACCTCGCATCACAAGGGCGTCATTGGCGATCGCGCCGAGTTCCTTCAACTGCTTGCTGCCTTCACCGCCAGGCTGGATGCCCGCGAGGCGCGCCTGGAGGCGCTGCTGCGCGAGGGTCCCAGAACACTCGATCAGCTCACGCGATCCAGAATCGTGTATCGGCCCGAAGCGTCCGAGCTTTGGATTGAATCAGCCGAGCGACGCAGTATCGACCAGCACCTGACCGAGTGGATTCACCAGGGTCGGGTGGTTCAACACGACGATCTGTTTGCCCTCGCCTGAGCAAAAAAAGGCCTGCGGGAACACCGCAGGCCGAACCACCTTCGTGGAGGTGGAGGAGACAACGGATCGGGCAGACCGCCTCAGCGAACGTCCTCGGACGTCATACGCTGAGCAGCCGCCTGAATTTCGGCGCGAACTCGAGGGTCTTGCATGGCGAGCGCCTCGGCGCGCGCATGGCCCCAGGTGTCAAGGGCAGCGGCGATTCGGGGCCAGCCTTGCCAGCCGGTTATCGCGGAACTGACCGCGGCGGCGATATCGCACGCAGCGTCGTAGCTGCGCCCAAGACGATCGAGGCCGGGGTGGGAAAGAGCATATTGCGTTGCCATGATGATGAATCCTTTGTATCGAGGCAGGAGGAGTGTTTTTTGGTATGAACGGATTGTGGGGCCGGACAAAACATATTTCCAATTGATGTTTATGATGTTTATCATCATCAATTTGAATTGTTAGACCGGCGCTTCAATGGCGAACTTTCGTACCCTCGACCTCAATCTGCTGCGCTTATTCGATGAGTTGATGGCCGAGCGCAATCTCACGCGCGCCGCCGACAACCTGTCGATGACACAACCTGCCGCGAGCAACGCGCTCAAGCGCCTGCGAGACGCGCTGGGCGACCCGTTGGTGCGGCGTTCGGGATATGGGGTCGAGCCCACGCCCTATGCAACAGCACTGTGGCCGTCGGTGCGGGCCGCGCTCGATCAACTCCGAGCGGCGGTTGCTCCCGATGCGTTCGAGCCCGCCATCGCGCAGATGAGCTTTCTGCTCACCATGGCAGACTCAACCGCCACCATGTTGATTCCGCCCTTACTGAAGCTGATCGAGCGACAGGCCCCAGGCATCAACCTGCGGGTCCTGCCGCTGACCACCCGCGACCCACGCGAGTGGCTGGAGGCCAAGGGGATTGATGTCGCGATCGGCTATTTCCCTGCGGTCATCGCCGCACTTGCGCTCCAGCAGATGGAGGGGGTATCGGAAGGCTTCGGCCATAGCCGGCTGTATACCGGCGAGTATGTGTGCGTGATGCGACGCGGCCACCCGCTCGCCGCGAAGGACCTGACGCTTGATACCTACTGTGCGGCCAATCATCTGCTGGTCAGTTTTTCCGGCCGACCGATCGGGTTTGTTGACGAGGCGCTGTCTGACCTGAAACGCAGCCGGCGCGTGATGCTCACCGTGAATCAGTTCATCACGGCGGGCCAGGTCGTGGCCCGCTCCGACCTGCTCACCGTGGTACCCCGTCACTTTGTTGCCGCCACCGGATTCGAGCGCCCGCTTGCGGTGCGCAAGCTGCCGTTTGAGCTGCCCCCCGTGCACGTGGACATTCTGTGGCGGCGCCGCCAGGCGCTACGGCCCGGTCACCGCTGGCTGCGCGAGAGGATTCAGGAAGCGGCGCGAAAGGTGTTCAGCGAGCCGGAGGCCTTGCCAGTCTGAGCGCCTCGCGCAGCGTGTCGCGCTCGCCCACATGGTTGGCCAGCAACAGCACCAGTCGGGCATTCATGAGGGCAGCGGCCGACTCGTCCAGGTCGCGTTGGCTGTCAATCAGTTCCTGGTAGAAGCCGTCCGGGTCGGGAATGTTCGGAGCAAGGTTGAGCGGCATCGTGTCTCCGACCATCATTCATTCAATGAATCGCAAGGCTGCGCGCCAGGGCCTGGCGGATCTCAGTTATTGAGGGTTGTCGCCAGCGTGCAGCGATGAACTGATCGGGTCGGATCAGGTAAACCGCCTGCTGCCTGGTATCGAAGCGAGCAGACAGAACGCCGCGACGATCGACCAGATCGTGGTCCAGCCGAAGCCTGGTCACCGGAAGCGGTAAGGGCTCTGCATTGGCGTTGGCGTTGGAATCGGTTGGATCTGCCCCCGCCACCAGCAGCGTAAAACCGCGGCCCAGATGGTCGAGCAACCAGCCCGAACTGCCGTCGGGACGCTCAACCGGCGCATCCGGGCAAGGGCATCCCGGCGCCGCCGAGGGCGCCTCGAACGCATCGGT
>VGHA01000344.1 GCA_016868375.1 Betaproteobacteria bacterium | reverse complement strand
CCACGGGCTCTGGCAGCGCGATCTGTAGCGGCTGCCCAGAGCATACTCACGGCTCGGGTACCGTACGCGTTTGACTCAAAGTCTGTGAAAACCTCCATCAACGCATAGATTCATCGTTGACCGTCGAGGAAGCCGACGCCTAAGCACCGACCGCTCAGCGCATGGGTGAGGGAGGTTGTGCGGCATCCAGCGGGCCGCCAAGATCAACGGTGGCGTAGCTGGCGGGCATGTTGATTTCGATCAGTTCGAGATCGTCGGAGCGGCCCACCACGTTATGCGGAACGCCCGCAGGTTGCGACAGACACTCCCCGGCATTGACGGTAACGTCTTGGGTGACACCTGCGTAGCGAAAGCGTATCCATCCACGCAGCACAATATTGATGTGCGCGGTCATGTCATGCCAATGCCACCCGGTGGGCTTTTCGAACGGCGCGATGGCGCGCAGATGTCTGGCGCCGATTCGCCCACCCGTTGCAGCCGCCAATCCAAGATCGCGCGACTCGATGTCGGCCAGTGGCCCATCGCGATGAAAGGGCGTAGCGGTATCCGTGAGCGCAAGCTGCGAGAGTGCTGTCTCGAGCGATAGCGGACCCTCATAGCGGGTCGGCATGGGTGTACTTTCCATCGTCGGTTCCTGGCTGCAGTTTCACGACGCTGCAGGCTGTGGTGACGCCAGATCAAATTGAAGCCGATAGCAGTCCAGCCTCGCCGCGACGGGCGTATCGGGGGTCAGGTCGACCGAAGCGAAGGCGCCCTGAACGCTTTGGATATCGTCAAATCCCTCAACCAGCACAATCAGGGAAGGTTCTTTGATATCCCCCGATCGTACAGCTCGCTCAGCGGTCTGCAACTGACTTGCTGAGGCAGCTGATACCGCAACCCGGACCCGCGCAATCCCTGGCTTCTGGGCCAATGACGCGAGCGGCCCGCTCGCCCATTGTTGGGCGAGCGCGGCAGCGCGATCCGACGCAATGTCAAACCGCGCAGACAGGATGACGCCGCCTGTAGCGCCAGACGACCCCCACACAAGCGAGCCCGCCGCTCTTGAAGTGTTTCGAAAATCGGCGACGCTTCGCTGCGTCCACGGCGTTGGGCTGTTGAGCCTGGCCAGATAGGCTGCGCTCGTGAGGACCGAGGCGTCTGCGGTTGAGTAGATCGTGAGGTATTGCGGCGATGCGGATTCACCAAACCAGCGCTGACCTCGTAAGAACCCGGGAATCGCAACGCGCTCGGGGATGTGTTCGCGGGAATGCCATTCAAGAAAGTTGTCTCGGCACTCTGGAACGATATCGTTCCAGATCACAATCAAGCCTGACTGATTGGCGTCGGTACTCAACGGAAAACTCCTTACCCCAGTAGCCGCTGTGTACGGTGGTCATCCAGAACGCCGCGCGCCAGGAACTCTTGTGTGATCGTATCCACGAGTTCTATGAAGGCGGGCGCTTTTCTCGCGCCCAGGGCCCGAGGTCTTGGCAGGTCGACCTTGAGAACCCGATCGATCCGCCCTGGCCTTGCGCTCATCACAACCACCCGATCAGCCAACAGAACCGCCTCGTCAATGCTGTGGGTGATGAACATGACCGTCATGCGGTCACGAAGCCAAAGCGCCTCGAGGTCGACCCGTACCTGCTCGCGGGTGAGCGCATCAAGCGCGCCAAAGGGTTCGTCCATCAGCAGGACATCGGGGCGATGCACCAGCGCGCGCGCGATGGATGCGCGCTGCTGCATTCCACCGGAGAGTTCGTGCGGATACCGGTCGAGAAAATCGGACAGGCCGAGTGAACTCAGCAGGGACTCCGCGCGGGCTCGATATTCAGATACGTCAAGACTGCGAAGATCAATCTGCAACAGCACATTGTCGATCGCGTTACGCCACTGAACGAGATTCGCCTTTTGAAAAACAATGCCGGTGTTCTTTCGAGGCTCACTGACTAACTCATCGTCATAGTGAACCGTCCCTGCGCTGGCGGGCATCAGGCCTGCAACAAGCCTCAAGAGCGTACTTTTGCCACAGCCAGACGGGCCCACCACCGCCACGAACTCACCGGCGTCAATCGTCAGATTGATGTCGGTGAGTGCGTGAGTACGCTTACCGGCGCGAGCGAAATGCTTTTCGACCCCCAGCAGCCGAATTGTCTGTGCACCCATTACATGGCTCCGAGGGGCTGCCCAGCCTATCGCGCGAAGTCGTTAGTGAAGAAGGAACTGGCGGGCCGATCGGTTTTGATGCCCTGGAATTCGTTCAGCAGATCAAGCGTAGATTTCCAGTCGGGCTCTGCCGCGACGCCGATCGGAAGGCCTGCGGTGTTCGGCGAGGAAAACTTCGAAAGCGACGCCTGCATCTGTAACAGCACCGAGTTGGGGTCAAGTTCCGGCTTGACCTTGACGGCCGCCCGAACCGCCGCCTGGGGATCCGCAATTGCGGCCT
>VGHA01000343.1 GCA_016868375.1 Betaproteobacteria bacterium | reverse complement strand
CGGTGCTGTCGCGAAAAGCCAGAAGCGCCTCGCCCATCACGCGGACCCGCAGCGGCGCGCAGTCAGGATGCGGCAGCTCGCGTGACAGCGCGACGGGCTGCCAGTATCTGCGGAAGTACTGGCCCATTGGCGTGTCGGGACCGGTTTGGGTCAGCAGCTGGTTGTCAGCGTTTGAGAGCATGGGGTGCGGGTCGCTACACGGGGAGGGTGATGCGTGAGCTCGGCAGCCATCCCGCAGATCGAATCAGCAGGTTGGTGGTAGGTTCAGCACGGGTCGAAAGATCTGCCAGACGGCTACCTTCCCGTTGAAGGGACACAGCCTGAAGGATTCGTCGAATCGCATCAAGATCGAGTTCCGCTTTCAGCGCCTGGTAGACCGGCGCAGTCAGCTGGCGATCGATCACGGTCGACTGCGACGCCGCATCGGATCCAGTGTCAGTAGCGTGTGCAGGCCGCCGCAGTGCTGGTTCGGGAGTTTGACTTCTGAGCAGCTAACGAATTAGCGGTTCGAAGTATTCACGTAACCCGCATTGAGCGTGGGCCGCCCCAGCAGCAGGTCATACCCCACCATTGCCCCAAACCGCGAGCCCTGATAGCCCGCGCCCACATCGAGTCCGACGCGTGTTGGGCCCGATCCGAACGGGTACACGTTGATGCCGCCGCCGAGAACCGCGCGGTCTTCACGGTTGCTTGAAACCACCTTGGCGGTTAAACCGATATCGCGGGCACTGATGTTGCCCCCAAGCTGCATTGACAGGCCGAGGAAAACGCCGCTCTCAGCCTGAGCGAATGAGCAGAGCGAAACCAGACTCGCTGCGACCAACCACTTTTTCATGGGGAACTCCTGCCGGACTGCGCTTACAACCCCGCTATTTTCGCTCAGGACGGGCCTGGGCAACAAGTCCCGTTTGGCGGAAAAGTTCACTCCAGCGAAATTTTGAGCTCGGGCAAGGTTCGCCGCCAGGCGTCGGCTTCCCGCGCCAGTTGGGCACGCATTTCGGAAGGCGAGTTGCATATCCGAAGTACGCCCAGCTGGGTGAGTGCCTGTTCGTTGCCCGGCTCCGAAAGCACCTTGCAGAGCGCGCGCTGAAGTCGGTCGGTGATGGCGCCCGGCGTGCCCGCGGGTGTGGCAACTCCCCACCAGTTGCTCGCGTCGATGCCGGTGATTCCAGCCTTGGCAAAGCTGGGCGTATCCGGCAGAACCGATAGCGGGGTGGCCGAGGAGACTGCGAGTGCCCGAAGCTTGCCGCTTCTGACGTGGGGCAGGCCAATACCAGCTCCCACCAGGTAGAAATGGATCTCTCCTGCCATCAGTGCGGTAATCGCCTGCGCAGCACCCTTGTAGGGGACGTGAGCCATCCCGAGCGAGAACTTGCGATTGATTGCTTCTGCGGACAGGTGCGGGTTGGTACCGCTGCCGGGTGATCCGTAGTTCACCTTGCCAGGATTGCCCCGAGTCCAGGCGGCAAATTCACCGAAGGTGGTTGCGGGCAGCGCGGCCGGCACAAAAATGACCGAAGGCACGTCCACCAGAATGGTGACCGGATCGAATCGTTGCAGCGGGTCAAAGCCCAGGTCCTTATACAGAAACTGGTTCATCGTGAAGTTGTTGGTGGGTGCCAGCAGCAGGGTGTGGCCATCGGCGGCAGCCTGTTCAACGGCGCGCGCGCCGATATTGCCGGCTGCGCCTGGTCGATTTTCTACCAATACTGACTGGCCAAGTTCCTGCCGCAGACCTTCGGTGAGCCGCCGCGCGATCAGGTCGCCCATCGCGCCTGCCACGTACGGTACGACGATTCGAATTGGTCGACTAGGCCAGGACTCTGAACTTTGTGCGCGCGCACGAGGGCTATGGACACTGAGAGCCAGCGCAGCGGCGCAGAGACCGAATACGGCGATACGTTGCAAAAAACGCTTGATGGTCATGAGAGCTCCTTCAGGATGTAATGATTGCACTGGCGGCAGGACCCTCACTCAAACGTCAATACGTAGCAGGTCGGTGGCAATTTGCATCGGGCCCTGGTAATGGAGGCGGATATCCCGAACCACCTCATCCATGAGGTGCGGTCCGAGTTGGTCAACCGGAACATGATGCGTGGCAACCCTGCGGATCAGCGCGTGCGTCGACTCGAAGTGTCCAAAGTGTGTAGGAACCAGGCGCTTGACCCCCGCGCGCGCGGCAATCTGTCCCAGTTCAGTGGGGCTTGTATGAGCGAAGGTACCTACACCCGATTTCCGGCGATGTTCGATGAACGATTCCGGCATGGTGCACTCATGAATGAGCAGATCGGCACCCGCAGCCAGACGCACCATCGATTCACAGGGCGCGGTGTCGCCCGAGAACGCGATGGCTTTGCCTTCGGCCTCCAGCCGTACGCCGAAGCATTCGCTGATGTCGCGGGGAATATGCTCGACCCAGTCGCAGATCAG
>VGHA01000342.1 GCA_016868375.1 Betaproteobacteria bacterium | reverse complement strand
GTCTTGTGAGACACCCGCCGAGGATCCGCTACACTTTAGAGCGGCTAGATCCCCGATAGCTCAGTCGGTAGAGCACCGGACTGTTAATCCGTAGGTCCCTGGTTCGAGCCCAGGTCGGGGAGCCAAATCTCTGTTTTCGCCGAATACGCTGCTGCAGTCGGCTTCTGGCTGGCTGCGATGGCGTTCGTTTCTGCCAAGAGATCAAACGGTTGCCGGAAGGTCGCGACCACCTCACCGTCCTCCCAAGAGCAGTTCGATAGCAAAAAGTTGAGCAGCCGCCGTTTTTGGCGCGGTTCTTGGCTTTCGAAGAGCGTTTGCGCGTTGCTCGCGAGTTCGAGAATCTGCACGCCCTCATCCATGTAGGACTGGTTCGCAGTTTGTAGCCGGTCGATCTCGCGCTGACAGCGGCTCTGCTCCTCGCGCCACTGGTTCGACATCTTGTCGTAGAACGCCGCCTCAACAATGCCGTCGAGCTTATCGACATACATGGCACGGATGCGGTCATCAAGGCGTTTGTATTCGGCCTGATGGCCTTTGATTGCCTCCTCGTGCTCGCGCCGTTGGTCGGCGTGGCTTGCGTGCAGCGCATCACGCACCCATTCCAGCACCTCTTCGTCGAAGTGCAGCCGGCCTAAGAGTTCGGTGAACTGCTTCTCAAGTACCTCTTCGCGGACGTATTTGCGCCGGCAGGTCGCCGGTTTGCCTTGGCACTTATCGGCGTAACCCGTACAGTGATAGTAGATGTAGCGTTCCTTCTTGATCTCGCCGACCACCGCGCATCCACAGGTATGACAGGTGATCAGGCCGGAGAAGGCGAAGTCGCGTGTCATTCGGCGGTACTTCTTCGCCATTCGGCTGTCCATCACAGCCTGCACCCGCTCCCAGAGTTCGACCGAGACGATCGCTTCGTGGCTGCCTTGGTATTGCTTGCCGTTCCACTCGAACTGACCGCAGTAAAGCCGGTTACGCAGGATGGCGTTGACCGTGCTGACCGGGACCTTGGTGCCACTCTTGCGGTGGACCAATCCAAGTTCCCGCACCTTCACGGTGGCCTCGCGCACCGTATATTGGCCGCTGGCGTACCAGCCAAACAGCTTGGCGATGACCGGCGCGGCTAGCGGGTCGGTGGCGATGATCTTTTTGCCGTCCGGGCCGGTGATGTTGCGATAGCCCAGCGGACACTTGGTCGGCCAAATGCCCTGCTCGGCCTTCTCCTGCATACCCTTGCGGGCTTCCTCGGAGAGGTTGTCGATGTAGTTCTTGGCCATTAGCACCTTGATGCCGTGCATGAACTTTTCCGAGGATCGCGACTCCCGCGACAGCACCACGCCCTCTTTCGGGAAGTGGATTTCAACCTCAAGCTCGTCCACCGTCACCCAGTCCTTGAGGTTGCGGTAGAGCCGGTCGGTCTTTTCCACCAGCAGCGCGCGGATGGAAGGATGCGCCTTCAGATAGTCGACCATCTCCCCGAACGCGGTACGCCCGGTCGCCTTGGCCGTCTCCACGTCCACGTATTCCTGCACCACCTTGAAGCCTTGCGCCGCCGCGTATTCCTTCAAGAGTTTCAACTGCGCCGGGATCGAGAAGCCCTCTTTCTCCTGTTCCTTGGAGGAAACGCGGGCATAGATCACCGCCTGCTTACGGGCGGGATCGGCGGCGGGTGCGTACTTCGATATTTTAGCCATGTTGTTTAGTGTAAACGGGACGGCATATGATTGCAAGCGGTAGAAGCGAGGCCGTCACTTCTCGCATCCTCCTCGATCAACCCGGGAACACCCAGAATCCAGCCTTCTACCTGTGCCAATGTGCGCATGGGTGGTGTAAGGCCAGGATTCAGGCAGGCGGCAAGACGGCCGTTTCGGTCCGCGCGCGAAAGCCAGGCAGCAATGCTGAAGGCGTCATGCTGGTCGCCGGTGCGTCCCTCGCGGGCAAAGCCGCGCGACCACAGCTCCGGAGAGACCTCAACGATGGCGGAGTGCCCGACCGGAATGTCCCAGCCGTCGAAGGGCCAGAAGTGGACGCGCTGCCCAAGCTGTTGCCGGATGAAGCGCAGCCACGGAATACCGGCATGGGTTGACTTGGCCACCGAGCCCGGAACGTCGAAATGAAACACCGATTTCGCGCTGCCGGCGCGCTCCTCGGTCAGTCGCCGCCAACGGGCATTACCCATGCGCGCCGCGCCGTTGCCGACCGAACCATCACGCACGAAATCGACATAGGTGTGATCCTCGTCGGTCGGCCAGTGGCGCTGGAAATCGTCGAGGAACGACGGCCAGTCGGGCAGCAGCCGATGCACCTCAAAATAGCGCAGCGGAAAAGAAAAGCCGTGATCGATGCCGACCAGCGTCGGCTTATCCTCGGCCAGCCGCTCTATCAGCCATTCGGCAATGCCGCGCCGCGTCCAGTATTTGCGCGGGCTGGGCGGCGGCTGGACTTCTA
>VGHA01000341.1 GCA_016868375.1 Betaproteobacteria bacterium | reverse complement strand
AGGTCTGCCGTACATAGATTATAAAGATATAACTATATAGATAGAGACGGGTACACCGTCACGGTGTCGGTTGCCGAGGGCACTGGCACCGTATCGGTGTCGGTTATCCTGCCTCCTCTTACGCCGCCCTCGCAGCCCCCCCGCGCATTCAGGCGCGCCATGACGCGATCCCACATTTCGGCACCGGCCTCGTCGGCGTAGCGGTCCGGGTGGCGTACGACATCCGCGTCGGTCTTCACGATGCGCCCGGCGCCCAGTACCAATTCGCCCGCGCGCTCCATGGCGGCGCGAGTGGTGGCAATCACGTTGTCGATGCCGGCAGCGTCACCTTCAACCAGCAGTGCATCGTGCACCGGGCAGCAAACCATGACACCCTGCTCGGTCAGCTCGCAGCAGGCCAGCCGCATCATTTCGGCGCCATTGGCCTGCATCGGCCAGTTGAGCAGCGAACGGGGATTGACCGTCGTGCCGAAGCCGGCCTGCCATGTCCAGCCGTAGGTGGTTTGCAGTGTCAGGCCCAACAGCCCAGCGTTCTGGTTGTGCGTGGCCCAGGCCCAGAATTGACGGTAGGTGAGCTTGTGCCGCAGCAGTAGGTCGCGCGCTTCGTCGAGGTGCAGGCCCGCTTGCAGCGCCATGGATTCGGCGGACATGCCATAGCCGACGCCAAGAACGATGGCCTTGGCGCGCTGGCGCTCGCCCTTGTGCGTGGCCTTGGTGGCTTCTGGCGGAACAAGTCCGGCTTGTTTTGCAAATGCCATGTAGGGGTCGCCCGAGGTGTAAGCCTCCCACAGCGCGTCATCACCCGACAGGGCGGCGGCGATAGCGATTTCCTGGCTCGACCAATCGACATAGGCCACGGCACGGCCCGGGGCCGGCTGGATCAAGCTGCGCAGCCAGCGCGAGGTGCCAAAGACAAAGCGCGAACTGCTGGGCTGATTGCGGCCGGTCTTGCTGCCGAAGGGCATCAGGCCAGTGCGGTTGCGGCCGTCCTGCCCGACAGCCAGGCTGTTGAGGCGCATCTTGCCAAGGGCATGGCGCAGCTCGCGCAGCGGCGCGATCGTCGGAAAGGACTTGGCGCGCTCGCGAAAGGTGTCGTCATCCAGCATCAGCTGCCCGCTTAGAAGGCGTGGCCAAGGGATTTGTTGCGCGTCGAGATAACTGGCAAAGCGTGAGGCAACGAACGAAGTGCCCGCAAAAACGCCGTAGCGCTGGTCGATGTCGGCTATGAGATCGACCTTGATGTCCTCCCAACCATTACGCAGGCGCGTGAGCGTGGCCACGTCGATGGGCGTGCCGTTCCACTCCATGCGCGCCACGGCGCAGGTGTAGCGCCCGCGCAGCAATGCACCGCCCAGCGTGGCCGGATCGCGACATACCGCCGGGCATATGGTGCGCAACAGATCGGCAGTCATCCGCACGTCGGCCGCGCAGTAGTCGAGAATGTCCCGCTTTTGCGCATCGGTCCAAGGGCCACCGGAAAGAATCAGGTCACGCATGACGCCTTTGTGGTCGGCATCCGTGGTAGCGATGCCGAAATGTGCGGCAGCGGCCAGCAGGCTGGGGAACAGTTTGCCGTCAAAGGCGCCATTGGTGATGCGGATAAATTCGGCATAGAGGTCGATGCAGCGCGCGGGCATTGGCCAGCCGAGCGCAATGAAGCAGGACCACTCGGCCGCCGCCGAATACCCGACGAACAGGGTATCGGCAGCCAGCGAGAATGGCGGCGCCGTAAAGCCGCCCTGCCATATGCGCACCCAGCGCCCGCTGATGAGGTCATGCGCCACCAGGCACACAACCTCCGGGTGCTCGCCATCACGGGCGATGAACTCGAAGTCCAGCGCCCAGATGGCGGCATACGACAAGGCATTTGGCGTCATGCCAGCCCCAGCAAACGCTTGACCACCGGATGTCCGGCGTCGCGAATGATGAAGCTCTCGCCAAACGCCACCGCCAGAATGTCGCGGAGCGGTTTGTCGGGCCAGATCGGCGTACCGAGTGCGCCCGGCGCGCTATGCACGTCATAAGCGCCCTGCGGCATGTTGGCGATGATGCGCACCCACTTGGTTTCGGCACTGATCGCGGCAGCGCGGGCAGAAGTGCCCCAGCCGTTTTCGCGGCCGTCCAGGCTGGGCTCCGGCACCGGCCACAGAAACACCGCGCCCTGCCGGCTGACCGTGAGGCGCAGATTAACTGTGCGCGTCTCGCCCGGTAGCGCTGCCGCGACTGCTGGCATCACCAGATACGTTTCGCGCTCTTCCTTCAGCTCAAGGATATGAGCCCGCAGCTGGTATTCGGCACCGGGATGCACGCGCACAAACTCCTGCTTGCTCGGCTTTCGCACCGGGCAGGTCACCATCTCCTTGGTCACCCCGATGCCACCCAGCACCGTGCTACTGGCAGCAAACTGCGCGGGGTCGAAGGGGTCAGGAGCAGTGGCCTGAA
>VGHA01000340.1 GCA_016868375.1 Betaproteobacteria bacterium | reverse complement strand
CGGCACACTCAGGCTCGGCGCGCTGGAGGCTGTTGCCGATCCACTGCCTGTCAACTGCACACTGGTCAGCGTTGCCGAAGCACTCCTGGCCAACTGAACCAGGGTGCCATTCAGGCTTTGAACCGTCGCGTTAAGCGAGTACGTTGTCGACGAAGCCTGGCCGTCAAACCTGACCGCACCGCTGGTGTTGAGGTAAGCCGACAACGCCGAGGCGGTACCGCTCAAGGTCAGCGTGGAGGACCCCGAGCCGCTGACCACTGTCACGCCAGAGGAGCCGCTCGCCGACAATATCGGTGCTGGGGTCGGGCTGGCAGGCCCGCCGGATACGGAGAGCACCAGGCTGAGCGTATCGCTCCCGCTTCCGAACGCATCGGCGAACTTGATCTCACCATTCGCCGACAGCGCCACCATGCTGCTGGGAAGATTGAGCGTCGGCGTTGCTACAGCGGTCGCGCTTCCAGAAGATCCCGTCTGGATGCTGGTAAGCGATGCTGTCGCGCTGCGTGCGGAACGAATCACGCCAGCGGTTGCGCTTTGGACTGTGGTCGTCAGCGTGTAGGCCGTCTGCGACGCCTGGCCGTTGAACAGAACGCCGCCCGTGCTGGAATCCAGGAACGAGGTCAGCGCAGTTGCCGTACCGCTCAGCGAAAGCGTACCAGTACCTGAACCCGCTACTGTGACGTCGCCCGTGCCCACCGCCACCAGTGACGGCGCCGGAGTCGGATTATTCGGCCCGCCGCTCAGCGCCAGCACGACGGTAAGGGCTTCGCTGCTGTCGCCCACCGCGCCTGCAAAGCGGATCTGTCCATTCGCAGACAGCGCGGTCAGACTGGTGGGCGTATTCAAAGTGAGCGGTGCAAAGGACTGCGCACTGCCGCTTGCGGCGGCTGTTCCAGACACGATGGACGTGAGCAGCGCCTGTGACGAGGTTGCCGACTGCACAACGCCACCGCTGATGCGCTGGGCCGTGGCGGTGACCGTGTAAGTGGTGGACGATGCCGGGCCATTGAACAGGATGCGGTTCGCAGCGCTGAGATAGGTGCTCACGGCCGATGCTGTGCCCGTGAGCGTCAAGGCCGACGTGGCGTTACCACTGACGGTGACTTCGTTAGAGAGACCATTACCCAACGCGCTCGACAGGGTGGGCGCGGCGCCTGCTGGCCCGCCCCGTACGGCGAGAACGACCGTCACGACATCGGTACCCGTTCCGACAGCATTGGCGATCCGCACCTCGCCATTGATCGCGGGCGTCGAGAACGACGCAGGCAGGTTGAGCGTAGGCGCGACGATCGGGGTCGCCGTTCCGGCGGCGCCAGTGGTCACAAGCGCGATCTGGGCCGTGGAGGCGGCTGTCACCGCGCTGCCGGTCATGCTCTGCGCCGTTACGGACAGAACGTAAGGCGTTGCTGAACTGGTGCCAGTGAAGGCGATGCGGTTCGCAGCGTTCAGGTAAGCGCTGATGTCTGTGTCAGCGCCACGCAGGGTCAGCCGGTTGCTGTTGGAGCCACTAATTTCAACGCCAGCAACGGTTGTATTTCCGTCAGCGCTGACAACGTCAGCGCTGACAAGCTTCGGCGTCGCCCCTGACGGGCCGCCGCTCACCGCGAGCACCACCGTCAGCGTGCCTGCGCCAGTGATTGAGTTCGTCGCGAAGCGAATCTCACCGCTGCTGGGCAGCGCATTGATGGTGGCGGGCACGGCCAGAGCAGGCGCAGTGCTGGTCGACGCAGTACCGGATCCACCCAACTGCACGCTGGTCAGCGCAGCATCGGCTGTAGCAGCCGACTGCACAACGGTGGCATTGACGGCCTGGGCGGAGAACTTCAGGGAATACGCCGTGGGCGAAGCCGCGCCGTTGAACCGCACACGATCCGCAGCCTTCAGGAAGGTGTTGATGTCGGTCGCAGTACCGCTCAGGCTGAGAACCCCGGTCCCCGAGCCGCTTACCGTGACGCCATTGCTCGTGCCATTTCCACCTGACGTGCTAAGCGTGGCGTTGGTGATGCTTGCATGGCTCACCGCAAGAACGAGCGTGACATTGCCGGTTGTACCGCTGAGCGCGTCAGTCGCAAATCGGATTTCTCCGTTCGAAGATAGCGCGGTGAACGCCGCGGGAACCTGCAAGGTTGGCGCTGTCGAGAGCGGCGCGACGGTGGTGGTGCCGGCCGGCACACCCAATTGAACAGCAGATACCGCAGCCTTGGCCGACGTCGCTGACTGCACGCCGCTGCCATTCATGCTCTGCGCGGTGAAGGTCAGTTCATACGAGGTGGATGACGCAGTGCCGTTGAAACGAATCCGGTCGGCCGAATCCAGGAACGCACTGAGCTCAGCAGCGCTACCCGATAGTGTCAGGCTGGTGGTGCCTGATCCGCTTACGACAACCCCGTTAAAGGGGGTATTGCCTGCGGAATTACCCGTGGACGACGACAACGTAGGCGTTGCGCCTGTCGGCCCACCG
>VGHA01000339.1 GCA_016868375.1 Betaproteobacteria bacterium | reverse complement strand
AGCGTGTACACCGTGACCGCTGAGCCGTTGGTATCGCCCGTGAGCGCCGATCCCAATGACAGCGGCGTGGCCACCAGCGGTCCCACCGATATGGTGGCGGGCAGGCGAATCTGCATGGCCACCGTACCCGGGTCCTGCGCTCGGGAAGCGGGCTCGAGCCTCACAAATCCGATCGACTGCGCCTTCGTGCTTGCCGCATCCGTATGGTCACGAAGCGTCAGCGTGAGCGTGGTGCCAGGCGAAGCCAGCGTGGTCGGCGCCTGATAGCGAAGGCTTCCGCCGCTCAGGTAGGCGGCCAGTGCGCTCGCGGTGCCCGTAAGCACCGCATCGGTGCTGGTGCTGGTAACCAGCACGCCGTCAGCGTTGCTGGCGCTGTCGTCATTAACCAGAGACAGCGTGCCAACCCTATTAGTCGTTGCGCCGTCGGTAACACTTGCCACCGAGACAATGAGCGTTAGTGTGCCGGTACCCTCAACCGTGGCACGCGATGCGGCGGGCACCAGCGCAAGCGGCGTGGCCGTTGCTGATCCGGCCTCAACGACAACGCTTGCAGGAAGCGACAACGCCAACGTCGCCGCGCTAGAAGGTGCCTGGATCAGCGTGATGCTGGACCGCGCCGTACTCACCCGCACCGGCTCACCCGCTTCACCGAGCGTGTTCACCACCACCGTCAGCGTCGCGTTGCCGGTGCCCGTGAAACTGATCGCCCCCGCACGCGCCACGTACGCATTGATCTGCGCCGCCGTGCCCCGCACGATGAGCGACGATCCATTGCCTGCGACAAGCGCCGCGACGCCATCAGCGCCTTTCAGCGCGCCAGCCGAGTCAGCAACCCAGCTGAGCGATGACTCTCCGTTGGCCACACTGATCGTCGCCTGCAGCACGCGGCTATCGTGAGCCGCGCCCGCATCATCCAGATCAGGCGCACCCACCAGACTTGCAGGCAGCCGCAGCTCCCCGCCCGACGGTAGTGTGTAACCCGCTGGCACCGTCAGTCGCGGCCCATAGCCGATTGACTCGCTCACCCGTATGTCGGTGGTCAGCGTGCCGCTTGCCTGAGAGCCGCCCTGGCCCTGTGCGCTGATGGTCAGCGTGGCGCCGCTATGGGTTACCTCGCGCGAGTACCGAACCTTGCCCGCTGACAGATACGCATTGATCTGCGAGGCCGTGCCGTAGAGCGTCACACTCGGCGCACCCGCTGCGGTCGACGCGCCAAGCGCCAAGGCGCCGGGCGCATCTGAAACTTTCAGCCCTGCATCAGCCACCCAGTGAAGCTGGCCCGCGCTTGCCGTCATCGTCACGGTCAGATGCTGTGACGCGGCGCTCGTGCCGTTAACAATACCCAGGCTCTCCACCGCATCGGCCGCGAAGGCGATCGGTGCGCGCGCGCCCGGTGTGGTGATGACGGCCGTGGGAAGCGTCAAACGCACGCCGTTCACCACTGCTGGCGTGGCAGCCGGTGCGCCCAGCCCAACATTGACGCTCGACGCACCCACCGCATTGGCAACACTCAATTTGAGTTGAAGCGGCTGCGCGCCAGAGGCGAGCGCCGGCCCCTGGTACGTGATGCGGTTGCCCGCGCCCTCGAGCAGCGTCTCAAGCTCTGCGGCCGTGCCGGTGACCGTGATGAGCCGCGGCGTGACCGTGGCGGTGAGCGCAGTGAGCGCCGCAGCATCAAGTGCCACGCCTGCCGAACTGACCAGCGACAGCCCCTGGCCCGCGCCCAGAGCAAGCGCAGCGCTCGCGGGCAGCTCGAGCGACAGCGTCAGCTGCGTGCTGCCGCTTGCGGTGTTGTCCGAAAGATCAACGCCCGCAAATCGCAGATCCGACGTGCTGTCAGCCGTGATCGGCATGCTGGCGGGCAGCGCCACGATGCTGGGCGTGCCGCCCAGCGAAGGCGTCTGCAGACGAACGCTCGCGCTCGCTGACGCAGCGCTCACCGTGGCCGGTGCAACCGGTTCGATCGCAAGCCCCACCCGCAGCGTTCCAGCGGGCGCCACTGCGGTGGCGTCACTGCTGTGCTGAAGCTCGATTCGGTTGGCCGCGCCAATAAACCCGTTCACCGCATCCACCGAGCCGCGGACGACGAGCGTACCCGTGCCACTTCCCGTGACGGTGACTGATGCGTCGCTCAGCATCGTTTCAGCGCTGGCAATTGCCGCGCCGCCGGTGGCTCTGGCTACCAGCACCGCATTGGCAGGTGCCTCCAGCGTGGCCGCCACCAGCGTGCTGGCCGACCCCGCAGCAAACGGCGCATTGGTAAATCGCACCGGCGTGCTGCCCGCTGACTGCAGCGCCAGCCGATCGGGCAGACTGATGGTGGGCGTGGCGCGCGCGCCGCTGGTCGCAGCGATCGTGATGCCGAATTCACCCTGCGCGCGAAGCGCGGCCACATCCACCGACTGCACGCTGATCTGAACGGTATCGGAAGCGGTGCCGGTGAAGCGAAGCTGTCCGGCAGCGATGAGCGCATCGAGCGCGTCCGCC
>VGHA01000338.1 GCA_016868375.1 Betaproteobacteria bacterium | reverse complement strand
GACAGGTATGCGTTCAGCGCCTCTGGTGTGCCGTAAAAGGTGACCGTCGGACCGCTACCCGCAGCAATGCCCGATGCATCGCCGCTCGCGGCTTTCACCACTGCGTCGGACAGCCAGGTGAGCGATGCACCGCTCGCCGTAAACGTGAGGCTCACCGGGCCCGCGGCCGCAAGCGGCTGAGCGCCGAACGGGATCGCTACCACCGCACCCGGCGTGGTTGTTACCGTGCCCGGCACCTGCAGGCTCGAGGGGGCAGCGGTGACCGCTGCCTGCGCGGGCGCTGCGAGCGCTGCCGTCGTCGACACCTTGGCACCGCTTGCGTTCGCAAGCTCCACCGTCAGCGTGCCCGTCAACCCGCTGTAACCCACCGGGCCCACGCCCAACGTACTGCCCTGCAGGAACGTCTGCAGGGCAGCGGCGTTGCCGCTCAGAACCAGACTTCGTGTGCCGCTTCCACTCACTACCGACACGCCGCCCGCCGCGGTCGCGGTCAATGTACCCAGTGAAGCTGGCACGCTCAGTGTTAACGTCAGCGTGTCATCCGCGCTCGCATTCCCGTCGTCCAGCCCTGCGCTCGTGAACACCAGTGATGATGTCTCGCCGGCTGTGATGTTCAACACACCAGGCAGACTGCTGATTGCTGGCGTTGCTGCCGTCGGAATCACCGAGCTCACAACCGTGGTCGTGATGGGATTTCCCTGCGCCGGGTCACTGGCAACCGACACGGTGAGCGCAGCCGGCACTCCACCAAGCCACGAGACCAGCACGCGATTCGACGCAGCCAGATAGGTGCTGAGGCTTGTTGCCGAACCCGTTAGCGTAAGCGTCCTGGATGCGGAGTCATAGCTGGCCGCAACCCCCACTGCCACCCCGCCAACCTGAATGTTGGCGTCGTGAGCGCTTTGCCCGATGACAAAGAGCGAGGACGTGAGCGCGCCCGCCGCAAGCGAAAGCTTGAGCGTGAGTGTGCCCGTGCCAGACACCGATTCGCTTGCGAAGCTCACCGCCCCGCCATCTGGGCCCACTGTGAACGCGCGCGGCACCTGTACCGTTGGCGTTGTTCTCGCCGTTGCACTGACGGTTTGCGGTGCCACCGAGACTGTGCCCACGGTGGTGATGCCATTCGACACCAGGGTCACCGTCATCACATCCGACGCAGTGGCGCTCACCTTCACGTTCAACGCTGCGAGGTACGTGTTCAACTGCGACACGGTGCCGTACAGCGTGACCGCTGCGCCGCTTCCAGCGGCGACCAGGGAAGGAGATGAGGAACCCGTAGTGAGGAGGCCGCTCGCCTGCCAATCAAGATTGGCCTTCGCCGCATCCACCGACAGAGTGAGCTGCGCCATCGTCGCGCCGTCGCCCGCCACTGCCGTGGCAGCAAACGGCACCGCAACAAGTGCGCCCGCGGTGGTTTTCACCTGTGCAGGCAATACAAGTTGTGAAGCGGCCGAGGCCGACTGACTCGGGGCACTGAGACTGACCGTTGTCGTTGCCACCTCGCCAGACGCCCGCGCAATCGACACCACAATCGCGAGTCCACCGCCTGGATTCAGCGTTGCCGGCCCGTTATAAATCAGCCGGCCCGCAACACCTTTCAACAGGTTTTCAAGCTGCGTCGCATTGCCTGAAACGCTCAGGCTGGTCTGTGCCTGCGGGGTCGTGAACGTTGAGCCGTTGCTATTGAAGAGGGACAGGCCCTGTCCCACGTCCAGGGTCAGTCCGCTTGTTGGCAAACTCAAGGTCAGCGTCAGCGTCTCATCGTTAACAACATCAGCAATAGTCGCACCGGCAAAGATCAGATCCGACGCGCTGGACGGCGTCACATAGACCGACGCAGGCAAGCTCGTAATCATCGGCGTCTGTGACGGCGTGGTCGTGCTCACACCCATCACCGCCATCATTGCGGTGCCGCGCTGAGCCGCGCTAGCTGCAGGATGCGTAAGGTTGGCTTGAACGCTCCAGTCGACAACTTCGAGGGCTAATGTGTTGCCACCCCAGTGGGCCGTGTCAACCGCCGCGCCGTCGTAAACACGAAGCGTCCAAAGATCGTTGGAGCCTTTTCGGGTTGCTGAAACGTACCCGCCGTTGTTCCAGAGAACCGAGCCGGGGTTGGACTCAGTTCCAACGTTAAAGCCGGTATACGGCGAGCTGTTTGCCAGCGTGTTCCCATACCGTTCGTACGTTGAGGCTTCGGTACCGTTAACAACATCCCAAACAGCAAACAAGTCGTTATAAGTTGGGTTGGTAACTGTCCCGCTGTTGATCGCAGTCCCAGGCTGCCGACCATAGCTAACGGATCCTGAAATCCCGATGGTTGGGATTGCGAGTCGTACGCCGTTGACGGTCGCGTAACGATAGACATCGCTGATTGCGTACCGGTTTGAATCGCCCGCTGCGCCGCCTGTGAAGTTAAGCGAACCAACTGTTCCTGCCGCGTCTTCCGTAAACAGGTTTAACGCCTCGGAAAGCCACCGATAGCCCGTTG
>VGHA01000337.1 GCA_016868375.1 Betaproteobacteria bacterium | reverse complement strand
GGAGGGCGATTTTGCTGACGAGCTGCCACCCGGCAGCATTGGCGAAATTGTGGTGTCCGGGTCATCGCTGGCCGTCGGTTACTGGCGCGACGAAGCCCTGACCAGAGCGCGTTTCCGTAACGGATGGTGGCGCTCGGGCGACATGGGCTATATCGATGCCGATGGCGACCTGTTCATCCTGGGCCGCACCGATAACGTCATCAACACCGGCGGCATGAAAGTGCACGGCGAAGAAATCGAGCGTGTGCTGCTGGGCCATCCAGCGGTTGCGCAGGCTGCAGTCGTTGGGGTGCCGGACCAGCGTTGGGGACAGCGCGTGGAGGCTCATGTGATTCTGCGGTCATCAGGCGCTGCTGACGCAGCCGTACTCGAGGCCTTTTGTCGCGCTCATGGCGAACTTGCATCGTTCAAGGTCCCCAAGGTGTTCCATCTCGTTGACCGACTGCCCACCGGCCCAACGGGTAAGCTCTATCGCCGCGCGCTCAGAGGTTCCGCTTAAAGCGCACGATCCAGGGGATATCTCAGAGACAACCGAGCTTCGCTGCTACGATCCAGCCGGTTTCGGTCATAGCCTGTTTAGAGACTCTATTGTGTTGAATACCAAGCGCTGGTCAGTTTTGGGTTCGCGTGTTGGCTTTGTTTTCGCGGTTTCGAGCGGCCTCAGCCAGCCCTGCCAGGCTGACGATGCCCGGTATTCTCTGATGTTCAGCCCCTACACCATCCACTTCAATCCCAGCCCTGAGCACCGGCATGTCTGGCTTGTGGGGTTAGAGCGTCAGGAACCGCCCAACGCTGTGGCCGGCGCGGCTTTTTTTTCAAATTCGTTCGGTCAGCCCAGCGTTTTTCTCTACCCTTTCGGAAAGACCTATCCGGGCCCGATTCGGGTGGCTTCCGTGACCGCAGTACCGGAACAGTGGTATGTGAAATGGGCTGCCGGACTGCTGTATGGATACAAAGGCGCCTACGAAGACAAGGTTCCGTTTAACAGAGACGGGCTTTCTCCGGGGATCATCGTGTCACTGGGTCGCAACATCACTGAACAGTCGCAGGTCCAACTGAACCTGTTGGGCGTCAATGGTCTGATGTTTCAGTTGAGCACCCGAATCAAATAGCGCGCCCGCGCAAGCTCCGACACAGACCTGCCGCTGATTCAGTGCACGTCCAGCTTCGATCGCAGTTCGCGCAGGGCACGATCCAGCAGCCACTCAATCGGGAAATAAAGCAGGCTGGCCCCCTGCTCCCGAAATTGCGCAAGCTGATTCCACTGCGCCGGCAGGCCGATGATGCGCCCGGCAGCTTTAAGTCGCGAGCAAACTGAGGCAACCGCCGCCAGTACCTCAGGCGTTTGCGCGCCCCGCTGACCCATCAGACTGTAGGCGAGGTCGTTGGGCCCCACCAGAAACGCATCGACACCCTTGACGGCCAGAATCGAATCGAGATTGGCAATGGCCGTCACCGTCTCGATCTGAACAATCACTGACTTCTCGGAGGCGCGCTCGCCGCAGGCATAACGCACCACTTCAACCGCATCTTCCGCATGCTGCGCGGTATCGATGTGAGGAATGATCAGTCCATCCACCTGACGGTCAAGGTATTGCACCAGCACCGCCGGATCGCGCGACCAGCTTCTCACCATGGGCGACAGGCCTGCCACCCGGGCAGCGCGAATCAGCTCGGTTGCTGCATCCAGGCCTATGCCGCTGCGTTCGCAATCAATAAACGCCACATGAGCGCCCCCCTGGGCCAGCGCACCCATCACATCCGGGTTGCGGCCGCCAATGTTGACAGCAATAACAGTCTGTCCATCACGTAGTCGCTGTTGAGAGGGGTGGATTGCCATGGTTATGAGGGTCCGCATGAGGCATTGAAATGGGATGGGCAATCTACATCGAAAAGCCCGATGATGCTGGAACGTCACCAACGCGGAAGCTTTCATGGTCCCCAGCGCGAGTAGCGAATTATTGACGCTTCACGAGATCGTCCGCAGGGCTCGCTCGAATCTGGGCGACCACGCCTGGCATTACATCGTGGGTGGGGCCGAAACCGAAACCACTTTGCGACGCAATCGCTGGGCCATTGATCGGCTGGCACTGCGTCCGCGTGTCTTGCGGGATGTCGGTGAGGTGAGTGCGGCAGTCGAATGGTTTGGACATCGGTTGCGGCTGCCCATACTGTTCGCCCCGATCGGCGGTCTTGAGCACTTCTGGGACACGGGCCCAATTCCGGTCACGCAGGCCGCAGGCGAGTTTGGTGTTCCCCACATGCTGAGCTCGGTCTGCGCCTGCGACATCGCTGAGGTTGCTGCAAGCGCACCCTCGGCGCTAAAGCTGTTTCAGATCTATGTTCATGGCGACCCCCAATGGGTCGACGCGCTGATCGAGCGCGTCACAGGCTTGGGGTACACGCAGATTTGCCTGACTGTCGACACCGCGGTCTACAGCCGGCGCGAACGCGATCTGGCCCAGCGCAATATTCGCCGTGCCAACGTGCCAG
>VGHA01000336.1 GCA_016868375.1 Betaproteobacteria bacterium | reverse complement strand
CGAGCTGTTCGCCGACATGACGGTGTCAGATAACCTTGAATTGGGCGCATTCCTTGGCCGAGGCAATCGCCGCGAAACACTGGCCTGGGTGCTCGAGGTGTTTCCGCGCTTGCGCGAGCGTCTGCAGCAAAAGGCGGGCACTTTGTCGGGTGGTGAGCAGCAGATGCTCGCGCTCGGCCGCGCGCTGCTGTCGGCACCCCGACTGCTGATGCTTGATGAGCCGTCGCTGGGCCTTGCGCCATTGATCGTTCGCGAAATCTTTCGAGTGGTTCGGCAGTTGCGCGAACGGGGTGTATCGCTGCTGATTGTTGAGCAGAATGCACGCGTGGCGCTGCAAGTGGCCGACCATGCGTATGTCATTGAAAACGGCAGCGTCGCACTATCGGGCACAGCCGCTGAACTCGCGTCCGACCCACGCGTCGCAGCCGCCTATCTCGGCGCCACCTGACAGGAGTTTTCATGGCCGATATCGCCATTCCCTACGGGGCCTACTGGTCGACCCCCTTTGCCCGCTGGCAGGGATCGCTTGCGCACCTTCACAGCGTGCGGTTCGCCGCACATGTCACCACGCAAGCCTTGAAGCGCCGCAATCTTCCTGCTGAAGCATTCGACTACGGTGTGCTCGGCATCACTGTGCCGCAGCGCGCAAGCTTCTACGGGCTGCCCTGGCTCGCCGGCATGATCGGCGCGCCAACGCTGGCTGGGCCCACCATCAGCCAGGCGTGTGCCACGGGCGCGCGTGCGCTGCGCGCGGCAGCCTCGGAAATCAGTGAGGGATCTGCAACGACCGCGCTGGTGGTCACCACCGACCGCACTTCAAATGGCCCGCATCTGTACTACCCCGCGCCCGATGGTCCTGGCGGCACGGGTGAACACGAAAACTGGATTCTCGACAACTTCGAGCGCGACCCCTGGGCCAATCTGGCCATGGTCGACACGGCTGACCGGGTGGCCGCCCGCCACGGCATCAGCACCGCCCGTCAACATGAAGTCGTGCTCGAACGCTACGCGCAATACAACGAGGCGCTGGCCAACGACTGCGCCTTTCTGAAGCGCTTCATGGATCTGCCCTTCGAGGTACCCGACTCGCGCATGAAGCGGGTGCAAAGCACGCTCGCAGGCGACGAGGGTATTCATCCCACCTCGGCCGACAAGCTTGCCAAGCTGTCGCCGGTTCGGTCGGAGGGTACTGTGACCTATGGCGGACAAACCCATCCTGCCGATGGCTCAGCGGGTATCGTGGTCACCACATCTGATCGCGCCCGCGAACTTTCGTCGAACCCGGCAATTGCGATTCACGTGCTGGCCTTCGGTCAGTCGCGCGTGGAAAAAGGCTATATGCCCGAGGCGCCGGTTCCAGCAGCGCGCCAGGCGCTCGCACATGCGGGGCTCAGCATCAACGATATCGATGTCATCAAGACCCACAACCCGTTTGTCGTCAACGATATCGTGCTTGCAGACTCATTCGGGATTGCCTCGCATCGACTCAATCGGTTTGGATGCTCGCTGGTCTGGGGGCACCCGCAGGCGCCCACCGGATTACGCGCCATTATCGAAATGATCGAAGAACTGGCGATACGCGGCGGCGGTCTGGGTCTTTTCACGGGATGTGCAGCAGGCGATACCGGCATGGCCGTCATCATTCGCGTAGGAGACGCTGCGTGATCGACGAAGAACGCGGACGGCTTCCGCGTCGACACCCCACGGTGGTTCACGCGCTGGTTGATGCCGCCCGGCAGGCGCCCACGACGCCTGCACTGATCTGCGGCGACGACACGCTTGACTATCGCGCGTACGCGGCCTGCGTTGCCGGGCTTGCGCGCGAACTCAGCCGTTGGAGCGCACCGGGTGGCCGCATCGCCGTGTTGATGGCGAATTCAATCGATATTGCCATCGCCAGTTTTGCCGTGCAGGCGGCCGGCCTGCAACTGGTGCCACTCAACCCCGCCTACACGGCGCACGAACTCGCTCCCATTCTGATTAACGCCGAGCCCGCCGGGCTTATTCACGATGCCGACTGCGCGCCCGCGGTTGTTGAGTTGGCGCGTCAACACGGCATTCAGCATCGCTGGGCGGTTGGCACCGGAAACAGGCTTACCCAATGGCGGCACGACGCCGTCGATCTCAGCCGTTTTCCACTCCCCTCGCCCGAGACGCTCTCGACCCTTCAATACACGGGCGGCACCACGGGGCGCTCAAAGGGCGTCAACCTTACGCATGCGGCCGTCTCCATCAACGTCAGCCAGCGCGAGGCGCTGCTGCCTACGCGTCTGGACGACGAGAGAATTCTGGCGGTCACCCCGCTGTTTCATGTGTATGCCGTGGCCATGGGTCTGTATCTCGCGGTGTATTGCCGAGGCACACTGGTGATCCTGCCGCGCTACCGCCCTGAGTGGGTGTTCGAGGCCATCGCGCGTCATCAGATCACGCTGTTCTCGGGCAGCCCCACGCTGTTCACCGGGCTCATGGCCCGCGAGGGCTTCGCATCGGCAAGGCTGC
>VGHA01000335.1 GCA_016868375.1 Betaproteobacteria bacterium | reverse complement strand
CGAGGTAATCGTTTCGCGGGTTGCCTCGGGATTGCGGTAATAGCCGATCATCACCGTCTCGCCTCGGCACTGGACCTCGCCGACATCACCGGGCGCCACCTCGATACCGGTGGCGGGATCAACGATTCGGACCTCGCTGGGCCCCAGGATGGGCGCCAGATTCTGGCAGCACACGTCGATTGGATCGTCAGGCAGGTTGAAGGTCGTTGAGATGGTGTTTTCGGTCATGCCATAGGTGGACATCAGCTGCTGCAGACCCAATGCCTGGATAAACTGGCCGAATGTGGATTGCATGACTGGCGCGCCTCCAATCCAGGCCGACTTCAGCGCGGGCAGACGTCGCGCATCGAGTGCGGGATGATTGGCAAGATCGACGAAGTGCGTGGGGATTCCCCCAAAGCAGCTGATTCGCTCGTGTTCGAGCAGTTCGATTGCGTGCGCAGTGTCCCACTGCGACATGGCCACATAGCAAGCGCCCAGGGTCAGCGCTGGCACGAAGGACATGTAAAGCCCGGCGACGTGATAAAGCGGCAGATGGCCCAGCGCACGACCGCCCGCTTCCAAGCCCAGCCGTAACCCCACCCGGGTGGCCTGCCGAATCACGTGATGGTTGTGCATCGCGCCCTTGGGCTTACCGGTGGTGCCCGAGGTGTAAACGATGATCAGGGGGTCGTCGGGTGTCACCGCGTGTTCAGCCGCTGCAAGGGGTAAGCCCGCAGACGCCGGGCCCGCACACAACTGATCGAAGCCAAGCGCGCAGTCTGGCGCCCCTTCGCCGACGGCAATCACGCGCTTGAGTTGCGGCAGTTCAGCCGCCGACAGTTCGGACGACACGGCGCCTTTGAGGGATGGCGCCACGTCGCACAGCATCGCCCAGTAGTCGTTACCCCACATCCGGCGGGTCATGATCAGGGCTCGCGAATCAGACTGGGCAAGGATGTAGCCCGCCTCAGCTGCGGTGTAGCGCGTATTGATCGGCACCACCACCGCACCGATTCGCGCACAGGCAAGAAACGACAGAATCCATTCACGCGAGTTGGTGAGCCACACCGCCACATGATCGCCGCGCGATAGTCCCAGAGACAGGAGGCTTGCGGCGAGTCGATCGACGTCGGCGTCGATCTCAGAAAAGCTTGAAACGCGATCACGACATTTGACAAACTCAAGGTCGGCAAACAGCTTTGCCGAGCGCCTGAGCGCAGCACCTACCGTCAGCCCCTGAAGCGGTTCAACGCCTCGCTCCAACTGTTCGTCGTAGCGTTTCAAACCGAATACCCCCCGTCAACCGCCAGGTGCTGCCCCGTGACATAGCCTGCCCGACGTGAAGCCAGGAACACGGCCACGTCGGCGATTTCTTCGATTGATCCAAAGCGCCGCAGTGCGGTGTTGCGCTTCATTGCTTCAACAAATTCTGGCGTGACCCGCTCGCGAAGTCGGTCAAACAAGCCGCCATCCACGATGCCTGGCGCAACAGAGTTGGCACGAATCCCAAACCGCCCTTCTTCGCGAGCGATGCCTCGGATCAGCGCTTCGATGCCGGCCTTGGGAACCGTCGACAGGATGTCAAGCGGCGGGTGCCGGTCAAGACCTGCCGTTGTGATGGCGACAAACGACGCGCCGCCCGCTTTTCGCATCAGTGGCAACGCCGCCTTGATTACATTGAAGAACCCGTTGAGATCACCATCGATCGTGCGGTGCCATTCGTCGGGATCGATATTGGCGACATACGTCATGGAGATGTCGGCCCCGACCGCATACACCACGGTATGGAGTGCGCCCTGCTGTTCAACCAGCGCTCCAAGTGCAGACTGAACCGCACTTAAGTCATCCAGCGACAGTTGCAGCAGCTCAGCCTGTCCGCCCGCCGCTTGGATCTGGTCGGCGCACGCCTGCGCGGCGGCTAACCCGCGTCGATAGGTAAGCACCACGCGGCAGCCGCTGGCGGCCAGGCGGTGCGCAACGCCCTGGCCAATGCCACCGCTGGCCCCAACCACCAGGGCGACGCCGTCGGGAAAGTCGTCCCCGATTGAAGATGCCATCACGCTGCTGTCTCCAGAAAAACCGATTGAGCGCGTCAACTGCGCATTTCGGACTTTTTATTGCGGACGATGCTATCACGTGGGATTCTGCGCTCGCACTGGAGAGGGAGACCCTATGAAACCGTCAAACCGCAGGGCGATGTCAGCCGCGGCGCTACTGTCGATTGGATTGACCGCCATGGCCCCGGCCGCCGCGCAGGACTATCCAAACCGTCCCATCCGAATGGTGACGCCGATTGCCGCGGGTGGCATGACCGACGTTGTCTCACGCGTCGTGGGCGCGCGATTGGCCGAGCGCCTGGGACAGCCCGTGGTGATCGAGAATCGCGCGGGGGCCGGTGGCGGCATCGGCACTGAAGCGGTTGCCCGAGCGGCGCCCGATGGCTACACGCTGCTCTTCGCCTATCCGGGACCGATTGTCGTCAACCCGTCGCTGCTCAAGTCGCTCAGCTACGATCCCGAGC
>VGHA01000334.1 GCA_016868375.1 Betaproteobacteria bacterium | reverse complement strand
TATCGCGCTCGGCTTGAGCGCCTGGTCAGGGACTGGCCTGCGATGGCGGCAGCGGTTACCGCCAGATGCCGCAGCGGTCACGAAAGTACTGCACACACAGGCGGTTGGCGCCCTCCCGGTCGAACCCGCGCTCCACATGGTGCTTGAGCGCTGCGATTCGATCGAAATAGCGATCGCGTGGAACGGGTCGTGCAACCGAGTTGACCCAGATTCTGGTGCCATTCTTGCGGGCCATGCCCGACAGCCAGACATCATCAACCGTCCATAGAATGTCGGGAATGTTCCACGCCTCAGGATGCTGAAACACGCCCGGCGCCATCATCGCGCCATAGACGCCTGCAAACACGTCTGCATAGCCAGACTGCGAATACACGCGGGTCTTGGGTGTGTAAAGCCTGAGCGTCAGCAGTCGCTGCACGTGGTAACCCAGGGTTTTGCCAAGTTGCGGCGATACCTGCACGCGCGGCTGGTCGGTGGCGTGCCGCGGCCCGGAGATCAGGGTATCGACCAGCCAGCCCGATTCGCAGACGATATCGTCAGGGCGGTGGCGCCGCGCGCTGGCAAAGCGCGCCACCCAGCCAGGATCTTCCGGACGATCATCGTCACAGAGCAGCAAGTCAATGTTTTCGCCGTGCCAGTGATGACTTGCGGGGAGCACTTTGGTGGCGGGGCCCAGGTCGTCATCAACGTCGATGATGCGCACCGGGGCTGGCAGGCGAGGCAGGCGGGGGCGCGGTCCAGGAAATCGACGATACGAGCGCGGCAGGTACAGCTCGATTGAATCAGGCGGCACCGTTTGCCGCATCAGCGAGGCAATTTTGCGCGGCAGATTCGCAAACCGGGGAGGAATGCTGGTAAGCGTCACGACGATCGGACGAACTTTCATCGCGGGCTGACCAGCGCCGATTGACTCGGCCTTTGCGGCGCCGTCGGTGCTTAGTTCTTCGCAGGCTCGGCGGTCACCAGCATGGCGTTGACGGTTCCGATGTCGGACTCGCCCAGCGACCCGTTCGTGGTCTTGAGCCTCAGGCTGTTGATGAGCGTGTCGTAGCGCGCGCGCGCCAGGTCACGACGCGTGGTGAAAAGCTGTTGCTGGGCGTTCAGCACGTCGATATTGATGCGAACGCCGACCTGATAGCCCAACAGGTTGGAGTCGAGCGCCAACTGACTGGACTTCTCGGCCGCCTCGAGTGCACGGATCTGGCCAAGACCACTGTTAACCCCGTAAAACGCCTGCCGCGCTGCCAGCTCAGCCTGACGTCGCGCAGTTTCAAGGTCGGACAGAGACCGTTCGTGGCTGGCAAGCGCTTCCTTGACGCGCGACTCGATCAGGCCGCCGGTGTAGAGCGGTTTTGCGACCTGTACGCCAATCCCGCCTACCAGAGAGTTGGTGCCAACCTGGTTGAAGTTTGCGCTTCGTCCATGAGAAAACGATGTCACCAGATCGACAGTGAAGTTGATGGCGAGCCGCTGCCGTTCAATTTCACGCTTGGCGATTTCAGCATTGAGCCTGGCCTGCTGAACTGAAAAATTGGTGTCGCGCGCTGCACTGGTCCACTGTGTTTCCTGTGCTGGTACGGGCGCACTCAGTTGAATACCTGGGCGAAGCCTCGCAATATCGCTGACCGATCGGCCGACGAGCAGCGCCAGCGCTGCGCGCTTGACCTCGAGATCGTTCAGGCCAGCGAGCTCCTGTGCCACCGCCAGGTCGAAGCGCGCCTGGGCTTCCTGCTGATCCGTGATAGTGGCGGTACCGACTTCAAAATTGCGCTTGGCAGCGGCAAGCTGCTCGGTGATCGCGCGCTTCTGCGAGCCGATCGTCGCAAGGTTGTCCTGCGAGGCAAGCACATCGAAATACGCCTGCGATACACGCAGTACCAGGTCTTGCGATGCCGCGGCAAGTTGAGCTTCGGCGACTGAGATCTGCAGCTTGCTCTGCTCAAGCACCTCTGCGTTTTGAGCCCGGTAAATGGGATAGTTCAGCGAGACCGAGTAGTTTTGATTGGTGAAATCGGTGCTGTACTGACTGCCTTTCGCTGGGAAGATTTCAGCGTATTGCTGCTGGGCCGACACGGCGCTGCTTACCTGCGGCCGAAACGCCGCTTCAGCCTGCGGCAGCTTTTCGCGAATCGCATTGAGCTGCAAGCGCGCGCTGGCAACCTGAGAGTCGTTGGCCAGCGCCAGCCGATAGGCCTGGGCAAGATCCACGGCGCCGGACAGCGCCGGCAAGGTTGCGAGCGCAACGACGATCAGCGAGCGGGCAGACGCAGAGAGTGACATGAGACGAGTTCTCCAGAGCCGCGAGGATGAGCTTTCGGTCGCGGTGTCAGAATACAAAACGCTCTTTTCGGGGGAAGCCAACCAAGGGGGTGGCGATGGTTTCGAACAGGGGCTCTGCCGTGAACCGGGCCTCGGAGGCGCGCGTGATCAGCTGCGCGGTCATGACGGGTGGCTCGCCGACGATCGCGATGATTCGTCCGCCCGGGTGTAACCCCTGAAGCAGCGAATCGGGCACGAATGACACCGACCGTGACAATACGA
>VGHA01000333.1 GCA_016868375.1 Betaproteobacteria bacterium | reverse complement strand
ATCCACTGCCACGCTGTCGGGCGCGACACTCACGCTTCCGGTCTCACGGGTAGCGACCCCGGGCGCACGCGTGCCGCTGATGCTGGGCTCGGAGGCCTTCCGTGCTGCGGGCTCGGCACCAATTTCAGCCGAGATCGAAGCGCCGCAGGCGGCGGTCACCGTTATCGGTGCGGTAGCCGGTGTGGTCACGCTCGCCTCGGGCACCGTCACGGTATCGGCGGGCGACACCTTCACGCGCGAGGTCGATGGCACCCCTGTTTCGATTGCATCCACACGCCTGACCGGCAGCGCGGCCGCGCTCAATGAGCTCTTCAGTCGCGCCGACGGTGTGATGGTTGAGAGCGCGGCCGGCGGGTCGATTGCGATCCGCGTGGTGGGCGATATCAGTAGCCGCGGCCAGGTGGCGGTCACCCCTTCGCAGGCACCGGACAACGTCATGTCAGGCCCGTCGCTGCGTGTGCCTGCGGGCTATACGCTGCCCTCGGGCGGCACGATTCTTCTGCCCACCCAGGCCGTGGCTGGCGAAGGCGTGCTGACGCTCGTGGTCAGCACTTCGGCGGGTGCACTCACGTGGGCAGCCAGCTCGGCGCTTCGCCCGGCGACCACCGGCGAGGCCACGCTCACTGCGGGCACCGGCGCCACGCTGACGCTTGTGGGCAGTGCGCAAGCGCTGAACGCATTCCTGACCACGCGGGGTGCGCTGCGCTTTGAAGGCGATGCCGATGCCGTGCTGAGCTTTGCGCTGTCGACGCAACCCACCGATGACAAACCGGCGCTGATCGCGCGCGCCGAATCGGCGATCACGGTTCTGGCGGTTGATCTGGAACGCACGCCGACACTTGGGCTGCGACTGCCGCAGGGCCTCTCGCTCGCCGCTACGGGCTCGACATCGTTTGTGATCGAACATGACCTGGTGGTGGCCGATCGCGCAGGCGCGATCACGCTCACGCTGACCCTGCCGCCGGCCGTGACAGGCGGTGAGGCAGCGACGCTCGCGCTGCTTGCCAGCCCCGATGGTGTGACGATCACAGGGCAGCCCAGTGGCCAGATTGCGCTAAGCGGAACCGCCGCCGCGCTGAATGCCTATCTCAAGACCGCCAATGCACTGTCCTACACCGGCCCGGCTGGCATGCTGGGCTTTGCGGTGGCGCAGGGTGACCAGCGTGCTGAGGGATCAACGCTTCTGAAGCGCGCGACCCCGGGTAACACGCAGCTTCGCAACGCGCCGCGACTGGCGCTGCCGTTTAATCTGGTGCCCGCGGCAACCAGCGGCGCACTGGTGCTCGATGCCACGGCGATTCAGCCTGCGCGCTGGTCGAATCTGGCGGGCACGATGGCGGTCGAATTGAGCCTGACCGCGGGCGCGCTCAAGCTGGGCGCACTGCCTGCGGGCATCACGGCGGCAGACGGTGAGGGCGTTGCCTTGGTCACCGGAGACAGCGCGGGCGTGCTGCGTCTGTCGGGCCCGGCGGGCGCGCTGACGGCCTGGCTCGCGAGCGTTCCCGCGGTGGGCACCGCTGCGCCGCTGACCTATGTAAGCGACCCGGACGCAGGCGACTTGGGTCTGCCTGCCGGCGCGCTTGCTCAACTGTCGGTGATCGCAACTCAGAATGATCTGGAAGCGCGCGCTACCACCCTGATTGGCACGGTGGAGGATGGCCTGCCCGATGACCTGGTCGAGGATGCCGTGGTCGTGGTGGGCGATGCGGTGATCGACGATGCGTTTGTGGCGCGGGCGCTGGCAACCCGCATCAATCCGGCCGACCCGGTGATCATCGCAGCCACCGGCTCGATCACGCTGTCAGAGGCCATTCTTGCGCTGGACAACGTGCAGATCATGTCGGCGGGCGACGTGTCGGGTGTGATTCGCTCCGATGGCCCGATTTTGAATCTGAGCATTCGCGCGGCAGGCAGCATCTCGCTTATCAGCTCCGGCAGTCAGCCGATCACCGTGGGCAAACTCGTGGCGGGCAGGGCGGCCAGCGCCACCCCGGCACCTTCACCGATGCTGCGCGCCTTCAGTCTGATGATGGCAACCGCCGAGCCGGTCAGCGATGGCCAGCCGGGCCGTATCGAGTTGCGCAGCAGCGGCCCGATCACGCTGACCGATTCGATCGAAACCTTTGGCGGCACGCTGATCATCGAAGCGGGCGGCGGCACGCTCACAGTGAGGGCTGCGATTGAGGGTGGCACGGTGTCGCTCGCCGCGCGCGATGGCATCGTGGCCACCGAAGATGGCCAGGTGACGGCCACGGTGCTCGATCTGTACACGTCGGCTGCAGCAGGCGATGTCGGATCGCCTGATGCGCCGCTCGTGATCGACCTGATGGGTGCTGGTGCGGTGCTAAGCGGCGAGGTCGCCGGATCACTGCATCTTTCCGAGGCCAATGGCGACCTGGTCGTGGGACGGCTCTCTGCCGTGGGTTCTGCCGTGCTTGCCACGGTTCAGGGTTCCATCCTGGGCACTGATATTGGCGCAGCCGCGAATCTGCGCGCGGCCTCGGTGCGCTTTGAAGCGAACTCAGGCGGTATCGGGCGCCGGGTGCA
>VGHA01000332.1 GCA_016868375.1 Betaproteobacteria bacterium | reverse complement strand
ATGCATGGCCTCGCGCGCGGTGCGCGCTTCACGGGCCTTCTCGCGAAGCGTTGGGGCCTGGGCGTGCAGGATCGAGAACACGCGGTCTCGTTGCGCCTCGCTGAGATCCAGGCCTCGCAGGAAACCCGCGCCAGGCATCTTCAGACCGTCGCTGCCGTGTCGCGCGCCATGCCCTGCGCCATGATGAGGGTGAGCGCCAGCGTTGTGATGGGCGCCGTGGTGGCCGTGCTGCACGCCGGGTGCCGGGGTTGCCGAAGGTGGCTGCTGGGCGATTGACCAGGTGCTGGCGGTCAGCGCGAGGGCTGCGGCGAGTGTGGCCAGGGGCAGGGTGCGTTTCATCTAAGATTCTCCAGAAGGGATAGCGGATCGGGTGATGCTGGAAGCGCATCGATACGCCTTGTTGCCGATCGTAGACCGCGGTTTGGTCGATTCAGCCGCGCGGGATGTAATCGAGCGTAAAGCTTGGTGTCGAACTGCGCTGAGTCGGCGCACACCGGTAAACTCGGCCGACGTGTTCAGTCTGGGGTCGGCGGCACCCCACCATTGAGGAGATATCTGTGAAAGGAGCATGGTACGACACCAAGGGCCCGGCCGCGCAGGTATTGCGGCTTGGAGAGCTTCCCGATCCGGAGCCCGCGCCGGGCGAAGTCCGAGTGCGCGTGCATGTGTCAGCGGTCAATCCCTCCGACACCAAGAACCGTGGCGGCGCGCGAGGCAATGTCGTGATGCCCTTCCCCCGGGTAGTTCCGCATCAGGACGGCGCGGGCGTCATCGATCGCGTGGGCGCGGGGGTCAGCCCGTCACGCATCGGTGAACGCGTCTGGGTGTATGAGGCGGCGCTCGGCCGGCCGTCTGGCACGGCCGCGCAGTTCACCACCGTACCCGCGCACAAGGCCGTGCCCCTACCCGAGGGCGTGAGCTTTGAAGCGGGCGCCTGTCTGGGCGTTCCCGCGATGACCGCGCACTACAGCGTATTTGCTGACGGGCCGATCGCTGGCAAGACAGTGCTGGTGCAGGGCGGTGCCGGTGCGGTGGGCTACTACGCGGTGCAGATGGCCCGGCTGGGCGGCGCTGCGCTGGTGCTGGCCACTGTGAGCCGTGATGAGCAGGCGCAGCGCGCGCTCGAGGCCGGAGCGCATGCGGTGATCAACTATCGCACCGAAAAGGTGGTCGACCGGGTTGCCGAGTTGCTGGGCCCCGGGCGGACGCTGGATCGGATCGTTGAGGTGGCCGCCGGCGTTAATCTGGCCGATGACGTGAAGATGCTGGGCCCTCGCGGCGTGATTGCCGCCTACGGGTCGGACGCCGAGCAGCTTCCGACGCTGCCGTTTTACGCAATGCTTGCCAAGGATCTGACGCTGCGTACGCTGCTGGTTTACGTGATGTCAGACCAAGCCCATGCCGAGGCGGTTCGCTTCATCGACCGGGCGCTTCGCGAGGGCAAGCTCTCGCATCAGATCCAGCGGGTCTATGCGTTTGAGCAGATCGTCGACATGCACGAGGCCTGCGAGTCGATGAAAAACCTGGGCAAGCTCGTGCTTCGCATCGACTAGGGGTTGGCCAGGACCGCGCTGTCTGGCGGCGCGTTCCGGTGCTGCCGGGACAGGGCGCAGCCAGGCCTGATCAGCCGCGTTTCTTGCCGCCGCCTTGCGCCGTATTCATTTTCGAGTCGGCCATTTCAGTCACTTTGCGGCCCGCCTGATTGACCTGGTCATAGGCTGTTTGCGCAGCCGCCATCGATTGGCGAATGAGCGACACCACGCCCTCTGATCCGGACGGAGCAGAGCGCGCCAGGGTTTCCACCGACTCGGCGAGTTGCCGATTGCTTGCAGCAACCTGTTTGTCGAGCAGCGTTGCGAACTCCTGATTGGCGTCGCGATAGATGGCGTATACCGCTTTGGCGTAGGCCGAGAACTGGTCCTGAGGCAGCTGGGCAAGTGACGTGACCAGATCGGCGAGCGCCTTGGTATCACGGGCGGCGAGCAGCGCATTGATCTGCTCGCTTGACTGCTCGAGCGATGCGCGGGCTGTCTGAAGATTCAGCGCCGCGAGCTTCTGCCAGCCTTCCAGGGTTTTGGCAGCGGCCTGCTGCGAGGCGGCGAGTGCGTCGGCCTGCATCTGCATCAGGTTTTCGGGTTTAGTGACCATGGTTGGCTCCGTGATGGGTGGCGGGGGGCTGGCGCAGCTCTGAATGTTTGCTGCATTGCAGCATACGAGATAATAACCAAGAATTTCTGAAAAAATCAACGTGATTCTGAGTTTTGTGTTGCGGTGCAACATCAATGGTTTTCTTGGTGCTCCGGTCGCAAGACCCCGGGTCGATCAATGGCAAAACCCGCAAGGTACAGTGCGCCCTTTGCCAGTCTGGTGTGTCCGCGCAGGTCGACCCGCCCGTGCAGCATCGATAACGGCTCATCACTCTCATACTGGAGAAACTGACGATGACTCAACCGGTAGCCTTTCTGGGACTGGGCGCGATGGGTGCACCCATGGCACGCAATCTGATCAAGGCGGGATTCGATGTCCGCGTCTGGAATCGCTCGGGCACGCGGGCCCAGGCGCTCGCCGAGCACGGCGCG
>VGHA01000331.1 GCA_016868375.1 Betaproteobacteria bacterium | reverse complement strand
CCGCCGAGCGGCTTGGCGCGCAAGCCGCGCGTGATCTGCTTGCCCAGGGCGCGGGACGTTGGCTCGGGTTGTCCTGACGCAGCCGCTGCCGCGAGTCGAGGCGCTCGCGGGCACGCTGTCTGCGCACGGTCACGACGTCGCGACCCTCGCGTTTACCCGGGTGCGCTCGCTGCGCGTCGAACTCCTTGAGGCGCGGATCGTAGCGTTCGACTGGGTGGTGGCGGTAAGCCCCGCTGCCCTCGACGAACTCGCCGTTGCACTCGCCAGGCGGTGGCCGGCGCGGGGCCCGGGCCTTGCGCTGATCGGCCCCGGCAGCGTTGCCACGCTTGAACGTTTGGGGTGGGAAGTGCCGCCCGATCGGGTGCTGGTGCCCTCGGGGCCGCCGTTTGATGCGGCCGCGCTCCTTCGGACCGCGCCGTTATCCAGGCCCTCAAGCCTGCGGGTCCTGGTGGTGCGAGGCGATACCGGTCGGGAAGACTGGATCGAGGCGCTGCGACGCGATGGCGCTCTGGTCGACGTGATGGCTCTCTATGAGCGAGAGCCGGTGGTGCCCGATTCGGGCGCACTTGCGCAGTTAGGGCGCTGGCGATCGAGCCCGATGCCGGTGTTCTGCCTCTTCACCCAGGCCGGCAGTGCAGCTGCCCTGTGCGCGCTTCCCGAGGCCGCTGGTCTCGTTGGTGTCCAGGGTCAAGGCATCGCGCTGGCAATCCACGGTCGGATCGCCGACGCGGCTCGAGCTGTCGGCTTTCACCATGTTCGCCTGATTGAACCTGGGGAAGAAGCGATCCTTGCCGCGTTAGAATAGCGGCTGGTTTCAGCGTGTCATTTTAGGCGCGCCACGCCCCTGAGCCCTTCGCGGAGCACTTTTTTGTCCCAGCAGATTCCGTCCGGAAACTCCGATGGACATTCCGAGGATCGAATGAGCGCGGCGTCTCCGTCCGCACCCGTTTCGCGCCAGCGTCGCTCGCGCGTAGCCCTGGTATGGCGCTGGTCCGGCCCGGTGCTGGGCGTCATTGCACTTCTGGTTGCGTTCACGCTCGCGCAACGCGTCGATCGGCTTGAAAGCGGCGCTCTACGCCGGTTGGATGCCGGCGACAAGCGGGTGGCCGAACTTGAAGCTGCGCTCAAGGTATCGCAAGACCTGCTGCGCGATCTCCAGCAGCGTCAGGTGCTGATCGACTCGCGCATGGCCGATGCGCAAAGCCTCTATTCCCAGGTCGAGAAGCTGTATCGCGGTCTCATCCAGGAATCGGCAGACGCGGTGCTCGCTGAGGCCGAGGCCGTGATCTCGCTTGCCACACAGCAACTGTGGCTGGGCACCGACCCGCGCGCGGCGGTCATGGCGCTGCAGGAGCTTGATTCGCGCCTGCTCCGCCAGAAAGACCCAACGCTTGCGCCACTGCGTAAGGCGCTGCTTGGCGATATCGAACGCTTGAAGGCGCATCCGGTGGCCGACATCACCGGCATGGCCACCCGAATCGATCGCTTGATCACGGAGGTTGAACAGCTCCCGCTTACCTCAACCGTGCAACCGCGCGCGCGCGCTGCCGAGTCGGGCGTGCCGGGGCGGCCTGGCGGTTTTGAAGAAGGGCTCGCCTCCACCGGAATCGCCTCCCTGCGCGAAGAACTTCAGAAGCTGATCCGGGTTCGCCGTGTTAATGAGCCCGATTCAGTGTTGCTTGCGCCCGATCAGGCGTACTTCCTTCGAGAAAACATGCGGCTGATTCTGCTCAACGCAAGGTTGGGCATGCTGGCGCGCAACGAACTTCAGTTTCACACCGACCTGGATCGGGCAAGCTACTGGCTGACGCGCTACTACGAAGCCGATCACCGTCTGGTGGACAGTGCGCTCTCGCAGTTAAAGCAGCTGCGCTCGGCCCGGCTCGGGCTCGATCCCCCTCTGCCGGGCGAGAGCCTGCGCGCAGTGCGCGCGATCCGCAGCAGTCGCGAAAGTCGGAGCTGAGCAGTGGGACGCGTGATCGTTATTCTGCTGGTTCTGGCAGTCGCGGTCGAACTCGCGCTACTCATGACCGTCAATGATGGCAATGTAGCGCTGCTCTGGCCACCGTATCGCATCGATTTGTCCATGAACCTGGTGCTGCTTGCACTGATCGCACTGTTCGTGCTGCTGCACCTGTTGATGCGCGCTTTGTCGAATGTGGTCGATCTGCCGCAGCGGGTACGCCAGTATCGTGAGCGCCGCTCCCGCGAGGCGGCTGTGGCCGGGCTGCGCGACGGGCTGATCGCCTACAATGAGGGGCGTTACGGGCGTGCGGAGCGACTGCTGCAGACCGCGCTCAAGCAACCTGATCTGACTGGGCCTGCGTCGTTAATGGGCGCGCGCGCAGCGCACCGTCAACGTGAGCCTGAGCGGGTCGAGCGCTGGCTCTCCTCAGCGGGTCATGAAAAGCCCACCACCAATGCGGCGCTGATGTGCCGCGCTGAAATGGCCGTCGATGATCAGCGGCCTGCCGACGCGCTCGATGCGGTGGAGCGCCTGCATTCCCGCGGCGCGCGCCATCTGCAGGCCATGCGGCTGGCGCTGCGCGCCCATGAGCAGGCGGGCAACTGGCAAGCGGTTCTGCACACAGTTCGTCAGCTCGAAAAGCG
>VGHA01000330.1 GCA_016868375.1 Betaproteobacteria bacterium | reverse complement strand
TCACCAAAGCCCAACTCAGCCAAATCAAAAAATCAGCACCCCAGGCCAAGGGCGGTAAGGTGCGCAGCAGCCTCTTTGAAATGCAGAGCACCTGATGCGGTGGTGGCCAGAACCAACCGCGGGCGACGTCGCCTGGTGTCACTTCCCTGACCAGGTGCATCCAAAGCCCAAACCCCGTCCAGGGCTGATCACTTTGACCAAGGAAAGCGATGAGGGCAGGTTTTTTGTGAGCGTGGCCTACGGAACGAGTCAAAAGACGGATCGGCTCTACAGCGGTGAATTCCGCATTACCAAAAGTGAACATCCCGCCGCTTACGCCAGTGCCGGTCTGAGCTACGACACCAAGTTCGATTTAAGCAAGATGCTCGAGCTTCCGTACAACGACGATTATTTTTCGGTGCCGCCCCATGCGCCGCACGGGCAGAATCCCAAATTGGGCACCCTGCACCCAAGCATGGTCCGTATCGCCGCCGCTGCTTTTGTGGCCTCCCGAAGGTAGCACGCATACAGCAATGAACACCATGACTTTGAAGGGTTACCCCGCGCGGGTCGAGTACGACGAGCGTGACAATATTTTTGCTGGGCGTACATCCCGAAAAGCCCGCTTCCGGCAAGCTCTTGCTACGTGTAACGCCAGAGATCCATGGCCGTGCGCTCGTTGCCGCGCAGGCGGCAGGTAAAAGCCTGAACCAGTGGGCTACAGTGGTGTTGGAGCAGGCTGCTCAGCCTGGCTGACCGTCGCAGTCAGTTTGACCCCCAGCGCCCTGCAAACTCTCTGGATGGTGTCGAATCGGGGATGCGCCTCGGGCCGGAGCGCCTTGTAGAGCGCTTCGCGGGTCAGTCCTGCCGCCTGCGCGACTTGGGTCATGCCTCGAGCGCGAGCTACGTCCCCCAGCGCCGCGGCCAGGAGCCCCGGATCGCCGTCTTCGATGGCCAACCGGATGTAATCGGCGATCGCCTCATCGTTGTCCAGGTACTTGGATGGATCGAACTCCGCCAATTCGGACACTTTGATCTTCTTGGTCATTTCACGGTTCCTCAATCGTCTCTGCAAGTGCAATAGCTTTCGCGATGTCTCGCGCTTGTGTTGCCTTCGATCCCCCTCCTAGCATCAGGATGAGGATCCCACCGCGGCGTGCGTAATACATCCGCCAACCGGGACCGAAGAACTCGCGCATCTCGTAGACCCCGGGTGAGACCGGCTTCACGTCGCCAAGTTGCCCGAGGCTGGCTTTGCGGAGCCGCAGCACCAAGCGTCGACGAGTCGATGGGTCCCGCAAGCCGTCGAGTCACTTCTCGAACGTTTCGGTTAGAACGACCTTTAGCATCTGAAAAGTGTAATCGACTGTTCACGCATCTGCAACCTAAAGCAGGACCTTCGTACTCAAGCCGTCCGGCTGCCGTTGGACGTTCGTTTCCCCGAGGGTGTGCACAAGGTGGCGATACGCGTCAAAGGTCAAGAGCGCATCATCGCCCCCATCGGTCAAACCTGGGACAGCTTCTTTTTGGATGGGCCGCGTGTGAGTGACGACTTCCTGTCCGAGCGTGCGTCCCAGCAGCAACCAGGGCGGGAAGCGCTTTGATGCTGCGTTACCTGCTCGACACCAGCATCGTCATCGACGTGCTCAAGCGTCGACCGGTCGAGTTACTTGCCGCGTTTAACGCCAATGCCAGGCGCATGGCCATTTCGTCGATCACCCTGGCCGAACTGATGCACGGCGCAGAGAAGAGTCAACGGGTGCATGAGAACCTGGCGGCCATCTAGGATTTTTGTAGTCGCTTGGAAGTGCTGACCTATGGCACGAAGGCCGCGCAGCACTATGGTGCCATCCGCGCGGCGCTTGAAAAGATCGGTCAACCCATCGGGGTAAATGACGTACACATTGCAGCTCACGCCAGGAGCGAAGGCTTGGTACTGGTTACCAACAACCTCGCGGAATTTGAGCAGGTACCCGCGCTCGAACTGGAGAACTGAACCGCCCCGGGAATCGCGGAGGCTGGTTGGACTAAATGATCATGCTGCCAAGCGGTTTTGATTTGCTGACAACTGATGGAAGTTTGCCTCAGCTTGTGCCGGCGGGATATCGCCCAGTGATTCCATCAGGCGATCGTGATTAAACTAACATACCCAGTTGAGGGTTGTAAGCTCGACGGCTTCGCGGGTTTTCCACGGGGCACGGCGGTGAATCAGCTCTGCCTTGTAGAGACCGTTGATCGTTTCAGCCAGAGCGTTGTCATAACTGTCGCCGCGGCTGCCGACCGAGGGTTCAATCCCTGCCTCAGCCAGCCGCTCGGTGTAGCGGATGCTGACGTACTGGGACCCACGATCCGAATGGTGAATGAGCGAATCGCGGTCGGGTTACCGTTCGACGAGCGCCTGCTCCAGTGCATTCAGAACGAAGTCCGTCTGCATACTTTTGCTGACCCGCCAGCCTACGATCCGCCGGGCGTAGACATCGATGATGAACGCAACAAACAACCAGCCTTGCCAGGTCGATACGTACGGTTGAGTAGAGCACGCGCGCCGCACCGATCTTGCGACCGGCAGTTTCGCGTGCCCCCTCGCCGAACCGGACGTGCATCTTTCGCTATGCATCCGGCTCTCCAGGAACCACGGTGAAGTCGGGA
>VGHA01000329.1 GCA_016868375.1 Betaproteobacteria bacterium | reverse complement strand
TTTCTCAAGTTCGCCCCAAAGCGCATCGGAGATTCCAGGCGTTTTCATCAGCCGAACCGATCCATTCGCGAGACCGATGGTGTAAGGACGAGAGCCGAAGGTGCCGGCGTTGACGTCCTGGATCATACTGACGAAGGTTTCGGTCGGGTCCCAAAGCACAGAGGAAAGCAGACGGCCCTGGGCCACATTGGTTTTGTCGCCAATGACATCGATCAGGTTCACAGGCCCGCCATCCGTTGCCTTGGAGGTGGTGATGCCCTGCAGCATCCCCATCGTCGCACCGTTGCCCTGACCAAAGATGGTGTCAGCACCTGCGGCAATGACTGCTTCGGCAACCCGGCGACCGCCGGGAGCATCCGAGAACGCTGCAGGCCCGATGACCGCATAACGGATTGGGATATCGCTTCGAACTGAACGCGCGCCTTGCGCAAACGCGGCAGACTGAGAGTTCCATGAGGGCGGCTCGCCCGACACAACGATACCCAGCGTACCCGTGCGAGTTGTACGAGCCGCAAGAATTCCAGCCAGATACGCGCCTTCATGCCCGGACAGGGCATAGCCCACGACAAGCCCCGGGCGCACAACCTTGCGAGGTGTGTCGACCACCGCCACAGGAACATTACGCTCAACGCCAACTTCAAACGCAGTTGTGTTGTAACCACTGGCGTGGGCAATGATGAAGTTGGCGCCGTTACCGACCAGTTCCCGCATGATGGGACGAATGTCTCCGTAGCCTAGCCCTTCTGCGACTTCCACCTGAATGCCAAGTTTCTTGGCAGCGGCTCTGGCACTGGTGACCCCCTGTTGGTTCCAACCCATATCGGTTCCGCGCTCGGGAACCATCACAGCAAATTTCCGAACTCTGGGTTGCTGCGCAAATGCTGGAAGCGAAAGACCTGCGAGCGCTGCACTACCTGCTGCAAGCACCGACCGACGCGTGACCATGATCGCCATGACTGTCTCCTTGATTTGAACACCGGTTCGACACGGATGCCCTGAGCGCTTGTGTAATTTTGATGTGTGCTCGGTTGATCGATTCGTGGGCTCTGCCCCCGTCAGATCTGACGGGGACGCTAACATCGGGTTTTGTAAAAAACAAGATGATTCAACCAACCACGATCCGAATTTCAATTCGCCTCGGTAAACGATGAGAATCCCGCATTTTTATTCGCTTATAGTGTCAACCATTTTTACATTTGGTTGTACTGGTTCAATGCCTACCGACACGCTCGATCAGCGAAATCGACTGATAGAGGCCCACGTCGCCAAATACCGGGAAGAGGCCTGCGGGACGCATTGGGTTGGCAACCCAAGTTTCATTGACTGCATGACGGCGCTGCGCAGAGAAGCCATCACAAAATACCCCGACGCGGGTGAGCCAGGAATCAGCAGCCCGGCCAGTTTCGGTCGTTGAGGCAACCGCAGTCAGGACACCGCCTGGTAGTACAGATTTTGCGGGTGATTGGCCTGCGCGAAAAAGAACCAGCGCTCGGCAATCAATCCCGCAAACTGTACGACCACACTCAGTAGCAGTACCCCGCGCGTAGGGTCCAGGCTCGCGAGCAGCACAGCCGGCAACACGAAACCTGCAGCCAGAAAAAACCACTTGATGCTACGCAGCGCCTGCGCGCTTCGCCCGTGGAAAAACTCGCGCGTGTTGTAGGAGCCGCCCATGAATCCCTGCGAGCGCTGCCGCACCACCGGGTTACGGACACCGATTGCGCTTTGAATCGTGGAGCGGGGCTTGAGCCGGGCATTGCGCACCAGGGACGCAGCCCGCCCAGCCAGTGCAACCAACGTCAGCAAGCAGGCTGCGAGGGCCAGCGCAGGAACCAGCCTTGGCGCCGTAAAGCTCGCGAATGCCGCGGCAAGGGTGGTGCCCGATGCGGTTCCGATCAGAAGGTAGTTGAGCAGCGTGAGCTTGCTGGCCCATTCCTGCAAAAACTTGAGCGATGCGTAAATCATTGCAGTGCACACGAACAGTGCCAGGCACACGACCACCGCAAGCACACCGATCAGGCGCGTGCCAGCCCACCCCGCCGCATGGGCCAGCGCCCAGCCCGCGCATATCGCCATGAACATCGGCAGCACGATCACCTCACGCGACAACCATGAGGTGCGCCACATGGCCGCTGCGCGCCAGGCACGCTCGGGTCGGCCCAGGTGAAAGAACGAAGCGACCAATCCGAGCGCGCTGAGCAGAATCGCCAGTCCCCCACCCTGAGCCAACGCCAGGCGTTCGCCCTGCCCCGTGCCAAACCCGCTGAGCTCGCAGGAAAACAGCGCGAGAAACAGGCCCTGCCCAGCCCCGATCAGCACCGTGAGAAAGATGACTGAGAAAGCGGGCTGCATCAGTCGGCCTGTCGACGCGGCAGGTAGCGGTTGGCAGGCCGTGTGCCCCACTCCGGCATCAGCTCATAGCCATCGCGTTCACGAATTGCCTGCGACACCTCGGACTTGGGGTCGTGAACATCACCAAACAGGCGCGCATTGGTTGGGCAGGCCATCACGCAGGCGGGCTTGCGCTCGGCTTCCGGAAGACTCGTATCGGTGATGCGGTCCACGCACAGCGTGCACTTGGTCATGACCTGGCGAGCCTCGTCGATTTCGCGCGCGCCATACGGGCAGGCCCAGCTGCA
>VGHA01000328.1 GCA_016868375.1 Betaproteobacteria bacterium | reverse complement strand
CATGAGCCCCTGGTGGAGCGCGCCCGTCGTTTCGAGGTGAAAGAGCGGCTCATGTACGACGGGTCTGTGTTGGTGCCGCTCGACGTGGATAGCCTTGAGGAAGTCGCGCAGAAGATTCAGCGGGAGAAGGTTGAGGCAATCGCCATCCTGTTTCTGCACTCCTATCGCAATCCTGCGCATGAAATTGCAGCCCGGAAATTTTTCGCTAAGCGCTTTCCAGACTTTTTCATTACCGTGTCCTCCGAGCTGGCACTTGAGTACCGCGAGTTCGAACGTACGTCCACTGTCGTGGCAAACGCCTACATCGGGCCACGTGTTCAGACCTACCTCGAGGAAATCGATTCGCAGACACGTCGCGACGGCTTCACCGGAAAGTTCATGGTGGTGCAGTCCACAGGGGGCCTGTATTCATTGAAGGAGGCCCGACAGGAGTGTGTCCGGATGATGGAGTCCGGCCCTGCTGCCGGTGTCATTGGAACGCAGGCGATGTGCGAGATCATGGGGATCGGCAACGCCATCGCGTTTGATATGGGCGGCACCACTGCCAAGGCGGGTGTCGTTCGCGATGGTCGTGCGCTCACCACGGGCAGTGCCATGATCGGCCACTATTTCGTCGGCCTGCCATTACTTACCCCGATGATCGACATCCATGAGGTCGGCACCGGCGGTGGAAGCATTGCGCGTATCGCGGCAAGCGGCGGGCTGCGGGTGGGCCCGCAAAGCGCGGGGGCCTCGCCGGGGCCCGCCTGCTACGCGCTTGGCGGGACTGAGCCCACGGTGACTGACGCAAATCTGGTGCTTGGGCGCCTGGCGGAAGACCGCTTCCTGGGCGGTGAAATGCGGCTGGATCGCAGCGCCGCTGAGAAAGCTATCCGAGAGCGCGCGGCTCAACCGCTTGGGCTATCGGTGGTCGATGCGGCGGCCGGCATTCTTCGAATTGCGGCGGCTGCGATGTCGCATGCGGTGAAGGGTGTCACCACCGATCGGGGCCTTGATCCAGGCGAGTTTCCAACGATTTTCGCCTATGGCGGTGCTGGCCCGCTGCACGCATCCATGGTGGCGCGCGAGCTTCGCATTCCGCAGGTCGTGATTCCCACCGCGCCAGGGCATTTTTCAGCCTTCGGCATGCTGCTGTCCGATTTCAGGCGTGACCTGGTGCAGTCGCGATTCGTTCGCCTTGACGCGGTTGATCTTGGTGAACTGCAGGGCTGGTTCGCTGAGCTGGAGGCGCAGGGTACGGCTTCTGTCGATGAGGCCAAGCTCGAAACGCGACGGTTGGTGGTGGCGCGCTCGCTTGATATGCGGTACGTCGGGCAAGAGCATGCGGTCACGGTAGAGGTTCCGGTGTCGGTGTTTTCCCGCCAGGGGAAAGCGGGCATCAAACGGTACTTCGACGAACTCCATAAAGAGCGATACGGTCGCGGCTCGCCTGAGGAGCCGGCGGAAATCGTCAGTATCCGAAGCACGGTCACGGGCGTGATGCGTAAGCCAAAGCTTGCCGAAATCACCCGGGGCAGAGCCGCTCCGGCGGCCGCTGCCTCGTCCGGTTCACGGCGCGTCTATTTCCCGGGCAAGGGCTGGCTGCAGTGCTCCACCTGGAAACGCGATGCGCTGAAAGCGGGCAATCGAATCACTGGGCCCGCGCTCATTGAAGAGCACGCGTCCACCACGGTGGTGCAGCCGGGCGACACCGTCAGGGTCGATGCTTTCGGCAATCTGCTGATCACAATAGGACTGGCGTAAGCATGAAACAGAGTAAGCGTCGTAAGGCCGACCCAGTCACGGTAGAACTGGTTCGAAACAGTTTGCTGGCAGCCACCGAGGAAATGAAGTCGGTGCTGATGCGCACCTCGTACAACATGATCATTTACGAGGCGCTGGATTTCACCGTGGGCTTGTTTGATCGGCGGGGCGATACGCTGTCAATTGGCCTGGGCTTGCCCATGTTTATCCGCGGCATGGCCGACACCGTGAAATCCAAGATTGCATACTGGGGCTATGACGGCATCCATCCCGATGACATTCTGCTCACGAATGACGCCTACACCACCGGCGCGCACCTCAATCATCTGACGTTCTCCATTCCCATTTTTCATAAGGGCGAGATCGTCGCGTTTTCGACCTGCATGGCGCATTGGCAGGACATCGGCGGCATCCTCAATGGAATGACCTTCGATATCTATTCGGAAGGCTTGCAGATTCCGCACGTCAAGTACCACGAGCGCGGCAAGCTCAATGTCGATGTGCGCGAGTTCATCAAGATGAACGTGCGACGACCCGATCGGGCGATGGGTGATCTGGAAGCGCAACTTTCGGCATGTCGCGTTGGGGTCAAACACATTGAATCGATGATCGCCCGCCATGGTCTCGACGCCGTGCTCACAAGCCTTGACGACATCATGCGGCAAAGCGAAACCGAGGCGCGTCTTCAGATCTCGGCGATCCCTGACGGAACCTATGAAGCCGAATCACAGATGGATGATGATGGCGTGGACATTGGCCGGCCTGTGCCCATTCGCGTCAAGGTCATCGTCAAAGGCGATCGAATGACCGTTGACCTGTCGGGCATGAGCCCGCAGGTGAAGGGCTTTTACAACTCGAATGCGGGCGTTGCGTGCGCGCAGGTGGCGTTCAAGTGCCTCG
>VGHA01000327.1 GCA_016868375.1 Betaproteobacteria bacterium | reverse complement strand
CACCAACTCGGGGATCAGCCCGAACTTGATGAGGTCCTCGGGCTCGACTTCACGAAGTACAGCGCCAACCGAGCGTTCGCTTGCGCTTCGGACTTCGGCGCCGAAACCAATGCCGCTTCGCTCTGATCGATTGCGGATGACCTTCTCGAGACCGTCAAACGCGCCGCCACAGATGAACAGGATGTTGGTGGTGTCGATTTGAACGAAATCCTGGTTCGGATGCTTACGGCCGCCTTGTGGGGGCACCGAGGCAACCGTGCCTTCAACCAGCTTGAGCAGCGCCTGCTGCACGCCCTCGCCCGAGACATCTCGGGTAATGGAAGGGTTATCGGATTTACGAGAGATTTTGTCGATTTCGTCGATGTAGACGATACCGTTTTGAGCCTTTTCAACGTCGTAGTTGCAGTTCTGAAGAAGCTTCTGAATGATGTTTTCGACATCTTCACCGACGTAGCCCGCTTCGGTAAGCGTCGTGGCGTCGGCGATCACAAACGGGACATTGAGAAGGCGGGCCAGGGTTTGAGCGAGCAGCGTCTTGCCTGAGCCAGTAGGGCCCACCAAAAGGATGTTGCTCTTGGAAAGTTCGATATCGTCTTTCTTGCCCTTGTGGCGAAGCCGCTTGTAATGGTTGTAGACCGCCACCGCAAGAATGCGCTTGGCCTTCTGCTGCCCAATGACGTACTGGTCAAGAATCGCGGCGATTTCGGAAGGCGTGGGTAAGCCGGCGCGCGCTCCCGACTCGGACGTTGAGTCGCTTTGCACCTCGTCACGGACGATGTCGTTGCAAAGCTCTATGCATTCGTCGCAGATGAATACCGAAGGGCCGGCAATCAGCTTGCGGACTTCATGCTGGCTCTTGCCGCAGAACGAACAGTAAAGAGGCTTTTCGCCTGAGGCCTTCTTTTCGGACATTGCTACCCCGAGTAAGCGCCGAGCAAACCGTTAGGCCGACTCGCCGCGGCTCGACAACACCTTGTCGATCAATCCGTAGCTTACCGCATCTTCCGCAGACAAAAAGGTGTCACGGTCAGTATCGCGCTCGATCCGATCGAGCGGCTGGCCTGTCTTGTCAGCCAGAATGCGGTTCAAGCGCTCGCGCAGATACAGAATTTCTTTCGCCTGAATCTCGATGTCGCTTGCCTGGCCCTGCGCGCCGCCCGAAGGCTGGTGAATCATGACGCGAGCATTGGGCAGGGCAAACCGCTTGCCCTTCTCGCCGGCGGCAAGCAGAAACGCGCCCATGCTCGCGGCAATGCCCATGCACAGCGTAGAAACTGCGGGCTTGATGAACTGCATGGTGTCGTACATGGCAAGGCCCGCCGACACTGACCCGCCCGGAGAGTTGATGTAGAAAGAGATGTCCTTATCCGGGTTCTCAGACTCAAGAAACAGCAGCTGCGCCACCACCAGGTTTGCGGTGCTGTCCATCACCGGCCCGACCAGAAAGACCACGCGCTCGCGCAGCAGCCTTGAATAAATATCGTAGGCGCGTTCACCGCGCCCACTGGTCTCGACCACGATCGGAACCAGCCCCAACCCCTGCGGCTCCTGCCGCTGCGAGAGATGGGCGTTGACGAGGTCTTCGATCAGCGCGTTGCGACCCATGGTGGCGATGCTCCGGAAAAGTGATCAGCCCTGCTGCGACATCAGTTCATCAAACGCAATTGCCTGGTCCTGAACCTTGGCCTTGGACAAAAACCAGTCAACTACATTTTGCTCAACCACCAGCGACTCGACCTGCGCGAGCAGATCGCGATTGCTGAAGTAATGACGAACCACCTCGGCCGGGTTTTCGTAGGACCGGGAAAGCTCTTCAATATGCTTTCGGATCTGGTCAGGTTTTGCCTGCAGCTTTTCGCGCCGAACAATCTCGGCCACCAGCAGGCCCAGACGAACCCGCTTCTCAGCCTGTTCACGGAACGCTTCAGGCGGCACCGGGATGTTTTTCACGTCCATTCCCCGCGCTTTGAGGTCGGCCTTCATGCGCTCGGCAAGGGCGCCGCTTTCCGACTCAACCAGCGCCTTGGGCAACTCAAAGCTGGCAAGCGCGGGCAGCGCATCCATGACGCCGAGCTTGTTGCGGGCGCGCAGACGCTCGCTCACCTCGCGCTCAAGGTTGGCTCGCAATTCGGATTTCATGCGCTCAACGTCGCCATCAGCGATGCCGAGCTGGACCGCGAAATCACCGTTGACTTCGGGGAGCTGCGGCGATTCCAGCTTTTTGAGCGTTACCGAAAACTCGGCGGTCTTACCGGCAAGGTCTTTCGAACCGTAGTCAGCGGGGAAATTGACTGGAAACTGGCGCGTTTCACCGACGCCAAGGCCGCGAACACCCGCCTCAAAATCGGGAAGCATGCGCCCCTCGCCCAATACGAAGGGGAAATCGGTGGCGGTACCGCCATCGAATGCAACACCGTCGAGCATGCCGGCGAAATCAATGGTTGCACGCAATCCGTCGACTGCCGTGCCGGACGCCTCGTTCCAGGAAGCGCGCTGCTTCCTCAGGATGTCAACGGTCTTGTCGACCTCTGCATCGGTAACCGTGCAGCCGAAACGCACCAGCTCGGCGGCCGCGGCATCCGCCACGTCGAACTCGGGGTAAACCTCAAAGGTGGCCGTGAACGAAATGGCACCCTCAGCGGCGCCT
>VGHA01000326.1 GCA_016868375.1 Betaproteobacteria bacterium | reverse complement strand
AAACGCGAGCGGGCACTACCAGCGCGGCGGGTTGATCGTGACCGTGGTCACCGACCCCGGCACTCGCGAGACCCGCGTGCAGGAGATCAGTGCGCCAGCCTTGGTGCGGGCATTGGCGGGTGCGGCCACCTGGGAACGGTTCGTTCCGCGCTCCGAGGACTGGGTGCGCACCGATCCGCCGGCCCGCCATGCGACGGTGCTATTCGACTCCACGAGCTACCAACACCTGCCGGTGCTGAGCGGTCTGACGCGGCAGCCCTATTTACGCTCGGATGGCAGCTTGATGATGGCGGCAGGGTATGACCCCTCGTCGCGCATGTTTGGGGTATTTGATGCGTCCAAGTTTACGATTCCTGATGCCCCAAGCCTTCCTGACGCGGAGGCATCGCTGACGTTACTGAAAGACCTATTGGCAGAGTTCAGCTTTACGGGTCAGTCGGATCTGGCGGCTGCCTTGTCGGCGTTGCTTACCGCGGCCGTTCGCTCGAGTCTCCCCCACGCGCCGATGTTCCATGTAAGGGCGCACATGGTTGGGTCCGGAAAGTCATATCTGTGCGAACTCATCACGACTTTTGCCACGCCTCAACGCGGAACGCCGACTACGTTTCCCGCCGATGACGAGGAGTGCCGAAAGCTTCTTCTCGCCGAGCTCTTGCGCGCCCCTGCGGTAATCGAATTCGACAACCTAAGCAGTGATCTTATCGCGCATAAAAGTCTGTGTACGGCGCTTACTTCCGAGCATATGAGTGGGCGCATTCTCGGCGTGTCAAAAACGACCACAGTCAGCACCAGAACCATGTTTCTCTCAAGCGGAAACAATGTTGGCCCCGTTCAAGACATGACCCGTCGCTGCGTCACGATACGGCTGGACCCTGCATGCGAGGTCCCCGCTGCGAGAAGCTTTAAGCGCCCAGGATTGGTTGCAGAAGTTCTGTGCGACCGGGAGCGATACGTGAGCGCTGCGCTGACGATCATCCGAGCATGGATCGTTGCTGGACGCCCAAAGATTGCATGTCGCGCCCTATCTGGTTTTGAAAAATGGTCGGATCTATGCCGGCAACCACTGCTTTGGCTCGGTCTTGCCGATGCGACCGACTCCATTTTTGAGGCGATTGCAGAGGATCCGGACAGAGATGCTCTGGGGAGGTTACTGATCAGTTGGCAGTCTGCTTTTGGGACGGGGCCCGGGATGGTACGCGAGGCTGTTCGACGGTCAGAGTTCGGTGAGCATGTCGACCTGCGGGAAGTTATCCGCGAGATCGCTGACGAGCGCGGTGAGATTAATCGGCGACGGCTAGGGTGGTGGATTCGAAAACAGGCTGGTCGAGTTGTAGATGGGCGCCGCTTCGTACGCAGCGGGGGGGGCGGTGGGGCAGAGTCTTGGCGCGTTGAGCAGGTTTCGCAGGTTTTACAGGTTTTCTCCGAGCCGCCGAAGAAAAATAGCAATCGGGACACAACGGTAAGCGCGGCCAACGGGTACGCCCGGGCTAGCCGAGGTCAGTGATCTATAGCCGTGCTTTGGCTGATGGTGTACGCGAGGCAAATTGGTTCAGGTCGGGCAAAGTGCATTGAAACCAGGAGGACCGACATGGGATAAGTCGTCGGCCCTGCAATATTCCGGAAACCCGCATCAATACTGGCTTTGCGAGCGATTGAGTGGTGGCGAAATCTCCCAGAAACTGGTGTAATTTGATGCAATTGCTCGGAGATTCTGCGCAGAGGTTTCGGATGAATACGACTGATTTTTTCCGCGCCAGATTGGATCAGATGATCGATCTCCGACACCCTCTCGCAGTTCTCGCGCGTCGCATGCCGTGGGATCGGATTGAGGGGCAGTTGTCGCCTCTTCTCGCGCACAGGAATCGGCGTGGAGTCTCGAAAGATGTGGTGAGCCTGTTCGGACCGACAGTGCAGACAGCGGGCAGCGGAGTATCGAACGCAGGCCGCCCTCGTTTGCCCATTCGTCTGATGGTTGCGTTGCTTTATCTGAAGCACGCCTACAACGAGAGTGACGAATCGCTGGTCGAGCGCTGGTCGCAGGACGTGTACTTCCAATATTTCAGCGGCATGGAGTATTTCGAGCCCCGCTTCCCTTGTGATGCCACCCAGATCGGGCGTTTTCGCACAGCGATTGGCGAGGCAGGAGTCGAAGAGATTCTGAAAGCCACGATCGATGCGGCGGTGAGCAGCAAGGCAATCAAGCCGGCTGAGTTTGAGCGCGTGATTGTTGATACGACTGTGCAGGAGAAGGCGGTGGCATTCCCCACTGACTCGCGCTTGCTCGAGATCGCGCGCTACCAGGTGGTGAAAGCGGCCAAGGCCGCCGGAATATCGCTGAAGCAGACGCTCGCTGATGAAGGTAAGAGCCTGCGGCGGCGCGCTGGTGGCTACGCGCATGCCAAACAATTCAAGCGCCTTCGTCGCACACTGAAACGCCAGCGGACGGTGCTGGGGATTGTGATGCGGGAGGTACGCCGCAAGATGGTCAATCTGGATCCCCAGCAAGCGGCCGTGATCCGATTGAATAGGGTTGTTGAGCGTGCGGAGAGGCTGCGTACGCAGCAACCCAAAGACAAGAACAAGCTCTACGCCATGCACGCGCCTGAGGTTGAGTGCATCGGCAAAGGAAAGGCCAAACAGCCCTATGAGTTTGGTGTGAAGACG
>VGHA01000325.1 GCA_016868375.1 Betaproteobacteria bacterium | reverse complement strand
AGGCGTTGAGGTCGCGATTCAGTGGAACGACGGTTACAACGAACAGGTTCTCTGCTTTACCAACAACATTCCGCAACGCGACGGCGGCACGCACCTCACCGGCTTGCGTGCCGCGATGACCCGTGTCATCAACAAGTACATCGAAGAAAGCGAGCTCGCCAAAAAAGCCAAGGTTGAAACGGCGGGCGACGATATGCGTGAGGGCCTCACCTGCGTGCTGTCGGTCAAAGTGCCCGAACCAAAGTTCAGCTCGCAAACCAAAGACAAGCTTGTGTCGTCCGAGGTTCGCGCGCCCGTTGAAGAAGCTGTCGCCAAGGCACTCGAAGAATTTTTGCAAGAACGGCCGCAGGACGCAAAGATCATCTGCGGCAAAATCGTCGAGGCTGCCCGCGCTCGCGAGGCCGCGCGCAAAGCCCGCGAAATGACACGCCGAAAAGGTGTGCTCGATGGTGTTGGCTTACCTGGCAAGCTTGCAGACTGCCAGGAAAAAGATCCCGCCAAATGCGAACTCTTCATTGTTGAGGGAGACTCGGCAGGCGGGTCCGCCAAGCAGGGCCGTGACCGCAAGTTTCAGGCGGTGCTGCCGCTTCGCGGAAAGGTGCTCAACGTTGAGAAAGCGCGGTTCGACAAGCTGGTGTCATCCGAGCAGATTGTGACACTGATCACTGCGCTGGGAACGTCGATCGGGCCCGACTTCGATGTGTCAAAGCTGCGCTATCACCGAATCATCATCATGACCGATGCCGATGTCGATGGTGCACACATTCGAACGCTGCTGCTCACGCTGCTCTATCGCCAGATGCCTGAACTCGTCGAGCGCGGGCATGTCTACATTGCGCAGCCGCCGCTTTATCGAATCAAGCACGGTCGGGAAGAGCGCTATGTAAAAGATGACCATGAGCTTGAACAAATCCTGTTGCGTGTGGCGCTCGAAGGCGCAGCCCTTTTTCCTGTCAACGGTAAACCGATCGCGTCGGAAGCGCTGGGGGAACTCGCCCGCCAGTATCTGGTGGCCGAAGCAGTGATCAACCGGGTCTCGCGAATCGTCGACCCGTATGCGCTCAAAGCGGTGCTCGACGGCTGTGACATCGACCTGTCAACAGAAGAGGCCGCCGAACGCACCGCTACAGCGCTGACAGCCTGGCTCGAGCGCACGCGCGGCGCTTCAACCGCCGAGCTTCCCATGGTCAGCGCACGATTCGATGCGCGAACCGAGCGGCGAATCATCACCTTTGAACGACGCGTTCATGGCAATGTCAAGGTGTCACAGATCGACGCTGATTTCATCCAGAGCGTTGACTATCAGACGCTGGTGGAATGTTCGCGAACGCTGGCGGGCCTGGTCAATCCTGGTTCGCAGGTCAAACGTGGTGAAGGCGAGCGGCAGCGCGCTTATGCCGTTGACAACTTTGGCGCAGCCATGCGCTGGCTGTTGGCGGAAGCTGATCGTGCGGTATCGCGACAGCGCTACAAAGGTCTGGGCGAAATGAATGCGGAGCAGCTCTGGGAAACCACGATGGATCCACAGGTGCGCAGGCTCTTGCGTGTGCAGATCGAAGACGCGATTGCAGCCGATCAGATCTTCAGTACGCTGATGGGCGACGATGTCGAGCCGCGCCGCGCATTCATTGAACAGAACGCACTCGGTGCGCGCAACATCGACGCCTGACCGCTACGCCAATGTCCACTGCGTCGATTGCCGAAGATGTCCACCGGCGCCGAACCTTCGCGATCATTTCTCACCCCGATGCGGGGAAAACCACGCTCACTGAAAAGTTGCTGCTGTTCGGCGGCGCCATTCAGCAGGCCGGTACGGTCAAGGCAAGAAAAAGCGCGCGGCACGCCACATCCGACTGGATGGAGGTTGAAAGGCAGCGCGGCATTTCGGTTAGCAGCTCCGTCATGCAGTTCGAGTATGCCGACCACACCATCAACCTGCTCGACACCCCTGGTCACGAAGACTTCTCTGAGGACACCTATCGCGTACTGACAGCGGTTGACGCTGCGGTGATGGTCATCGACGCGGCCAAGGGTGTCGAAGAACGAACCATCAAGCTCCTTGAGATCTGCCGGCTGCGCAACACGCCAATCATTACCTTCATCAACAAACTTGATCGCGAGGTGCGCGAACCGTTGTCGCTTATCGAGGAAGTTGAAGCGGTTCTCAAAATCGACTGCGCGCCCCTGGCCTGGCCACTCGGCATGGGGAAACGGTTTCGCGGCGTATTCGATCTGCGTCGTGACCAGCTGGTAAGTTTTGCGGCGGGCGAAGACCGTGTATCGGATGACACCGAGCTGATCGAAGGCCTCGACAATCCGAGACTCGATGCGCTATTCCCCGATGAAATCAAGGGGCTGCGAGACGATGTCGAGCTAGTGCGGGGAGCCAGCGCACCGTTTGAGGTCAAACGTTTTCTGGCAGGTGTCCAGACGCCTGTGCTGTTTGGCTCGGCCATCAATAATTTTGGCGTTCGCGAAGTTCTGCAGGCGCTCATCGATTGGGCGCCTGCGCCGCTTGCGCGAACCACCACCACGCGAAGTGTTGCGCCTGATGAGCCGGCGCTCACGGGCTTTGTGTTCAAGATCCAGGCCAACATGGATCCGCGGCATCGCGATCGCATTGCGTTTGTCCGGGTGTGCTCCGGGCGCTACCGACCCGGGTGTAGGGTCG
>VGHA01000324.1 GCA_016868375.1 Betaproteobacteria bacterium | reverse complement strand
CCTTGGCCATGTTGTTTAGTGTAAACTGGACAGTCGTTCATTGCAAGCGGTAGATGCCGGATCGTCCATCTCCCCATGGGCGCGGATCAAGCCCAGCACGCCCAATATCCAGCCCTCCACCTGTGCCACCGCGCGTTCGGGCGGTGTAAGGTCAGGCTTCAGGACGGCTGCCATGGTGCCGTCACGATCAGCGCGCGACAGCCAAGCGGCGATGCTGAAGGCGTCGTGCTGGTCGCCGGTGCGTCCCTCGCGGGCGAAGCCGCGCGACCACAGCGCCGGATAGACCTCGGCGATGGCGGAGCGCCCGGCCGGGATGTCCCAGCCGTCGAAGGGCCAGAAATGCACGCGCGGCCCGAGCCGCTGGCGGATGAAGCGTAGCCACGGAATGCCGGCATGGGTGGACTTGGCCACCGTGCCCTGCACGTCGAAATGAAACACCGATTTCGCGCCGCCGGCCCGCTCCTCGGTCAATCGCCGCCAACGGGCATTACCCATGCGCGCCGCGCCGTTGCCGACCGAACCATCACGCACGAAATCGACATAGGTGTGATCCTCGTCGGTCGGCCAATGGCACTGGAAATCGTCGAGGAACGACGGCCAGTCGGGCAGCAGCCGATGCACCTCAAAATAGCGCAGCGGAAAGGAAAAGCCGTGATCGATGCCGACCAGCGTCGGCTTATCCTCGGCCAGCCGCTCTATCAGCCATTCGGCAATGCCGCGCCGCGTCCAGTATTTGCGCGGGCTGGGCGGCGGCTGGACTTCTACCGGGCACTTATCGCCTTCAGCAAGAAAGACGCGCAGGCCCTTTAGGCTGGAGTTCGGCGTCTCCGCGCCAGAATAGTCGATGCCGATATATCGGGCGAACGCGCTCACCTCACGCCGCGTCCTTAAACCGTTCATACCGCTGCTTAAGCCGGTCCCGATCCGGGCGGTCCTTAGCGCGGCTGGGCAGATGGATCGTCCCGCCGTTGAGCCGCTTCAAGGCGTCGAGCATCGGCCCGTCGTTCTGCACCAGCAGGCGGTCAGAAACGTGCAATTTATAGTCGGCGTCGATACCAATCAAGTGGGCGTCGAATGCCGCATGGTGGATCTTCGAGAGCGGGATCCCATTGGTCACCACCGGCTGGCCAAGCTTCTCATCCTTGTCAGAGATGATATGGGCGGCATCGAGCAACAAGCTTTCTGGAAGCCCTGACAAAGCGCAGCGGCCGCCGTAAGCGGAGATGACCGCTTCGCGAAACGATGCCTGATGAAGGCGTTGCTGAACCGCACGCAGCGCGTATCGGCGTTCGATAGCGTGCTCCGGTGGGGCGAGCGCATCCTGATCCGACACACCGAACGCAACGCGGGCCTTCAATGCCTTGGCATCCCACCCAGAAATAAACGCCGGCAACATCGCGCGGTAGCGACCAGGCGCGATGCCAAGGAAGTAGATGATTGGTATCCGGTTCTCGAACGCCTCCCGCAGCCAGCGGTTATCCGCTGCGTCCGGGTTCTGTCCCATGAAGGCGTAGTCCACCATCTCATCGCCGTCGAATATTTGCCGGTGCACCTCGCGCTGATCGTCATACCAGACCTTGGCACCCGGTCGTGGAAAGACGGCCTTGATGGATAGCAGAAATCGCATTTGCTGCGGTTTAAAGATACCCCTTTGTAGATTGATAAGCGGGATACGCTCACCTTGGAACACGAACCCTGGCTGCAACTCCCTTGCGGTGAGGCAGTCGTGGATTTCCCCTTGTCTTCGGACATGGTCGAGCGCTGCGATGCGCACGCGAGTGTCGACATCGTCATTGAACATTGCAGATGCCACCTCAACGCATACGGTACCGAGCGCTAACGGGCCCAGCAACGCTTTCCCGCACGGCTTGTACGCGCTCGGCAGGCCCGCCGCCGGTGCGGTCTCCTTGCTTAGCAACGGAAGCAATTTCGCATTCAGCAATCTGGCGCGCCGGCACATCAATGCTATCGACCCGCACATGCGATACGTACGTACGGGTGACCTCTGCGGCGGCGCTCACCAAATCAAGAATCATGGGTTGGTTGATCTCCGGCCCCAAGCCCGCACGGATCTGCCCGTACAAAAAATGGCATCAAATGGCATCGTCACGGAGCGGCTTGCCGCCAAAGAAGTAGTTGTGCGAAGGCACATCATGGAACAGCATCTTAGGCAAAGTGGGCAAGCGCGCACTTATCAGTGCGATAGATCTCCTTGATGGGAGCATCCGGATCCTCCTTGTCTGGTGCGCTCACGCACCCATTCGGCGCGGTGACGGTATAGGTAGGCATGAAAGAACTAATGGTCAGGTGATGGTGTGCCTTTGGCGATACGCGTACATTGAACCTCAGCGAACATTGGTTGTCGAGCATCTAGCTGTCGGGTCCCGGATGATTGGTTACTCTTTTCTTGAACAGGTGAGGATGTGATTCCTGCCAGCGTTTCAAGGCCAACAGGGGTGTCTCGTGGTTGAGAGCCTTCTGCGGCAAGTGCCGGTTGTACAGCCACACGTAGCGATGCAGCGTCTTGCTCAGGCCCTCGGCGCTGTTGAATCGGTGCGTCTGCAGCACCTGCTCGAGCCTGCCGTTGAACCTCTCGACCATGCCACTGGTGCGCAGCGTACGAGGCTTGGTGAGCCGGTGCATGATGCCCACGTTCTCGCACAGAAGGTCGA
>VGHA01000323.1 GCA_016868375.1 Betaproteobacteria bacterium | reverse complement strand
GTCGCCACACAAACCGGCGCACTCCGGCTCGAAGACAAAACCTCCGGTCTTACCTGGATCACCATACCGGGAAAGTCCATGCTGCTTGATACCAAGCAGGGAAAGCAGCTCGCCAACGAATGCCGCACCTGAGCGGCCATCAGATGTCCATGGGTTCGCTACAAGACACGTCATCTGGGGACGCGATCGCCTATCCGTTTTCCGCGAAACCCTCATTGGGCGAAACCATCGAGGTTGCGCCCGGCGTGCTATGGATCAGGATGAAGCTGCCGTTCACGCTCAACCACATCAACCTTTGGGCAATCGACGACGGCGATGGATGGGCCGTTATCGATACGGGTGTTCAAGACGCCGATACGGCACACGCCTGGCGCCAGATCTTCGCTCAGGGATTTCGTCAACGCCCAGTCACCCGCGTCTTCGTCACGCACATGCACCCCGATCACATCGGTATGGCGGGATGGATCACGCGGCGTTTCGGCTGCAGGTTATGGATGACGCGGGGTGAATACCTGACCGGCCGTGTACTGGTGGCCGACACCGGACGCGAGGCGCCGCCCGAGGGCGTTGAGTTTTATCGCAGGGCAGGGTGGAGCGACGAACAACTCGAGACCTACCGAACCCGCTTCGGCTCGTTCGGGAAAGCTGTCTATGCCCTACCGGACAGCTTTCGACGTCTCCATGACGGCGAGGTGCTCAATATTGGCCAGCACCAGTGGGAAGTGGTTACCGGCAACGGTCACTCGCCCGAACATGCCTGTCTCGTTAACCATCAGGCGGGACTGCTGATATCGGGTGATCAGGTGCTGCCAAGAATTTCGTCCAACGTTTCGGTATTCCCGACCGAGCCCGAGGCAGACCCCCTGGGCGATTGGCTGCATTCAATTGAAAAGCTTCGGTCGCGAATCGACGCTAACGTGCTGGTCTTGCCCGCGCATAACGAACCGTTCAAGGGTCTGCACGTGAGGCTCGCGCAGCTTGAGAAGAGTCATATCGAATCGCTGGATCGACTGGAAGTTGCGCTTGAAAAGCCGACGCGCGCGATCGACGCCTTTGCAGCGCTGTTTTCCCGGGTCATCGATCCCGACGATGCGCAATTGGTATCGATGGCAACCGGCGAGAGCCTCGCGCATCTGAACAGGCTACTGGCCGCAGGGCGGGCGCAGTGCAGCACCGATCAGGACGGCGTTTCCTGGTATCGACGTAATTTTACATAATACAAATTATGCGAAGTTACTGTGATAGGCGGCAGCGTCTCGGTTGGGTCCGGGCTGATCCTCCTGAAGCCTGCCGTCTCGGAACGTAATGATTCGCCGGGCGAACGCCGCGACGTCGGCTTCGTGGGTCACGTAGAGAACGGTTTGACCGTTGCGGTTCAGCGTCTGGAGCAGCGACATCACGCTGAGCGATGTCGCGGAATCGAGTGCGCCGGTGGGCTCGTCGGCAAGAATGATCGCCGGGTGGTTGACGAGCGCGCGGGCAATCGCAACGCGCTGCTGCTGCCCACCCGAGAGCTGCGCCGGCGTGTGATGCAATCGATCGCCAAGGCCCACTTCATTCAACGCCTGCTCAGCGCGCCGGAGTCGCTCCCGTTTGCCGATACCGGCATAGACAAGCGGCATGGCGACGTTTTCAAGCGCACTGGCCCTTCCGAGTAGATTGAACTGTTGAAACACGAACCCGATCCGCCGGTTGCGAATCGCTGCCAGCGCGTTGCCTGACAGCCGCTCAACACGCTCGCCCGCGAGCACATACGAGCCAGTGGTGGGTGAATCGAGGCACCCGACCAGATTCATCAATGTGCTTTTGCCGGAGCCGGACGGGCCCATGATCGCCACGAACTCACCCGCCTGCACCACCAGGTTGATATCCCTGAGCGCATGAACGTCGCCCGCGCCCGTTCGGTAGCTTCGCGTCAGACCCTTCAAGCGGATGACGGGCTCCGCCGTGCCGGTATTCGAGGCCGTTTCGCCTGAAAGCAAGCCAGACACCGCAGCCCTGGCGCGCTGCGAGCCGATTGACGGCTGACTCATGGGTACGTCCGCGTTTCGGTCAGCGCTTGCCCGCTGCGGGCGCCGCGCTGGGCGGATCGGCGGGAATGGTAAGCGTGCGCGAGAAGAAGAGCGGTTCGCTGTCGTTGTTGGGCGGCTTTGGCGTCGCAGCCGTCGGCGCAGCGGAAGAGGTTGAAGATGGCGGGGGGGCTTGCGGAGCAGAGGGGGCCACGGGCGCAGACGCCGCCGGCGCAACGGGCGCAACGGGCCTCACCGCGGGCGCGGCGGGCTTAGGGGGTGACTGGGGCGTGGCAGATGGCGCCGGCGCTGCGGACGGCGCAGCCATCACCGGCCGCGGCGCCGCTGGCGTCGATGCCGCTGGCGTCGATGCCGCTGGCGTCGATGCCGCTGGCGCAGGTGCCGATGGCGCAGATGCCGTTGACGCAGGTGCCGGCGCTGAAGGCTTGGCAAGCGGGGCAGGCGGTGATGGCGCACCTGCCCTCGCCCCAGCCGCAGCGCCTGCCGGTGCAGCCGCACTGCCAGACCCCGCCGGCAGCCCACCACGAACCGCCGGACCTGCGGCAGCCCCCTGCCCGGCCACTGCGGCGGGCGCAGTAACCGATGGCGGGGTGGCAGACACCCTGGCTGCCGACGTTGCGGGGTCCGGTGCGACGTTGACCTCGCGGTTCATCTGCACGGC
>VGHA01000322.1 GCA_016868375.1 Betaproteobacteria bacterium | reverse complement strand
GCCGCCCAGTCTGGCGTGTAGCCGGCCCCGAGTTGCGGCGCAAAAAATCACTGCAATCTCGCGCGGCATCGGTGCGTCATGCAGGGTGAGCGACATGGTGTCGTAGTGCGAGCGCACATAGAGTGCATCTTTGTGCGCAAGCGGAACATCGATGGTGGTGCCTGGCCCCCCGCGCTTGCCGGTTGAGGCAATCCAGGCCTTGCCGCCCCCGACCGCGTCTCGCACAGGATCGGCGAAGACGCTGGTCAGCAGCGCATTGCCGTGCTCGTATTCACCATCCAGGCCGACGATGCAGGCTTTGCCGTAGCTGGCAATGGCGTGCTCCCCCGCCAGCCACTTCAACCTCCGGCCCACCTCAGCGCCCAACTGCGGCGAGTCCTTGACCAGCAGCGACAGGTCCTGGCTGAACCGTCCGGCATACGGATTGTCGAGCACACAGACCACCGCCACCTTGCGGACCGGCGCGCCATCTGCGGCCTGCCCTGTTTCGTTGCTGTGGATCTCTTCGGCGAAGCTGAGCCATGCGCGGATTCGGTAATTCATGTCAGTGTGCTATCCCGGAAAAATCCATGGGAAGGCGGCATTCAGCAACCCGGATTCTGCGATTGGGCGCAGGCGTATTGCGACTGCGCCCAACGAACCGCGGCACACCATCGGTGAACACCGCCCCCACCGCGGCGATGTCGCCGTTGCGCAGCGCATCGAGCGCGGTGTTCTTGGACCCGCCCACGCAGGCATCGAGCAAGACCACATCAGCGTCCTTGCCTGGCCTGAGGAAGCCGCTGTTGAGGCGATACACCACTGCGTTATTGCCGGTGGCGGCGGCGATCGCCGTTTCCACGGGCATATCGGTAAGACTTGCCAGATGCGTGATGGTGTACATCATGCCAAGCGGCATGATTCCCGAGCCCGTGGGCGTGTCGGTTGCAATCAGATAGCGATCGGTCTGACCCGCCTCTTTCGCGAGCTTCCAGAGCAGCAGCGTCGTGCGCAGATTGCCTGCGGTGCATACCTGAAGTGCGATCTTGGATTCGTTGACGATGCGCGGAAAATCTTCATCGGGCATCGCAACCGGACCGCCGTTCACATGGAACGACACATCGGGCTGAATTCGGATCAGGTGATCCGCCCAGATTCCCGATGAGCCAGGAATCGAAGAACCACCGGTATGCACCATGGTGACCATGCCATGCTTTCGGGCCCACGCGATCATCTCACCGTACTCATACGGCGACTTCACTGCGCCAAAGCCCGCCTTGGCCAGCCAGACCCCTTTGCGGGCAATCTCTTCGAAGTCGGCCTCAACCAGCCCAGGCTCCATGATGACTGAGCCCGCATGCACCCGCATGCCGCCCGGCCTGAAATTTTCAAAGCATTTTTTGGCGGCGACCGCCAGCGCTTTGACGCCTTCAGGATCTTTCGGGCGACCGGGAACATGCACCTCTGACGCACTGATGGCCGTGGTGGTGCCCCCGTGCGTATAGCTTTCCAGAAAGCCGACAGTTTTCTGGCGTGGCGTGTAGTCGCCAAAGGTGTTGTGGATCTGCGAGTCAATGAAGCCGGGAATCGCGGTGGCACCATCGGCATCCACAATCACGTCACAGTCGCCCATCTGCGAAGGCGCAGTTCCAACGCTCACAATCTTGCCGGCCTCCATGATGATGCAGTCGCCTGCCGCATAAGGATCGCGCCAATCGCCGGTAATGATGGTGCCCAGGTTAACGATTGCGGTTTTCATCAGCCTTTCCTTTTGGTGCGTTGACGGCGCGTGATCGGTTCAAGCGTGTCCGGGTCAAAGCGGACGCCGTAATCTTTGAGCGCGGCCTCGACCGATACATAGCCCTGACGCACATCGTTGCAAAGCGCCTCCAGAGAGCGCTTGTCAGGGGGACCAAACCCTCCGCCCCCCCCTGAGCTCATGATGTAGGCGTCGCCTTTGGCCAGCCGCGTGTCGAGCTTCCCGCCGGGATACACCGTCAGCTCGCCGTTGTTACGGCGAACAGCAATTCGATTACCTTTCGCCTCGCGGCCCCCTTCCAGCCCCCATGGCGGATTGACCACGCGATCGGACCGGGTCATGTAATTGATGGACGCGAGGGCCTCCACCTCGACTTCGGTACCCAGGCCGCCGCGATAGCGTCCGGCACCGCCCGAGTCTTCGCGCAGCTGGTAGCGACGAACGAGCAGGGGAAACTTGTTCTCAACCTGCTCGGACGGACCATTGTGCGTATCACCATCGTTCATGCAGATGGTGCCGTTAACCCCGTCCTCATCCGACTTGGCTCCCCACCCTCCTCCGATCAACCCCCCCAGATAAATCCAGAGGCGCCCATCCCGCGGGTGAATGCCATTGATATTGGCGGTGAGCAGATCAGCGTGATGGCCAGCAATCACCTGATCAGGAATCGCGGGCGCCAGGGCCTTGAAGATGGTGTCAACGACCGTCATCGGGTAGGTCATCCAAACCCGATACGGAGCGGGATGCTTGGCGCTCACCACTGTTCCGGAGGGCAGAATGACGTCGAGCGGCCGAAAGCCGCCGTCGTTGATCGGATAGTCACCCGGCAACGCCAGACACTTGAACGCCACCTGCGCGCACGCAACGCCCGCATTCGAGTTGTAAAAGCCCTTCACCTGCGGGCTCATGCCCGACAGGTCAACGGTCATTCGATCGCCTTTGACGATGACCTTGACGCGAATG
>VGHA01000321.1 GCA_016868375.1 Betaproteobacteria bacterium | reverse complement strand
CCACCTTGGGATGACGCAGCCGGTCGCGCTCGGCGTCGGTTAGCGTAAAGCCTGCGACATCGACCACCACGGGGCCTGGCGCGCGCTGCATGCACGGTGTCATTGCGCCTCCTTGGGCTGTTGCGGTAGCCCTTCCGGTTGCTGCTCCAACACGACGAATGCCATCACATGATCCGACTCGTCGGACAGTGACACATGAGCAATCAGCCGTCGCGCTTCGAGATAAGGCGCCAGCTCTTTTCTGGCCCGGGCAAAGGGCTTACCCCGCCTGTCGTTCAACACCTCGAGCGACAGCAGCGTCATCGGCCCGCGAAGTCCGAGGCCAAGTGCCTTGCTGAAGGCTTCCTTTGCGGCGAACCGCTTGGCCAGGTAACGCGCAGCATAGCCCGCGCCATGCGCGCCGCGCGAGCGACGGCGAAGGAACTCTTGCAACTCGTCAGGCCCCAGCACCCGACGTGCGAACTTGTCACCCCAGCGTTCAAGGAGCGCCTCGATGCGGTGCATCGCGACAATGTCGCTGCCGATACCGTAAATCACACCGCGGCTCCGGCCGCCGCCTCCCGCATCAGTCGCTTCATCTCGCGGACTGCCTCGCGAATGCCGACAAACACTGATCGGGACACGATCGCATGACCGATATGAAGTTCACGCACCCCCTGCAGTGCTGCAACGGGCTGAACGTTGACGTAGTTGAGCGCATGGCCCGCGTTGAAGCGCATGCCAATAGACCGGATGAGATCGCCCGCCCTGCGAATACGCGCGAGTTCATGCCGAACCGCAGCGCTTTCGGCATCACGTCCCTGCTGATGAAAAGCCTGCGCGTAAGGCCCTGTGTGAACCTCGCACACGCGGGCACCGATTCGTGCGGCCGCTTCTATTTGAGGTGCTTCGGCGTCGATGAAAACACTGGTGACGATGCCCGCATCGGCCAGACGAGCCACCACCTGCTTGAGGCGTGCCTCCTGGGAAACAATGTCAAGCCCGCCCTCGGTGGTGATTTCGTGTCGGCCCTCAGGCACCAGCATGGCCATTTCAGGCGCGAGCGAGGTGGCGATGCCCACCATCTCGTCGGTGGCCGCCATCTCCAGATTGAGCTTGATATGCGTGAGTTCGCGAAGCCGCCGGACATCCGCATCCTGGATATGCCTGCGATCCTCGCGCAAATGCACGGTGATGCCGTCGGCACCGCCCAGATGCGCTTCGACTGCCGCCCAGACGGGGTCAGGCTCATAGGTGCGGCGAGCCTGCCGAATCGTGGCAACGTGGTCGATATTGACACCGAGTTCGATCATGGCGAAAGCTTGTGAAGGTCAATGAGCACCTGTCGGGTGCGAAGCGGGTACCCCTCCAGCTGATGCGAGAGGATTGCCCGGGCCAAGTATTTTGCCTCGGAGCGGCTGTCCGACGAAGTCAGCCGCCCTGCTGCCAGGTCAAGCAAGGTTTTACCGCCAACCGCTGCTTCGGAACCTGGCTCGGCCGCGATGAAACCGCTGCCTGGCTGCCACGCGTAACGAAGATTCGGATGAATCGGCTCGCCCGCAGCGTCGGTCTCAAGCTCGGGTGCATGACCGGTTTCCCTGAGCAGTTGCCACTCGAATCCACGCAGTGTCTCCTCAAGCGGCGCGCCCTCGGACAACGCGGTCAGCGTCGCCGAATAGGTATCAAAGAGCGCCGGATGCGCATCTTCGCGAGGCAACATCCGTAGCAGCAGCTCATTGGTGTAAAACGCGCAGAGCAACGCATCGCCGTGTGGCGGTTGCATGCCACCCAGCCACTCGGCCGAATTCAGGGTGCGAAGCTCACCGTGCCCGGACCACACCACGGAAATCAGCTGAAATTGCAGCAGCACCGCGCGCAACGCCGACCCCGCCCGCTTGGCCCCCTTCGCCACGACGCCAACCCGCCCGTGCTCGCGTGTGAGCAGATCGACGATCAGACTGGTTTCGCTGTAGGGCGTTGAGTGAAGGACAAACGCCGTGTCTCGAACCTTACTCGTAGCCATGTGCGCGTAGGCTGGCCTCGGAGTCCGCCCATCCCGACTTCACTTTGACGAACAACTCGAGGTACACGCGGCAGCCGAAAAGCGTTTCGAGCTCGGTTCGCGCGTCGGTGGAAAGCCGCCTGATGCGCTCGCCACCCTGCCCCACCACGATCGCTTTCTGTGCATCGCGCTCAACCAGAATGCTCGCGAAGATTCGACGGAGCTTCGGGAGCTCTTCGAAGCGCTCAATTTCAACCGTACTCTGATAAGGCAGTTCATCACCGAGTTGCCGAAACAGCTTCTCGCGAATCATCTCTGCGGCAAGAAATCGCTCACTGCGATCGGTAAGCGCGTCCGCCTCAAACAGCGCAGGCCCTTCCGGCAGACGGCTCGCACAGAGCCCGATGAGTGTATCGACCTGTTTACCCGTGCGGGCGCTCACCGGGACGATTTCGTCAAACCCGTAGTCGCTCTGCAACTTCTGAACGCGAGGCAGCAAACGCGCCTTGTCGGCAACCTGGTCGATCTTGTTCAGCACCAGAAACACGGGGTGGTGACGGCCAAGACGACGCGCAAACAGATCATCGGCCGGCGTCCAGACCTGAGCATCACAGACCAGCAAAGTGATGTCAGCATCTTGGGCCACCTGTAGCGCGGTACGGTTAAGCACCCGGTTCATGGCGCCACCCACGCGCGTCTGAAAGCCAGGACTATCCAGGAACAACAGCT
>VGHA01000320.1 GCA_016868375.1 Betaproteobacteria bacterium | reverse complement strand
CACCCGTTGGAATGTCGAGATCGATATTTTTGAGATTGTTCTGGCGGGCGCCGCGAATGCGGATCGCCGGCGACTCGACCGGAGGTTTTGGCACGATGAGGGTCTTGGGAGAAGGGGCGGAATGGACGTGCGGAGCGGCGTGAGCCGGCACTGAGTCCGAGTGTATCAGCGCCGCAGACCGGCTTCTGAAAGGCCCCGGGTGATGGTCGCTCGCACTTGCTGCTGCGTGGATCTGCGCTCATTGGCCCCTTCCTGCCGATGACCCGTGTCGGGCCAGGGCGAGGGGTGAGGGCAGGGGGCTAGAATCCGGTTGGTTCTGCATTCAATCATCCACCGTTAGCCAGCGCCTTTGTTCATGTCTTCAGCGATTGATTCAGCTTCGCCCGCAGCCCACCGTTCGCGGCCGCTCGCTGCGCTTTTGGCGCTGCTGTCTGGCACGCTGGGGCTTCATCGCCTGTATCTTCGGTCGGGTATCTGGTGGGTTTATCCGATGCTGTCGATGCCACTGCTGGGCTGGGCGCTACGCGCTGATCCCTGGTTCCGACATCCCGGCTTTTTTGCCTTCAGCCTTCTGGCGGTGGTGACGCTGATCGAGGCGATCGTGATCAGTCTGACCCCCGATCTGCGGTGGGACCAACGGCACAACACAAAGTCGGGACGCACGTCCGCCAACCGCTGGGCACCCGTGCTGATTGCCATCGTGTCATTGATCGGCGCGGCCATGTTGGGCATGTCGGTGATGGCCATCGCGCTGGAAGGCTGGTTTAACGCGCGGTTGGGGCGATGAAATGAGGTTGAACCGATGAGCACCGAACTGTTGTTTCGCGAGGACGCCTATCTGACGCGGTGTGAGGCACGCGTGATCGCCGCGGGCGAGCGCGGTCTTCAATTTGACCGCACGGTGTTCTACCCGATGGGCGGCGGGCAGCCAGGCGATACCGGCGTGTTGCTTAGGTCGGATGGGTCAACCCTGCGGATCATCGACACCCGCAAGGGCGACACAGCCGATTCCGTGCTGCATCTCACCGAGCCCGGGCAGGCGCAACCCGCGATAGGCGAGCGCGTCACGCTGGAACTCGATTGGGACCGGCGCTATGCGCACATGCGAATCCATACCAGCCTGCATGTGCTGTCCTGCGTGGTGGTGGCGCCGGTCACAGGCGGCAATATCGCTGTCGATCGCGGGCGGCTCGATTTTGATATCGACATGAGTCTGCTCGATGCCGAACGTATCGAACGCGGTGTCAATGCGCTGATTGCGCGCGCAGTTGACACCGAAACCGTCTGGATTACCGACGAAGCGCTTGACGCCCACCCGGAGCTCGTCAAGACCATGTCGGTGCAGCCGCCACGCGGCGCGGGCCGCGTGCGTCTGCTCAAAATTCCTGGGATCGATCTTCAGCCCTGCGGCGGCACGCATGTTCGAAACATCGGCGAGATCGGACCGATCAAGGTGCTTCGAATTCGCAATGAGGGACGCCGCAACAAGCGGGTCGAGGTGGGCTTCGCATGAACAAAGGACTGCACCAATGACCAGAACCGTGGTGGCCACCGCAGACGCACCCGCTGCGATTGGCCCGTATTCTCAGGCGATTCGCGTGGATCGCACCGTGTATCTGTCGGGACAGCTTGCACTCGACCCGGCAACTGGCCAGCTGGTCGAGGGCGGGTTTGAATCGCAGGTTCGCCGTGCATTTGCAAACCTTGATGCGGTCGCTCGGGCCAGCGGTGGATCGCTCGCCGATTGTGTGAAGCTCACCTTGTTCCTTACCGATCTCGCGCACTTTGCGGTCGTGAACGCGGTGATGGAGCAACTGTTTCCGAAGCCGTTTCCGGCCCGCTCGACGGTGGGCGTCGCAAGTCTGCCTCGCGGTGCGCAGTTCGAGGTCGAAGCGATCATGGTTCTGCCCGGCTGACGCGTGCCGCGCGAACGCTCCAAGGCCCCGGCCGTCAAAGGGGCAACGGGTCTTGATGCGTTTGCGCGCCTGGGTGTGCGGCGCGACATCGATCTGCTACTGCATCTGCCGCTGCGCTACGAAGACCTCACGGTGGTGGTGCCGATCGTCAGCGCGCGGGCAGGCGATCATGCCCAGGTCGAGGGCATTGTCCGCGCCTGCCGGATCGATGAACGGCCCCGCCGAATGCTGCGTGTGGATATCGAAGATTCAAGCGGCGCGCTGACGCTGCGTTTCATCCATTTCAATGTGATGCAGCAGCGGCAGTTCGCCGCCGGCAGCCGCGTGCGTGCGTATGGCGAGATTCGCAGCACCCTGTTCGGATCTGAGATCGTGCATCCGCGCTATCGGCTGGTGAGCGACGGTGCGTCGATCCCCCAGCAGCTGACCCCGGTGTATCCCACCGTGGCCGGTATCGGGCAGGCGCTGATTCGCGCTGCGATCGCGCGGCGTCTGCGTAACCTTTCGCTGCCCGAAACCGTTCCCGCCGGCACCATCGGCCGGCTTGGGCTGCCGGGGCTGGTCGATGCACTGACCTTCCTGCATGCGCCACCCCCCGACGCGTCGACTACGGCGCTCGAGGAGCGCAGCCTGCCCGCCTGGCGGCGGGTGATCTTCGACGAACTGCTGGCCCAGCAGCTGTCGCTTCGGCGAGCGCGTGCGGCGCGCGCCGACCTGCGCGCGATGCCGCTGCCCGACACAGCGCTTGCCGAACGGTTGAACGCGACACTGCCCTTCGCGCTGACCGGCGCGCAGCGCCGCGCTGCCG
>VGHA01000319.1 GCA_016868375.1 Betaproteobacteria bacterium | reverse complement strand
ATCGATGGTAGGTGCCCGAACCGCATAGGTATGCACCACTGCCTCGGTACGAAGCTCGGGCCTACCTTCCCGCACCAGCGACACATCAAACGTGGTCCCGCCCATATCGCCGAGCAGCAGACCGCCGAGTCCCAGCTGATCGCAACCACGCACTGCCGCACTGACACCGCCCGCGGGCCCAGACTCAAGCAGCACAATGGGCTTCTTCGCGACCACTTCGCCGCTCGCGAGCCCGCCGTTGGACTGCATGAAGAGCAACTCACCCGCAAACCCTTCGGCGCTGAGCTGCGATCCAAAGCGCTCGATATACCGAGCGCAGACAGGCCCGAGCATGGCATTGATCACGGTTGAACTTGCCCGCTCGTACTCCTGCATCTCAGGATTCACCTCATGCGAGGTGGTGATGAAGCGGTCCGGCAGTCGCGCGCGCAGCAGCTCGAGCGCCGCCTGTTCATGGGTCGGATTTGCATAGGCATGCAGAAAAACGATCGCCACCGCTTCAATCTCGGATGCCTCGATGTGTGCGGCGAGTTGGTGCAGCTGCTCGAGGTCAAGCGGCGCTTCGATCGATCCGTCGTGGCGACAGCGTTCGTCGACCTCAAGCCGCCAGCGCCGGGGCACCAGCGGCCGGGGATTTTTGAACTGCAGATCGTAGAGATCAGCCCGATCGTGTCTCGATAGCCTGCGAAGCTCAAGGATGTCGCGAAAACCGGTCGTGGTGATCAACGCGGTGGCGGCGCCCTTGCCTTCCACGATCATGTTGGTGGCCATGGTGGTCCCATGACCGATAAAGCCGACTTCGCCGGGCGCCGAACCGCTCAGCTGAAGGATGCGACGGAATCCGTTCATGGCGCCGATCACGCGGTCCGCTGGCGTTGTGGACACCTTGGTCGACCAGACCGCACCCGACGCGTCATCCACCATCACCACGTCGGTGAAGGTGCCGCCCACATCAATTCCGATTCGTCGCATTTGAAACGTTTCCAAATTTTCTGAAAAATCCGGGGAGATGGCGCTGGCGATCAGCGTCAATCTCCCCTCGAGCGTCGCGGATTGTTCAGCCGGACAGCCTGGAAGTCAATCCCGCGCGGTTCAGTTCAAGTCGATGCTCAGCATTAGCCCTTTGCCGGTTTCGCACACGATCCCCTCACCACCAGTTCAGCTCGCACGGTAAGCGACTGCTTCGGCAAGGCAGGGTCAGCCAGCCTTCGAACCAGAAATCGACCCGCCGCACGACCCAATGCATCATGGGGCCAGCAGACTGCGGTGACCGCTGGGATCGAAAGCCGTGCGAGATCACTGTCAGCCCCCGCGATCACAGACAGCTCGGTGGGCACACGTAACCCAGCCTCGCGTGCGGCCAGCATCAGACCCGGCAATAGCGACGACCCGCCCGCGATGATGGCCGTGGGGCGGTTTTTCAAGGCAAGCATCGCCGCTGTCTGCTCATAGCCCGACTCGGGACTGAACGACGCGGCACGCACCCAGGCCTCGTCGAATGCCAGGCCTTCCCTCGCCATCCCCGCCCGGTAGCCAGCCAGCCGATCCCGCGTGGGATGGAGCCCCGCTTCACCCGACAAAATTGCAATGCGCCGGTGCCCCAGCGCTGCCAGATATGAAACCGCTGATGCAATGCCCTCGGCATGTTCGACCCCGACCGAATCAAACTCGGCCGGCGCACGGCGATCGATTAAAACAATCGGAAATCCAGCCTCCCGCATTGCTGACAGGAGCGCCCGGGATCGTTCAGACGATGAAGCGATCACCAGGCCGTCGATCCGCCGCTGCCCGAACCCCTGCAGAAGCGCGATCTCGCGGCTGGTGTCGTGACCGCTCGAGGCCACCATGGTGGAAAACCCATGCGGCTCAACCTCACGCTGCATCGCGTCGACAAAAAGACTCAGCGTGGGGACGGTGAAGTCGCGCATGACGCAGGCAAGCGTCATCGAGCGGCGATTGCGCATGCTTTGCGCGACCATGTCGGGCACATAGCCCAGTTCGGCAATCGCATCGAGCACGCGCTGCCGCCGATCCGCGCTGACCGAGGGATGTCCGTTGATGACCCGTGACACGGTGCCAATGGCCACCTGGGCACGATTGGCAACCTCTCGGATCGAAATAGCGCCGCGCATCGAACCGTTGCCCGCTGAGTCGTTGGGCAGGTCAGGCGGGCTGGGTTGACCGGCGGCGCGCAAGCTCCGCCTGCGCAAGCCCGGGCAGCGCTGAGCGTTGAATTTTGGCTGTGCTGGTGCGGGGCAGCGCATCCACCTGACACACGAACCGGGGAACCTTGTAATCGGCGAGCGCGCCCCGGCAGTGCTGCCTCAGGTCGTCGATGGTAAAGCGCGTGCCCTCAAGCAACTCGACAAACGCAAAGCCCACCTCGCCCAGCCGCTCATCGAGGATGCCGACCACCGCCGCGATTCGCACCGCGGGGTGACGCGCCAAATGCTGTTCGATCTCGACCGGGTAAACGTTCGACCCGCCCGACTTGAACATTTCCTTCAGCCGCCCGGTGATCGACAGATAGCCGTCGCTGGTAAGCGTGCCCAGGTCGCCCGTGCGCAGCCAGCCTTCCGAGGTAATCGTTTCGCGGGTTGCCTCGGGATTGCGGTAATAGCCGATCATCACCGTCTCGCCTCGGCACTGGACCTCGCCGACATCACCGGGCGCCACCTCGATACCGGTGGCGGGATCAACGATACGGACCTCGCTGGGCCCCAGGATGG
>VGHA01000318.1 GCA_016868375.1 Betaproteobacteria bacterium | reverse complement strand
TGACCCGGGCCCTGATCCTGGTGTCTGACTTTACGCGCGAGTGGGGCTGGGCAGTGTTGATGGTGGGCGCCGCAGCGGCGATTGGCTGGCGCGCGGCGTTGCGCGCGCCCAGCGTGAAGCTCGCGTGGCATACGCGTGCGCTCAAACTTCCCATTGCAGGCCGCCTGCTCTCGGGTCTTGAAACCGCGCGCTTCGCGTCCACGCTTGCGATTCTGGTGGCCTCGGGTGTTCCGCTGATTCGCGCGCTGGAGGCCGGTGCGCAGACGCTGTCGAACGACGCTTTGCGGCACAACGTTCAGGACGCAATCGGACGCGTGCGTGAAGGCGTGCCGCTCGCGCGCGCGCTCGCTGCCGCCGGGCGTTTTCCGCCTTTGATGGTGCATCTGATTGCCAGTGGTGAGGCAACCGGTGCACTGGCCGAGATGCTTGAACGCGCCGCGCGTACGCTAAGCTCTGAAACCGAGCGCCGGGCACTTGCGTTGACCAGCTTGCTGGAGCCGTTGCTCATTCTGGTGATGGGTGCGATCGTGCTGCTGATTGTGCTGGCAGTGATGCTGCCCATCATCGAGATCAACCAGCTGGTTCGCTGACGCGCGTCAGATTCTCATTGCCTGCGCGTACCCCGTCAGCTCCAGATAACCCCGACCGATTACGCGATTCGCTTCGTGGACGGTGACCGCGCCCTCCCAGTAGGTCACACCGGTGCTGCCCTGGGTTTGCAGCTCCTGATCATCAAACAGCGGCTGCAGTTCCAGCGTGCGGCCACCGATATACAGTCTCTGGGCGACCGGCCAGGACGCGCTGGTTCGGGGCGAGCGCCACGAACGGAGGGTCTCAAATCGGATGGATTCGGCCTGAGTGGCTGACAACAGGGGCTCTTGAGCGGTGTTGACCCAGTTGGCGGTGCGCCAGAGATCCTCGCCGGTGCGACGTCGAATTCTGAAGGCCATCAGCGCGCTGCCGTCGTTCAGATGCAGTCCTACCCAATCCCAGCCCTGTGCCTCGGGGTCTAGCAGTTCGCTGGACCATTCATGATCAAACCAGACCGGGCCTTTGAGTTCGCCCGCTGTCGGCATCGGTAGCGCGCGGGCAGCCGCTGGCACACTGATTCGGCCGGTCGCCTCGAGCCAGGGCCGACTGTAGTAGTAGCTGGCCTGCGCGGTCGATGGACCCTTGCGCGAAAAGCCCAGCTCGCCCTGAAGCAGCGGCGGGCGATGCGCCTGCAGCGTCAGATCGATCGTGAGCGCAGGATCGACGATTCGCGCCTGGTAACGGTCAGCGCTGTCGCGGCTCAGACGCCAGTCGCCAATCGACAGATTGGTATCGGTGTCAGAGGCCTCCGCAAGGCCCAGGCCTGCGCGGGCCACGCGCTCGGCTGTGATCAGCCTGCCCCGACCGGGTATGGCAAGCGCCGCGTGAGCAAACAGCAGCTGCCGCGCAGCGAAGCGGCTCGCGTGGTCACGCTGCCAGCCGGTTGCCAGTCGGAAAAAAGTGATCTGCACGCCAACCGCCCGCTCTGGCTGCGCTGCGGGCGTGTCCAGCCACCCTGTCAGGTACCACCACTCGATTCGGAACTCAGGATGGGCGCCATGGTCGCGCGGAAACGTCAGGCGTGTGCCCGGCAGAACAGGCGCAAAGCGTGTGGTGGCTGCGCGAAGCGGCGAGCCCCCTGCAAGAGGCGGTATCAGCCCACCGGCGAGCAACAGCCGGACGAGCCAGTGTCGGCGCGCAAGGCTCACCAGTCTTGCCTGACCGCAAGCACCGGGCCTGCGCCCGTGGCTTCGCGCGCGGCGAGCCGGGCGGCCAGGGCCGCCAGTGTGATCATCGCGAAAGCACTGGCGGCCAACACGCCAACCGGCCAGTGCATCGACATCGTCCAGTGAAAGGAGTGGGGATTCACGCGGTGCACCAGAATCCAGGCCACCATCGCACCCAGCGCGAGCCCCCACAGCGAGGCAATCAGCGTTCCCAGCATTGCTTCGGTCATGAACTGCCAGCCCACCTGACGGCGCGTGAGCCCCAGGTGACGGAGCATGCCGAATTCACGGCTGCGCGCGAGCGCTTCGCTTGCCACGGCGGTGGCAACGCCGAACAGCGCGACGGCGATGGCAATCGCCTCAAGGGCACGCGTGATCGCGAAGCTGCGATCAAAGATTCGCAGCGAAAGCGACTTCAGTTGTCCGGTGTCTCGGTATTCCATCGTATCGATCAGAGGCGACACTGCACGTGCCCGTTCAATCAGCTCGTCGGTTCGGCCCGGGTCCGTCAGCCACCAGGCGACTTCATTGGCTGCGTGATCTCCGGTCAATCGTCGATAGTCTGAGAGGTCCATCGCGATCGCGCCATGCTGTCGCGCATAGTCTCGCCAGATGCCTGCGACAACTGCGCGAATCGGGCTGGTGGATTCGCTGATTGGCAGCAGAACTGTCTGGCCGGAGCGTACGCCGGTGATTTCAGCGAAGGGCTCGCTGACCCACACCGGCAACTCGTCAGCCGCCACCGATGCGGGTTTGCCAACCAGCGGCAGACGGTTCTCCGCCCCTGCCTCACGCAGCGGACGGGCAACCAGCGCAACCGGCGGACGGCGCTCATCGATCAGCAGCGGAACAACGCGAGAAAACTCAACCTGGCGCACGCCGGGGAGGGTAGCGATTGCAGCCTGCAGCGATTCGCCAAAACCGCCCGCCGCCGATGCTGGCTGCAGCCTGGCGTAGAGGTCGGCCGGAAGCACCTGGTCAAGCCAATCGGAGACC
>VGHA01000317.1 GCA_016868375.1 Betaproteobacteria bacterium | reverse complement strand
CTTGAGCGGGAATTCAACCAGCGTTATTGGGGCAAGCCGATGACGCTCCATGGTGTACGTCGCTGGCTGCTCGGCGAGACACTCCCCTCGCAGGACAAGCTTCTGGTGCTGGCCGAATGGCTTGGCGTTGCACCTCACGTGCTTCGGTTTGGCGAAGAGGTCACCTCGCGCATCGACGAACGCCGCGCACGCTGGGACTCTGGCATCGGCTATCAGGAGCGAGAGATCTTCGAGGCGTTTCTGCAGCTTCCGGTGCCCCAGCGCAAGATGGTGCGCGAAGTGATTCTCGCCTTCGTGAAGGCGTATCCGCCGCAGACCTGACATCGGCGCGCCTGGCCGCCCGGCGTTACCGCTGCGGCGGCCTTGCGCGCCTTAGTTTGTCAGGATCCGGTTGCCGCGGGCTCACCGACGGGCCCGTCTTGAATCCTCGATTCAAATGCGCGCAGTCGCTTGTACACCGACATCAGCTCAACGATGGTTGACCAGCTGGTGACCAGGTACTGAAACGATTCCTGCACCTTCCCGAACGCCCGGATGATCTGCTGCATCGTGCCCAGCGTGATCGCCCCGGCAACCAGCGTGGGCCCCAGGGCGAGATACGGCACTAGTACGCTGAACTGCAGATACGACCACTTGGCGATATCGAAGTACAGGTAGTGGAAGAACAGCCGGAAGTAATTCTGGCGTACCTCGCCAAACAGTTGCGCAACCGTGGGCGGCGCAGCCCGCGAGGCATCGTCTTCGCCGTGAACCAGCTCTTTGCGGTAAGCCGCCTCGACACGCTGGTTGTGAAACTCAAGCCCCGGCAGCCGAATGCCCACCACCGCCATCAGCACCGTTCCCGCCAGCGCAAACAGGATTGCCACGTAGACCAGTGCGTGGGATACCTCGCCCACCCAGGGCAATACCTTCACGTGAGAGGACAGAGCCCAGAGGATTGGCAGGAAAGCCAGTAGCGTGAGCACACTTCGCATGAAGCTGACACCGAGCGACTCCATGATTCGGGCAAAGCGCATCGTGTCCTCCTGCACACGTTGTGATGCACCTTCGATATGGCGCAGCTGCTCCCAGTGCGCCATGTAGAAGTCGTTCATCGCTGTCCGCCAGCGAAAGATGTAGTGCTTGATGAACCAGTCGAGTGCAACAGCGATCAGCACAAAGGTGCCCGCCACGTGGCCGAAGGTGAGCAGGTAGCCGAAGTATTCGCCGAACGCCACCGATCCTGGCGTTGCCAGCGCTTTCTGAATCAGGTTGTAGAAGCCGCCAAACCACTCATTGATTTCCACATCGAGCATCACCTTGTACCAGGTGGCAAGCAGGATCAGCGCGCTGCCTAGAATCGACCACAGAAACCAGCGTCGGTTGAGAAAGAAGCTTCGAAACACGGCGGACTCCTGGTTAGCTGCGGTCGGGTCGCTGGCCCGTGACCTGGTAATACACGGCGCTCACATCGAGATCGCCCAGGCCGGCCATGCGGGCTGCGTGAAGCTGACTGCGGGCGAACGAGGCGAGTGGCACGGGTCGGTCAAGCTCCTGCGCGAGCGCGAGGAAATAACGCATGTCCTTGTCCATCAGCGCAAGCTGAAACTGCGCGCCGAAGTCGCGCTTGAATACCTTGGGCAATTTGGTGCGCGTCAGGCGTGAGCCCGCTGGACCTTCGTTGAGAAGCTGCGTGACCGGTTCAGGATCGAGGCCTGCAGCCTGTGCCACCATCACCGCTTCGGCGAGCGCGGTATTCATGACCGCTGACAGCATGTTGTTGATCAGCTTGATGGTGGCGCCATGGCCACTGGGCCCGATCGCAATCGTCTGTTTCCCCATCGCAGCGAGCAAAGGCTTCGCGGCTGCGAGCGCATCCGATTCACCGCCCACCATGAACACAAGCTCGCCGGACAGGGCCTGTGGCACGCTGCCCGCGACCGGCGCATCGAGATAGTTGATGCCGCGAGCCGCCGCCGCGGCGGCCACCTCGCGCGCAAGTGCAGGCGTGTTGGTGCTCGAGTCGATCACCACCGTTGCGGGTTGAGCGCAGGCCATCACGCCTGTGGACGGGTCAAGCATTACCGCTCGGGTGGCCTGATCATCAGCCACGATCGAGACGACGAACGCAGCGCCCTGCACCGCTTGGGCGATGCTCGCGCAGACCGTCGCGCCGTGCTCGGCGAGCGCCTGGGCCCGCGTGCCCGAGCGATTCCAGACGCGGACATCGAATCCCGCCTTGATCAGATTGCGTGCCATGGGTGCACCCATCGCGCCCAGTCCCAGAAAGGCCACCGGTTGAGTCATCGTCAGTTTCTCCAGTATGAGAGTGATGAGCCGTTGTCGATGCTGCACGGGCGGGTCGACCTGCGCGGACACACCAGACTGGCAAAGGGCGCACTGTACCTTGCCGGTTTTGCCATTGATCGACCCGGGGTCTTGCGGCCGGAGCACCAAGAAAACCATTGATGTTGCACCGCAACACAGAGCTTAGAATCACGTTGATTTTGTGACAATTTGTCTGTTATCATCTCATATGTTGCAATGCAGCAAAAATTAAGAGCTGCGCCAGCCCCCCGCCACCCATCACGGAGCCAACCATGGTCACTAAACCCGAAAATCTGATGCAGATGCAGGCCGACGCACTCGCCGCCTCGCAGCAGGCCGCCGCCAAAACCCTGGAAGGCTGGCAGAAGCTCGCGGCGCTGAATCTTCAGACAGCCCGCGCATCGCTCGAGCAGTCAAGCGAGCAGATCAATGCGCTGCTCGCCGCCCGTGATACCAAGGCGC
>VGHA01000316.1 GCA_016868375.1 Betaproteobacteria bacterium | reverse complement strand
CAGATTCTTGCCACCACGGCCTCGGGCATCACCAGCATCGATCAGATCCGGGAAAAGAAAATACCGGTGCGTGTTGCGCTCAATTCCAAGGGCACGCTGATGGCGGTGGCTGGCGAGGCGGTTTTTTCAGTTCATGGCTTCACGGTGAAGGACATCGAGACCTGGGGTGGGCGCCTTAATTACGTCGCCTACAACAACGGTCTGACGATGATGAAGAACGGGCAGATCGACGTCATCATCAACATGCTCGCGTTTCCGTCCAGCCAGATCGTGAACGCCGCGCGCGACACGCAGTTCAAACTGATCGGCCTCGGCCCGCAGGCGGTTGATCGGCTGAACAAGCAGCTCGGCACTGAAACCATCAACATTCCCGCCAACACCTACGCGTTTTCGCCGGAAGCGGCGAATACCGTTCGGGGCAGCGTGGTTGTCATGGCCGCCGCCGAGATGAAAGACAGCGAAGCCGAGGCGATTGTCAGCGCAATGCTCAAGAACTTCGAGTTCCTGCAGAAATCGCACGCAACGCTGTCACGGCTCACGCCCGATAGCCTGCCGAAGGTCTCGCCCCTGCCGCTTCATCCGGGCGCTATCGCCGCCTACCGCAAGGCGGGCCTGCTCAAGTGACCGACGGCGCTGCCTGGTGCAGCGCCCATCCTTTTCTGTCCACCGCAGACTGAGCCGCTCTGTCGTCTGCGGGTGAACACGCCGGTGTATCAGCCCTAGTCATCTCATCGCCGACCGGACTTATCAATGAATCTCCTGGAACTGATTGGTTCGGGCCGATCACGCACGCTCGGGCCGATCGGTCGGCTTCTGAGTGCGGCGATCAGCCTATCCCTGGCAGTCACTTTCATTGCGGTTGCGGCTGGGGTTTACCTGGACGAAATGATCGGGCTGTTCATTTTCCTGGGTGGCGTGCTGTCGCTGGCGTTTCTGCACACCACCGGTAACGCCAGCCGACCGGGCACCGAAACCTGGACCAGCTGGCTGCTGACCCTGGTCTCGATCGGATGCTGCGTCTATTTCATCGTGATGCACGATGTGCACAAAGACCGGCTGCCGGTACTTGACCCGCTGACCACAGCCGATGTGGCGGTATCGGTCGTGTTGATCGCTCTGGTGCTGGAGGCCACACGCCGCACCGTTGGCGTTGTGCTCGTGATGCTGGTCGGTCTCTTTCTGACCTATGCGGCGTTTGGCGACAAACTGAGCGGCGCGTTCTCGCATCGGGGAATGAGCCTGCCTGAAATGATCGATCAGCTGGTTTTCACCAATAACGGACTGTTTGGGCCCGCGCTCGAGGTGGCCGCCTACCTGGTGTTCATTTTCGTGCTGTTTGGCGCACTGCTCGACAAGTTTGGCGGCGGCGATTTTTTCCACGACCTGTCGAACGCGCTGGTCGGACGCCAGGTGGGTGGTCCCGCCAAGGTTGCTGTGCTGTCATCGGGTCTTTACGGCTCGATTTCGGGCTCGCCCACGGCAGACGTGGTCACCACGGGCTCGTTCACCATCCCGCTCATGATCAGGACCGGCTTCACCCGGGTTCGCGCGGGGGCCATCGAAGCCGCCGCCTCCACTGGGGGGGCAATCCTGCCACCGGTGATGGGCTCGGCCGCATTCATGATGTCGGATTTCACCGGCATTCCGTATGGAAGCATCGCCCTGGTCGCAATCGTTCCCGGGCTTCTCTACTACCTGTGCGTTTACTTGGGGGTCACGCTGCAGGCGCACCACGCCGGGTTAAAGCCGCTTGAACAGGCAGACATCCCCAGGGTCAGTGCGGTACTCAAGCGCGACTGGATCTATCTGGTTCCGCTGGTCACCATCGCATGGGCGGTGCTTGCGCTCAACCGGCCGGCATTCGCCGGGGCGGTGGCGTGCCTGGCGCTGGTTCCGGTGGTGCTGCTGCGCTGCAGGCCGCTCACGGACCTTCCGAAGCGGCTTGGCCTTTCATTGATGGAAGGCATGCAGCGAATGATCACGGTGGGCGTTGCCTGCGCGGTCGCGGGACTGGTCATTGGGACACTGTCAATGACTGACCTGAGCGGCAAGATCAGTTCCGCACTGTTCGTGCTTGCGTCGGGCAACTTTGCGCTCACGGTTTTCACTGCGATCGTGGTGATTGTCGTTCTTGGAATGGGCATGCCGGTGCCGGCGGTCTATGCGCTGTCGGCAGTGCTCGCGGCGCCTGCGCTGATCGCGCTTGGCATATCCACCATGGCCTCGCATCTTCTGGTCGTTTACTACGCGGCCGTGTCAGCCATCACGCCCCCCGTTGCGGTGGCTGCGTTTGCGGCGGCGTCCATCGCCAAAGCCAACCCGATGCCAATTGGTTTCGTGGCCTGCAGAATCGCAGCGGTTGCGTTTGTGGTGCCGCTCGTGTTCGTTGCGCGGCCCGAGTTGTTGCTCGAGGGTCCAACGCTTGATGTGATCGGTGTCTGTGCGGCAACCGCACTGGGATCCGTGCTGATGACCATCGCATTTGAAGACTATGCGTTTGGGAAACTCGGACCCACGACGCGCCTTGCATTCGGCGTGCTCGCAATTCTGATGTTCATGCCCTCCGCCGCAGTGAACGCCATCGCGACAGCGGTATCGCTTTCGTGGCTGGGCTGGCGGTATCGTCGCAGCCGATACGCGATGCCGCCTGGCAACCCGCCCGGATCCTCCGGGCTCACCCCTTCCTGACCCCCTCTGATCTACGGAGCGTTTTATGTACGACATTTTTCAGGTCGACCGTCTCATCGACCTCTGGCTTTCTGAAGACATCGGCTACTGCGATCTCACTGC
>VGHA01000315.1 GCA_016868375.1 Betaproteobacteria bacterium | reverse complement strand
AAACCTCAAACGCCGTATCTTGCCCAACATGTCCATGGTGATCATCTCCTTTTGCCCTGCCCAAAAAACGGGCAGGCAGGTTAATCACCCTGGTCAATTTTCAGCGCGCACAACCCCAGAAAACTGGTCAATTTTCAACGCGTAGCAACACTTCAGCCGGCGGTCGAGCTCCGCCTGGGCGAAAAACGCGCTGGCCAGCTTCAGAATCTCGTTGGCGCGCCGCAGTTCCTTGACCTCTCGCTCGAGATCCTTGATCTTAGAACTCGGTTAACATTGTCTAACAGTCTAACTGTGAGATCGATCGTTGGAGCATGATCAAGGCTTTGCCGATTGACTTTGCTGCTTTGGCCTTAAATCGGGTGTGGCCAACAAGTCATCGGGTTTAAGACAAGTTGCCAGTAATTCCTCGACACGCTTTGCTAAAGCCTCTCTGTCGTGGTCATGTAGCTCGTGACAACGGGATTCACGCTCAGGGTGGCGAAAGGCGTGGAACAAATCACGAAGTTTCATCGGCACCCCCTAGGGTTATAGGTTTGTTGAATGCTAACTTGAGAAATAAGCAGCCCTGATGTTTTAAAGCGGATCAAAGGGGCTTTTTCTAAGGCAGTTTTCTAGTACGCGTCGCTCTAGCATTTACAGCCCCGCCAAGCATGGCAGGCTAGCTCCCATAGCAATTGGTTCATGAAGCGCAGGATAGACCACGGCGCATCCCGGGCGGCGCGTCCTGCCGTGGCGGCTCCGGTTGAGCGACGGGTTAGGCCGCGCGATTTCGCGCATTTCTTGTTCACGCACTCGGCTGTCAGAAGTGGCTCCGCTTGTTCGGACAGTCTTTTCTTGGAATTAATAAAGTGACTGCCCTGCAGTTTCAGGCGGCGATTGCGCAGGCGCAGGTGAATCCGATGGCGCTATGAGGGGCTGATTCTGGACGAACATACAAACCGATGCCGCGCCTCGATGACGCGCCGCGATCGAGCCTTCGGACGCGTGACTGCCGCTAGCGCGCGCACCTGAACCCGATGTTGTGATGCCCCGCCGCAGGAGCCCGCGACAGCGCCCTGCCGCGCTCAGTCGTTCGGAGCTCCTCTGCGCTTGAGTCGTGGCCGCCGCCGCGCGTTGCTCGCACCGGGCCGGGCGTGAGGTCCTCGCGGCCGTCGTCTTCCCGGTAGGGGTAGGGCCGATAGATGCTGGAAACCCAGTGCCACGCATTGCCCGCCAGCCCGATCACGCCGTAGGGGCTGGGATGTGCGCTAGAGGTGGTCACCGGCCGCGTGTCGTTCCAGCCGCTGGCAAAGCGCGCGTGCTCGGCGTCAGGCGGTGCATCGCCCCAGGGATAGCGACGCGCATCCGTGCCTCGCGCGGCCTTCTCCCATTCGGCTTCAGTGGGCAGTCGCTTGCCAAGCGATTGGCAGTAGGCGAGCGCACCGAGCCAGCTCGCCTCCACGACAGGGTGGTCCTCAAATCCGCGATCGGCGCGCCACGCTCCCTTGACGCGATGAATACGGGCGTCGCCATCGTCCCAGTCGAAGTATCGGCGGCCGCTGGCATCGGTTGCGCCGTGCCGCTCGAGAAAGCGCGCAAACTCGGCATTGGTCACCTGAAGCCGATCAATCTCGAATGCCCGCAGCGCCACGGTGTGCGCGGGTCGTTCGTCCTCGCGCCCGTCGTTGCTGCCCATCGTGAATGCGCCGGCCGGGATGCGGACCATCTCGTGCGCGTGTGCCGCCGCGCTGAAGGCGAAGGCGAAGGCCAAGGCGAGCGAGAGAATGAGTGCGACGCGATGCATGGTGGAATGGTAACGACCTTGGCTCGCCCCAGGCTCATCCCATGAGCCTCCCGCCCCGAATTGTCTCCACACGCCCTGCCCGCCCGGCGCGAGTCGTTCTGCTTGTGTCGCGGGCTGGTCGCCACTGGAGCAATCGCCATGTCCGCCACCCAAGCCCCCGCCAACGCCCCGGTTCAGATTCTTCTCCAGCCTCTTCGCGCCGGCCTCTGCGCGGGCACCACGCAGCAGTTTGAGGTGCTCGTTCGCCTGCAGGCGGCCGACCTTCCCCCTCCCCCGGCAGATGCCAAAACGCGTTCGCCCTATGCGCTGGCGGTGGTCATCGACAGATCAGACTCCATGCAGGGTAAGCCACTCGCCGAGGCGCAACGCTGCGCGGAATTTGTGGTGTCGCGCCTGGCTGCAACCGACGTGCTCGCGCTGGTTCAGTTTGATAACCGGGTCGAACGCCTATGGCCGGCCGTTCCGCTTCGCGATGGCGCCTCCGTGCGCGCGGCCATTCAGCGCATTGAAGCAGGCGGCACCACCGACCTTCATGGCGGCTGGGTTCATGGCGCGGATTCACTCACCGACGTCGCGGGCGAGGGCTTGAAACGCGTCATCCTGCTCTCGGACGGTTGCGCCAACGAAGGGGTCACCGACACGGCTGAGATCACCACGCAGTGCGCCCAGTGGGCCGCACGGGGCATCAGCACCAGCACCTACGGCCTGGGTAACGGCTTCAACGAAGATTTGATGGTGGCGATGGCGAGGGCGGGTGGCGGTAACCACTACTACGGCGACGCGGCCAATGACCTGATGGAGCCCTTTGAGCGCGAGCTCGATCTCATTTCGCGGCTCATCCTCAGGCGCCTGACGCTGCGTGTTCACGCAGCCGACGGGGTGCAGGTATCGATGATGAACCTACTCGAGCGCGCATCCGATGGAGGTTGGCATCTGGTTGATCTCGCTGCCGGCGCGGAGGCCTGGGCGCTGCTGTCGCTGGCTGAAGCAATACCGCGCTGGGATGTTTCATTGATCACGC
>VGHA01000314.1 GCA_016868375.1 Betaproteobacteria bacterium | reverse complement strand
TCCTGAAGCAGCGTAATGAGGCAGAAACGAGGAAAAACACCCCGATAAAGTGCCAAATCCGCCATCAACGCGCTCGATGGAGCGATGATTAGCTCTACATGAAACAACAATCGTCACCGCGTGGAGCAAATCAACGTCTTTTCCCGGATTTTTCAGCAGCCTGCTAGGGCACCGGTCACAAGATCCAGCAGGCCCCTAACATGCAGGGGGTGCGAGCGGACCACCGCCCTTCGCCGTACAGCTTCAACTGCCGGCCACACCCTGGGTGTTGACATAGAGGGCATAGATTGACTGGCTCGCAGCCATGAACAGACGGTTTCGGGCGGGCCCGCCAAAACAAAGGTTCGCGCAGCGCTCGGGCAACCGGATACGGCCGATCAACTTTCCCTCCGGTGAGAACACATACACCCCGTCAAGCTCGTCGCGGCCCATGCCCCATCCGCACCACAGATTGCCGGCGACATCCAAGCGCAAGCCATCAGGCGTGCCCTGGCCCGCGTTGATCAGCGTGCGCCTGCCCGACAGGGAGCGGCCATCGGCGCTCACGTCGAATGAGAGAATCAGCCGGTTGGGCTGTGCGCGCGATTCGACGACGTAAAGCGTTTGCTCGTCCGGAGAAAACGCGAGCCCATTGGGCCCGTGGATTTCCTCGGCCACCGCCGTCACCTCGCCAGAATTCGGGTCTGTCCGATAGACGTTCTGAGCCAGTTCAGGGTCAGCCCGCCTGCCCTCGTAATTGCCGAGAATACCAAAAGGCGGGTCGGTAAACCAGATCGAACCGTCGGACCGGACAACCACATCATTGGGCGAGTTGAGTCGTTTGCCCTGGTATCGGTCGGCGATCACGGAAATCGAGCCGTCGTACTCGGTGCGCGTAACGCGTCGTCCGCCGTGCTCACAGGTGGTCAGGCGGCCCTGACGATCCCGAGTGTTGCCGTTTGCGTAGCCAGACGGCGCGCGGAAAGCCGAGACCGCGCCAGTCTCCTCTTCCCACTTCATGATTCGATCGTTCGGGATGTCGCTCCAGAGCAGGTAGCGGCCGTCGCCAAACCAGACCGGGCCCTCAGCCCAGCGGAAACCGGTCGCGAGCCGCTCCACTGCCGCGCTGAATAACCGGTAACGCTCAAAGACTGGATCGATGATCTCAACCGCGGGATCGGGATAACGGGTGCTGGGCTGCCACATGGCTCTATCCTGAAATAACGTGTTCGGAGCGCTACGTTATACCACCCGATGCAGACTAGAAACCGACCCCGCGTTCGACCAAACTGCGCGGTGTCCCGCGCCCGTCCGTCCCCAAAAGTGATCTAATCGGAGGTTTGAACTATGAAAAAGATCCTGCTGACCGGCGCTGCCGGCCTGATCGGAAAGATGCTGCGCGAGTGTTGGCGAGGCAGATACTCGCTTGTTCTCGTGGACCGCGCCCCGATGGAGGCAGCAGGTGTAGCAGAAACCGTCGTTCAATGCGCCCTCACCGATGCTCCAGCCATGCAGCAAGCAATGGCGGGCGTCGACGCGGTGATCCATCTGGGCGGCATTGCAACCGAAGCGCCCTGGGAAGCGATCCGCGACGCCAATATCGAGGGTTGCTATCAAACCTTCGAGGCAGCCCGACTAGCGGGCGTGCGCCGCATCGTGTTTGCTTCGTCCAACCACGCGATCGGTTTTTATCCGCGCAAACGTCCGCTACACGGCAGCGAACCGGTACGACCCGATACCCGCTATGGCGTGTCAAAAGCCTTTGGCGAAGCGCTCGCAAGCTACTACGCGGACAAGTTCGGATTGACCGCAGTTTGCCTGCGGATCGGGACGTTGCGCTCGCCCGATGAACCGGGCGAGCTGCGCCATCTCGCCACGTGGATCAGCCACCGCGACCTTGTCCATCTGATCGAGTGCTCGATCGAGGCACATCTCCACTTCGAAATCGTATTTGGCGCCTCGAACAACTGCCAGGGCTGGTGGCCCGATAAGGCAGCTCAACGAATCGGCTACCAGCCGCAGGACAGCGCCGACGCCTGGCAAAGCAGGATCACGGCGCACGCGAACGACCTGGACCCCATCGCCGCCCCGCTCCAGGGTGGCATCTACTGTTCCTGGGAAAACTCGACCGGAGCGCCTCCGCCCCGCTGAAACCGCTTTCAGCGCCCCAGGCGGGCTCGCGCACGAACCTGCCATCACCGAGGAGCGTTTCGGTAAGCCCAACGGCAGAAGGACCAGCACTTACTTAACGTTCCACGGTGGGCGAGACGCCGGGGGCCGCACTGGACTACGCTTCTGTCGGCAGCCTGCCGCAACTGCGATGTCGCCACTGCGGATACATGTGCTCTAAGTGTTGATGATCTTGTAGTAAAGCGTCGCATCGCGCACGAATCCCCCTCTGCGAACAAAGCGACTACGTAAGTTTGACGATTAGTCTCAGCAGCGTTTTGACTCCGAGCCGATAGCTCCCCTGTCGTGTTATCGTGACTATTAAGCAAATTTCGCGCAAGATGACTAACGAGCGACGGCATACCGCGGCGACGATACCCGCCATTTTTGCGCACCGTCCGCAGATGCTGGAAACCCTCCGAGGCAACCCGAAAGTCACAATTAGGAGACAAATCATGAACAGACGTAACTTGATCCGTGCCGGAGGCGCCGCCGCGCTCGCTTCCGCCCTTCCTGCGGGCAGCGCGCAAGCCCAGCAAAAGATGGTGTGGAAGGCTTCCGACGTCCACCCGCTCGGCTATCCAACCGTCGAAGCTATCGTGCGCATGGGCCGGAAGCTCGAAGCCGCGACCAGCGGGCGCATATCGATCCAGATGTTCCCGGCC
>VGHA01000313.1 GCA_016868375.1 Betaproteobacteria bacterium | reverse complement strand
CGTCGGAGGCCGTGCCAATAAAGCGGTCGGGCGCGACTTTGCGCAACGCCCAGACCCGGCGCTCGCGCGTACCGTCTGCGTAGAGAAAGTCTTCTTCGAGCGTGCCGGTGTCGCCTTCCCAGCGGCAGTTCATCTCGACCGTAAAGCGCTTGACCACATTGCCGAAGCGATCCTGAAACATGCCCCAGGCATCCAGTCTGCCGTTGAAATAGCGCGTGGGATCAAGGACGGGTCGCTCGGCCGCGTACTGCGCGGGCATTGGCGCGCTGCAGCCTGACAGCAGCACGCTGAGCGCTACCAGGGCCGCGGTGGCGAACGCGGTGGCCATGCGCCCACCCCGGGTCAGCAGTCGGCGCGCAAAGCCTGCCTGATGCGGGCTCACAGAACAAAGGGGGTTGGCAATCATGCATTCACCGTCGAGCGTTGAAGATCGGTATCGGATTCAGGGCTGGGCAGGCGCCACAAGAGCCAGGCAGCGATGAGTTTGATCAGACAGGGCAGCGCCGCGTAGGCAAACGACAACGCAAACGTGTTGCTGTCCGGCGTGCCGGGTTGGTAACCCAGCAGGCCAATCAGCGGCAAACCGAGTCCGGCAGCCAGCGCAAGATTGAGCTTGGTGGCAAGCGACCAGACCCCGAAGTAAGCGCCTTCGCGCTCACCCCGGCCACCTGATGCGGCAATCGCCGCAGCCAGCAGCGCGGGCGGCATCGCCAGATCCGCACCCAGCGCCAGCCCCGTCACCGCACAGATAACGCCAAAAGCAAGGTAATCGCCTTGGCCCAACGCAAACGCCCCCGCAAACGCGAGCACCGCGGCCATCATGCCGATCAGCCAGGCATGCTGTGCGCCAATTCGCACCCCGATCCGGATCCAGAGCGGCATCCCAATGGCCGCTGCGGCGAAGTAGATCAGCAGGAATAGCGGCGCTCGTGCGCCATCGCCCAGGACATCGGCCACGAAGAACAGCACCAGCGTGGCGGGCAGCGCGCTCGCCGTACCGTTCATCATGAAGACTGCGAGCAGCCGCGTGAAGATCCGGTTCCGGCGCAGCTCGCGCCAGGGCCAGGCGCGTCGAGGTGGGGCGCTCTGCGCCGACGGCAACGTGTCGCCCGACGCTGACTGCTCGCTCGCAGCGGCAACGGGCAACGGCGCCCGCGAGAGCAGTGCCGCAGCAATCGCGAGCACTGCAACAAACAGCCCAGCAAGCGCGGTTGCGTGCTGCGGTTCAAGAAGGGCCGCAGACGCAAGGACGCCAGCCAGCCCACACGCCTCGCGGATGCCGGTGATTCGAACCCGTGTGGCCGGATTCGCGCTCAGTTCGGCACCCCAGGCCTGGTGCGCAATAGTGACCGTTGACCATGCGAGATAGGTCAGTACCGACCCTGCTGCGAGCCACGCCGCAAGCCCGCTCGGGGACCCTCCTGGCGGGTGAAGCATGGCGCTGAAACCCACAGCAAGGGGAATGCAGGCCACAAGAATCCAGCGCCGATAGCTGGCTGCGCCGCGGCTGCGGTCAATGGCAGCGCCGATCAACGGATCCGCGATCGCGTCAACCAGTCGCGCTGCAAACAGCACCAGCCCCACCACGGCAATCGCAAGCCCCGCTTCGCGGCTGTAGAACGCGGGCAGCAACACAAAGAGCGGCAGCTCGAGCAGTGCGAGCGGTGCGCGCAAAAATCCGTAGGCAACCAGCGACCGGTTCGAGGGCTCAGCCTGATCAGAGTGGCGAGCCCCGACCTCGTCCGGCGTCGTCAGCGGTGAGCCTGTCATGGCGGCTCAGCGTGACGCGGGTTCGGTCGTTGTCGCCGCCGCGCGCGACGGGCCGGGCGCGAGTCCTCGCAGTAGCGCTTCGCGTAACGCCGGCTCGCTGGTCCGGGCATCGAGCCAGATCCCGAAGAAGGCGCGACCAAACATCGGATCATCGATGTCGCCCAGGGGCTTGCCGTTCAGAAAGAAGCGCGTCGGACCGTCCACGCGGTACAGGCCCTTGATGCGGTCACCGGCTCGCACATCAGGAAAGATCGCTCGCATCCGCTCAAGCCAGCGCGCGCGTTGCGCAGGGCTGCCGCGATCGGGATGGCGGGCGATTTCCTGATCACTGCGTTCAGCGATACGCACGCCCGACAGATCGATTGCGTAGACAAGCTCGAGCGCGAAGTCGCGATCAAGCGGCGGCGGGGCCGCTGCGGCGCGCTCAGCCGAGGTCGCACCGCCTGCGCCCGGCACCCACAGCACGGCTTCGTAGACACGCATGCCCAGAAATCGCAGCGTGCCGCGACCTGCCTCGCGCGGCTCACCCAGGTGCGCCCGAATCGGGTCAGCAGGCGCAGCCGCCATTGCGGCAGGTGATAGGCCCGAGCACTGCAGAACCACACACCAGGCAGCCAACCATCCCAGCGTTCGGACGACTGCGGGGCCTGGCAGGGGACGACGGTTGACCAGCATGGCTGCCTAGCGTTTTTGCAACGTGAACTGAACCACGTCGGTATTGCCGTGGCTGAACGCGGCTTCGCAGTAGGCGAGATAGAACTCCCAGGTGCGGATGAAGCGGTCATCAAAGCCCATGGCGCGCACGTCATCGAGCACCGACATGAACCGTTCACGCCAGAGCTTGAGCGTCAGCGCGTAATCGGGACCGAAGGCATGCTCGGCGCAGACCTCCAGGCCCGCCTTGCGCGCAAGCGCGGCGAACCCGGTTCGGGTGGGCAGCATGCCGCCCGGAAACACGTACTGCTGAATGAAGTCGGTGCCTTGCCGGTAACGCTCAAAGAGCGTGTCGTCGATGGTGATGGTTTGAATTGCGGCACGACCGCCTGGCTTCAAG
>VGHA01000312.1 GCA_016868375.1 Betaproteobacteria bacterium | reverse complement strand
AGGCCCTGTGCAGCGATATCGATATTCTGGTGAACAATGCAGGCGACATTCCGGCCGGTTCGCTCGACCGCCTGGATGACAAAGCGTGGCGGCATGCCTGGGAACTCAAGGTGTTTTCCTATATTTCGCTGTCGCGCTCTGCCTTCATCGCGATGCGAAACCGGGGCCAGGGCGTCATCACCAACGTCATCGGCATGGCCGCCGAGCGGCCCACATTCGAGTACATCTGCGGCGCAAGCGCCAACGCTGGTCTGGCGGCCTTCACCAAGGCGCTGGGCCAGGGATCGCTCAAGCACGGCGTTCGCGTCATGGGTGTGCATCCGCCGTCCACGCGCACCGAGCGAATCGACACCATCCAGCGCATGCTGGCCAAGCAACACTATGGCGACGAATCGCGGGTCGACGACCTGTTCCGCGACAAACTCGCGACACCGGCCATCGATCCCGAGCAGGTGGCTGATGCGGTCGTCTATCTGTCATCCCCCCGCGCTAGCCAGCTCACCGGCATCGTGATGAATCTGGGGTTGGTGAACGGCTAAACCTGTCCGCCACCGCGTTATCATCCATGGTCTTCTTGACCGCCTGATCCCCCATGAAAATCGCTGTCGCTGGCCTGGGCTATGTGGGCCTTTCGAACGCGGTGCTGCTGTCGCAACGCCTCGATGTTGTCGCCGTTGATCTGGTCGCCGCCAAAGTCGATCTGGTCAACGCCCGGCAATCGCCCATTGAAGACGCCGATATCACGCAGTTTCTGGCTCAGAAGCCACTCCGGCTTCGCGCAACCGTTCACGGTGCCGAAGCCTGGCAGGACGCCGATGTGGTGATCATTGCCACGCCCACCGACTACGACCCGGTTACCAACTTCTTCAATACGGCCTCGGTCGATGCGGTCATTCGTGATGTCAAAGCGGTCAATCCCGATGCCCTGATGGTGATCAAGTCCACGATCCCGGTGGGCTTCACGCTGGCGGCCCGCGAACGCCATGGCACCCAGAACATCGTTTTCAGCCCGGAGTTTCTACGGGAAGGTAAGGCACTGCACGACAATCTGTACCCGAGCCGCATCGTGGTTGGCGAAGCGTCGGAACGCGCCCGGGCGTTTGCGCAGTTGCTGAAGGAAGCCTCGCTCAAGCCCGATGTACCGGTGCTCTTGACGGGCAGCACCGAAGCCGAGGCGATCAAGCTCTTCGCCAACACCTACCTGGCCATGCGGGTTGCGTATTTCAATGAACTCGACAGTTATGCCGCCTCGCATGGGCTCGATACGCGCGAGATCATCGAAGGCGTGTGTCTCGATCCGCGCATCGGCAGCTTCTACAACAACCCCAGCTTTGGCTATGGCGGGTATTGCCTGCCCAAAGACTCCAAACAGCTGCTGGCCAACTTCGCAAACGTCCCGCAAACGCTCATCGAGGCAATCGTTGCCGCCAACACTACGCGCAAAGACTTTGTGTCGTTTGACATCCTGAAGCGTCATCCCCAGACCGTGGGCATTTACCGACTGGTGATGAAGGCGGGGTCCGACAACTTTCGGGCCAGCAGCGTGCAGGGCATCATGAAGCGGCTGAAGGCCAAAGGGGTTGAAGTGATCGTGTATGAGCCGGTCCTCAAGGAACCGCGCTTCTACAATTCCGAAGTGACGCACGATCTTGCTTCATTCAAGCAGCGGGTTGATCTGATCGTCGCCAACCGGCTGACCCCGGAAATTGCCGACGTCGCCGACAAGGTCTACACGCGCGATCTGTTCTCGTCCGACTGACCCGCGCACCCGCCAAGGCGCTAGCGCAACCTCAGTCGCTGACTTTTTCGAGTGCGCTCAAAAAAATCATCGGGTTTTCCCCGTACCCAGCCTATGAACCGGGCGAGCCCCTCATGCTGCTTCAGGGTCTCAACGCTGCAATACGTTCTTTCCAGTTCCGCCTCGGTCAGCAGGGCGTGAATCTGCCGATGACAGATTCGGTGCAAAAGCACGGTCTGATGCCCGCCTCGCGACTTGGGAATCAGGTGATGGGCATCCTGCTGGGCCGGCGGGATGATTCGCTCGCACAACGGACAGGTCACCGCGTCGGGCACCCTTGCCAGCGCCGCATCCCAGCTTGCCTGCAACCGCTTACGTTTGATTCGCCCTGTCATCGCTTGTCCGTGATCCCCGCCTGTCTACGGCGTTGCCGCTGGACGTAGCGCAGAAAGCCAGCGAATATTCGCAGCGCGCAGGATTTTCCTGGCCACGTTCCCCTTATTTGCTAATGCCCTCATACGCAACATGACCGCTCTCCTCCGCCTGATTTCGATCGCGATCTGTTCCCTGCTGGGCCTCTCATCGGCTGTGGCCGGTGGCGCGCATCAAAACGACGTTGCCCGCTACCTGGCGGGTCTGCCGCCCACCGCGCAGTCAAGTGCCTCCTCCCTTACTCTGGAGCCCGCCTGGATCGCCCATGCCGAGCAGATGGATTCCGCCTGGACGCGGCTTGAGCGCGCGCAGCTTGCGCCAGTTCGCGCATTTTCGGCGGCCCATCTGGGTCCGCCCAGCCCCACTCTGCTTTATATGTTCAGTGGCCCTGACTACCTGTATGCGCGAAATTTTTTCCCGGATGCCCGAACCTATGTGATGGCCGGGCTGGAGCCGCCTGGCCGAATGATCCGGCTGAACAATCTGTCGCCTGAAGACCGCCAGCGCGGCCTTGACGGCCTGCGCGACTCGCTTCGGACCATCCTGGATGCCAGCTTTTTCATTACCGCAGACATGCTCAAGGATCTGCAGGGCCATTCATTTTCAGGCGTTCTGCCCTTGCTGTATGTTTTTCTCGCCCGATCGGGCATGGAGATTACCGATGTCCGACACCTCGGTCTTACCGAGGACGGCGGCA
>VGHA01000311.1 GCA_016868375.1 Betaproteobacteria bacterium | reverse complement strand
GTGATCGTGGGCGTGATCGTGGGCGTGATCGTGGGCGTGATCGTGTGCGTGATCGTGTGCGTGATCGTGTGCGTGCGCATGATCGTGGGCGTGCGCATGATCATGGGCGTGCGCATGATCATGGGCGTGCGCATGCTCGTGAGCGTGATGATGCGAATGGTCGTGCGAGTGCCCGTGGTCATGTGAATGTCCATGCCCGTGATCGTGACCATGGCCATGCGCATGGCTGTGATCATGATCATGGTCATGTCCGCAGTCAGGGCCATGCTGGTGATCATGATCATGCGAATGCCCCGCAGCCTCACGCTCGAGATCCGCCAGCTCCTGATGCAGCACATCGTCGGCCAGCTTTAGTGAGACCTCATCGAGCACTGCGAGCGGACCCACTGGCATGCCCGCCTGAACAGCGATGTTTTCGATGACGGCCGGTGGTACGCCTTCGCCGAGCAGCGCGAGGCCTTCGTTCACGAAGCTGCCGAACACCCGGCTGGTGTAGAAACCTCGAGAGTCATTCACCACGATCGGCGTTTTACCAATGGCCTGCACGAAATCAAACGCCTGCGCGAGCGTTTCCGCCGAGGTTTTGTCGCCTTTGATGATTTCCACCAGTTCCATCCGATCAACCGGCGAAAAGAAATGCAGACCGATGAATCGGTCGGGCCGGCTGCTTGCGCGGGCAAGCCCCGAGATGGGCAGCGTGGAGGTGTTCGAGGCAAAGATCGCATCAGGCCCGAGCACCGCCTCGGCCTCCCGTGTTACCTGCGCCTTAAGCTCGCGGTTCTCGAACACGGCTTCAATCACCAGGTCACAACGTGCGAGATCGCTGACGGTTGCAGTGGGTGTGATCCGAGCCAACACTGCGTCGGCTTCCGCGGCGGTCATCCGGCCCTTCTCCACCCGTCGGGCGAGCAGACGCGCGCTTACCTCACGACCTGCCTGCGCCTTCTCCATCGTGACATCTTTCAGCACGCAGGCAATCCCGCGATTGGCGCAGGCCCAGGCAATGCCCGCCCCCATCATGCCGGCTCCCAGCACACCCACTCGGGAGGGTTTCCAGCGGGGCGGACCGCTTGGGCGGCTTGCGCCAGCCTTGACCTCGTTCATCTGAAAGAACAGCGTACCGATCATGTTCTTAGTGACCTGCCCGGTGGCAAGCCGTGCAAGCCAGCGCGACTCGATGCGCATCGCAGTGTCGAAATCAACCTGCGCGCCCTCAACCGCACAGGCCATGATGGCGCCAGGTGCCGGATAGTTGCCCTGCGTTTTCTGTTGCAGCATCGCCGGCGCGATGGGTAGAACCGACGCGATGGCGGGGCTGGCGGGTGTGCCGCCAGGAATCCGCCACTTGGGATCATCCCAGGGCTGTCGCGCGGAGGGGTTGGGTGCAATCCAGGCGCGTGCGGCGGGCAGTAGTTGGTCGGCACCCGGTACGGTTGCGTGAATCAGGCCAGCGGCCAGCGCCTCCGATGGCTTGTAGCGCCTGCCCTCGCTCAAGATGGGCAGTGCGGCCTGCAATCCCACGAGCCTGACCGTTTTCGTGACGCCACCTGCGCCAGGCAACAGCCCCAATGTGACTTCGGGAAAGCCCAGCTGAATACGTGGATCGTCGACGCAGACCCGATAGTGGCAGGCGAGCGCGAGTTCCATTCCGCCGCCGAGCGCACTGCCGCCGATTGCAGCAACCACAGGTCGTCCGAGCTTTTCCAGCCTTCTGAAAGTGGACTTCAGGGCTTGGATGGACTCATAGAACGCCGGGCCATCTTCGGGTTGCACCGAGGCGAGGGCATGAAGGTCGCCCCCCGCGAAGAAAGTGCTCTTTGCTGAGGTGAGGATGACACCGGCGAGCGTGTCGCGTTCGCTTTCCAATTTGGCGACGGCGTCGGCGAGCTCAGCCATGAATGCTGTGCTCATCATGTTGACCGCCTGCCCTGGGGCGTCGAGGATCAGGGTAACGATGCGGTCGGAGCCATATTCGAAGAGGATGCTGGACATGATGTCAGTCGTATGAAAGGGGGTCAGGTCGGCCGGCGCCTGGGGGGCTGGGCAATGATCAACTTCTGATGATAAACCCCGAAGACCGTGGCGCGGGCAAGCGCAAAGCTTTGGCAGAACCCGCCTTCAGCTCGAAGCGGCCTGTTCCTGTTCGGCGCTGCCCGCCTGAAGCGACTCGGGTCTGCCAAACAGATAGCCCTGCACCTGATCGAATCCAGTCTCGCGAGCAAGCGCCAGCACTTCCTGAGACTCCACCCGGGCCGCACAGGTTTCGATCTGCAGGTCTCGGCAGGCATCAACCAATGTCTGAATGCAGCGCAGGCTCTCGGCGCGATGCGGTCCTGACGCAAGCGTTGATACGTCAAGTTTCATCGCAGCGGGCCGCAAGCCGACCACATCGGGCATCCACACAGGCAATGCCATCCACCCGGTCAGCACGACCCGCGACCCACATTGCTGAAGCTGGTCGACAAAGTCCAAAATGCGGCGTGAAAGCCTGAGTGCGTAGCGGCCGTTCAACTCGATGCGAAGCCTGCAGGCGGCGCCAGGATGCGCCTGCAGCAGATCAAGGGTTTCACGCTGGAATCGATGATCATGCAGCGACTCTGCGCTGAGCTTGACCAGGCAAAACTCAGTTGGCGCAGGAAACGCGCTGCGCGGCTTGAGCTGTCGCAGCGCCTGCCGAATCACCCACAGGTCGATCTTGGCAGCCATGCCACGCCGCCTTGCCGCGGGCAGAAAGTCGGCGGGCAGAAGAACGCGACCCGCCCGGTGGCCCGATAGGTCGCAGTCGGCGGACGAGAAACCTTCGATCAGGGCCCGCGAAACAGCGCTGCTGGCGGCCGTCCCAAACAGACGACGAATCGTGAGAGGTCGCGCTGGCACGGGCCGCAG
>VGHA01000310.1 GCA_016868375.1 Betaproteobacteria bacterium | reverse complement strand
GCAGGCAGCCGGTCGAGGTGTGGCAGCACCTTGTCCAGATACTCCTGGTCCTCGGCCACAAACACCGAGGCGCCGCCGTCCAGCATCTGGTACTCCAGTTCCTGGGTCGAGGCCGTGGGGTAGATGCCGTAGACGATGGCGCCCAGGGCTTGCGCCGCCTGGTCGGCGATCAGCCACGCTTCACACACATCACCCATGATTGCGACGCGTTCGCCACGGGCAAGCCCCAGGCGCTCGAGACCGCAAGCCGCCTGCGCGACCAGCTGGGCAGCATCGCGCCAGCTGCGCTCGCGATACAGGCCCTGATGCTTGGAACGCCAGGCAATGCGATCGGGCTCTTCCAGAGCGCGGGCAAGCAGATGTCCGCAGGCGGTCTGCTGTCTCAGCTTCTCGGGACGGATGCGCGACGACGTCATACGGATGTGAAGTCTAACGATGGGACGCGGAAAAGTCGGCCAACACAGCCAATAAAGCCGCGCCATAGGTTTCAAGCCTGCGTTCGCCGATGCCGTGGATCTGCGACAGCGCGGCAAGCGAATCGGGCCGAGCCAGGGTCAGCGCTTCCAGCGTGGCGTCATTCAACACGATGTAGGGCGGTACGCGTTGCGCGCGCGACTGTTCCAGACGCCAGGCCTTGAGGCGGGCGAGAAGCGCTGATTGCCCGCTGTCCATGGGCGGCTGGGCGCGGCTTCGATCCGGCGCGCTGCCCGATGGGGCACCGCTCTTGGCGACGCGTCGGCGCGGGGTGGCGCGTACGGGCTCACGCGGCCGCCGCAACCGCAGGATCTGCTCGCCGCGCAACACCGGCCGGGCGGCCTCTGTGAGCTTCAGCGCGCCGTGTGCAGCGTGGTCCACCTCGACCAGGCCCAGGGCGACCAACTGCCTGAAAACCGCCCGCCAGGTAGGTTCATCGTGGGCCGCGCCGATTCCGAAAACGGACAGCTTGTCGTGCTGCCAGCGGATCATGCGTTCGCCCGTTCGGCCGCGCAGCACGTCGATCAGGTGCACGACGCCAAACCGCTGCCTGGTCCGATACACGGCCGACAGCGCCATCCGGGCCGCCTCGGTGGCATCCCAGGTCAGGGGAGGCGTCAGGCAGTTGTCACAGCGTCCGCAGGGCAGCGACGATTCGCCAAAGTACGCCAGCAGCGGTACGCGCCGACAGCTGGCGCTTTCCGCGATGCCCAACAACGCGTTGAGCTTGGCAGCCGCAATTCGCTTCCAGCCCTCATCGGCCTCGGACTCATCGATCAGGCGGCGCTGCTGAACGACATCGGCCATCCCGTACACCATCCAGGCATCCGCAGGCTCGCCGTCCCGGCCGGCACGCCCGGTTTCCTGGTAATAGCCCTCGACACTTTTTGGCAGATCGAGATGCGCAACGAAACGGACGTCTGGTTTGTCGATACCCATGCCAAACGCGATCGTGGCCACAATGATCACGCCGTCCTGCTCCTGAAAGATGCGCTGATGGCGTGAGCGCGTCGCAGCGTCGAGCCCGGCGTGATAGGGCAGCGCCGTCAGACCGCGCTCGGCCAGCCATTCTGCGGTTTCCTCCACTTTCCGGCGCGACAGGCAATAGACGATGCCGCTTTCGCCATCGTGTGAGCCACGAATGAAGTCAAGCAGCTGCGTACGACCGTCGCCGCGGTCTTCGATCGTGTAGCGGATATTGGGCCGGTCAAAGCTTGATACGAAGACCCGCGCTTCGCGCAACTGAAGCCGCTCGATGATTTCTGCGCGCGTCTGCGGGTCGGCGGTGGCGGTAAGCGCGATTCGGGGCACCTCGGGGAAGCGCTCGGCCAGAACCGACAGCTGCAGATACTCGGGTCGAAAATCATGCCCCCACTGCGACACACAGTGCGCCTCATCGATGGCAAACAAGGCGAGGCGCGCCGAGGCGATCATGTCGATAAACCCCTCGGCCAGCAGGCGTTCCGGTGCCACATAGAGCAGCTCCAGTCCACCCGACAGCGCGTCGCGTCGGGTCTGAGCGGCCTCCCGGGCGGTCAAACCCGAATGAAGCGCACCGGCTCGCACGCCAAGCTGCTGCAGTGCGGCCACCTGATCCTGCATCAGCGCAATCAGCGGCGACACGACAATTGCCAGACCTGGCCGAAGCAGCGCAGGCAGCTGATAGCACAGTGATTTTCCGCCCCCGGTGGGCATCAGCACCAGGGCATCGCCACCATCGGCCACATGCCTGACGATGTCTGCCTGTTGACCGCGAAATGCCGGATGCCCGAAGGTCTGGCGAAGACGTTCGAGGGCGCGCGACTCGGTCGGGGTTGAAGGCGGCGATGACACGGCGCGAACGATAGCCAGAAACCGCTGATCTGTCGCCCGAGGCGATTTCAAAAGGATTAGTCAGAAATCCGGAGATCCCAATTCCGTGCGAAGATCCCGCGAGATTCGCGATTGCCGTCTTTCCCCGGTGCCCACCCGGGTTTTTCACCTTGCCAGGGGCCTGGGCGTACTGATGTCTCCCTATGAATGCACGCATCGGAATCGTTCGCCAAACAAGTCTGACAAGCCGGTACATGCTTCAACTCCGCGCGTCTCTGTGCGCCCTGGCCGTTTTCGTTCTGACGGTCTGTGCCCCGATCGGCCTGCGCGCCGAGCCGGCTGCGGCTTCGCTCTCGCTGGCCAATGTTTTGTCCCGGATCTCAACGGTTCATCCTCAGATGCAGCGTGCGCGCGCCGAAGTCGAGGCGTCGCGTCAGCAGCTGGAAGGTGCACGCTGGGGGCGTTTCCCAACCTTCACGGTTGGTGCTTTCGGGGGCGATGGCGTCAACACTGCCGGCAGCCTGCGCGTTCAGCAGCCCGTGTACACGTTTGGGCGCATTGACCATGCAATCGATGCGGCTCAAGCCTCGCTCGAGGCCAACGCCTCGGGCA
>VGHA01000309.1 GCA_016868375.1 Betaproteobacteria bacterium | reverse complement strand
GATCATGCGATTCCATCCCTGCCGTGCATCGCCGCGGACATCGGGCTGCGACGACAAGTAAGCAGCGAGCGCCGTCGCATCGAGCACGCGGTAGTGGTCTGTCACGAGGAGCACGGGATCGCCGGTGGACGCATCCTGGATCTGTGGCAATGGTGCGGGCGCGAACCACTGGTCCAGCCAGGCGCTGGCGATCGCGAGCTCAAGCAGATCGCGTCGGTTGTCGCTGTGGAGGTTCATTTCGCCAGAGCCGGCCAGCACCTGCCGGGCCTGCGCCAGCACGGCTCCCTCGGCCAGCTTGGCGAAGGGGTAGCTGGCCCCCGAGAGCTCAAAGTGCCCGGCTATGCCCGGGCCGGCAGCGACCTCCACGACGCGAGCGCCCATCAGCATGCCCGGCTTCGCGGTGCGGCTGCCGCTGATCTCGCGCACCAATTGCGGTGGGGCCTGCGGGTCGAACTCGTCGATCAGGGTCATGTCGACGCCGGGCTGCACGTTGGTGACCCGGTACAGGCGCAGGGGCCGTGCGCGCAGTTGAGCGATCCAGTCGCGCTGGCCGGGCGTGAGAAATGGGCCATCACGTCCCAACAGGTAGGCGTTGATCTCGCGCCGGCCACCTCGGGCGTGGATCTCCCCGCGGGCGATCAACCACTCGCCGACGTTGATCGACACCATCGTCATGCCATCTTCGTCCAGTTGCCAGCCGTCACGCGGACCTTCGGGCCGCCACAGGTCGAGCAGGGCCTCGAACGCGCTGCGCCAGCCTTTGCGATGACGCTCAGCCAGCCATGAGATCGCGACGCGGGCCGCGTCTTCGTGATCGCGCGGGCGCAGGGGGTGAATGTTCATGGTTGAAGTCAGGTGAGGCGGGTGAAGCTGGGCGAGCTGCTGTCGAACGACGTCACAGTACGGCGCTCGTCGCGGGCAGGCGACATGGCAGGAACGTGGCGTCTGGTCGTCTTGTATGCTATTGTCACACATCTCTTGGGAGATGTCCTCATGCCAACCGCCTCCGCCGCCGTTCTGAGTGTTCGTGTCAATGCCAGCGAGCGTGCCTTGCTGGAGGCCGCGGCCGAACAGGCCAGTACCAGTCTCAGCGACTTCGTGAGGCGGCGCGCCCTCGAAGCCGCCGAGACCGATCTGCTGAATCGCCGCATCGTGACGATTCCAGCGAAGGACTGGGCCCGGTTCGAGGCCTGGGCCAGTTCGGCACCGCGGGAAGTACCGTCGCTTCGAAAACTGTCCAAGACGCGCCCCGTCTGGCAGAAGTGACCTCAGGCGCAATGGCCGCCTTCACGCCGCCGCGACCTCTGGCGGCCGACGACGACACGGCGGCGTTCGATTGCGGGCGTGACGCGTTGAACCACTGGCTCAGGCGCCACGCGTGGCGCAATCAGGAATTGGGGGTCTCGCGGACAACTGTGATCTGCGATGCGCGAGCGGGCAGCATCGTTGGCTACGTGAGTTTGTCGACGGCGCAGATCGAGCGGGCTTGGTTGCCCAAGGCACAGCAACGCAATCGCCCCGACCCGTTGCCCGCGATCCTGCTGGGACAGTTGGCGGTCGACCTGCGGTGGCAGGGGCAGGGCACTGCGCGATCGCTGATGTTCTATGCGCTCACTACGGCGGTGCGCCTGTCCGACCAGGTTGGATGCTTCTGCGTGCTAACGCACCCGCTGGATGACGATGTGCGGGCGCTTTATGCAGCCTTCGGATTCGAGGACCTTCCGTTCGATCCCGGGCGCAGCATGTCGGTTCGGATCGCGGATCTGGTGCGAAGCGGCTTCGGGGCTGCTGGCTGAGCTTGCAGTATCCAACTCACCCACGAAGACGTGACGGAGAGGAGCCATTGCGACAGCCGCGGGATCGCAGCAGAGCGCATGCCGTTGCTGGTCTCAAGAAGTCCCACGCGGCCTGGGGGAACAGGCAGGGGAACAGCGCAGACTCTCTCGCAAGTTTTCTCAATTAGAGCAACAGCTTAGGTCGCCATGTATCCCATCAGCCACCCCATCCAAGCGTTTCATCCGGTCGCATGCCTTTCCGAACTTCCCGCCAGATCCACGACTTGAGCAGTCGCTTGAGTCAGGAAGGTGTTTGCCGTCCCACGGCAGAGCAGCGCAAGCAGCGGAGCATGTAGGGAAAGCAATGGCGTTCGTCATGCCATTTGGAATTCTGCTTCCCCTGTGCTCACCGACAAGCCGTGCAAGAACGTGTCCTGCCCAGAGGGCAAGGCTAGCGTACGGTTCGGCGCTAACGCCAGCTTCGAGGCAAGCGCGCGCGGGTTCCACGCGATCAGGAAGGTCGGCTGGAGCGATCACTGCGCCAGGCGCTGGACGGAGCGCCTCGAGAAAGACGTGTTCCCCCGGCTGGGTAAGCTTCCGCTTTCCCCGATCGGCGTACCGATGCTGCTGCAGACGCTGTCGGCGCTGCTCTTCCAGCGGCCAGGGAACATCCGGAAGATGGAATGGGCCGAGCTGTGGACCTCTCCAACCTGGGCACCATCATCGGCGGGCGGCGCGAGGCGCCGGTGCCCCTGGTGGTGAAGGCCGTGGAGGAAGCCGCCGCGACCGAGGGCGTGGCCCCCAAGGCTGTGTGGCACAACCGCGCGAAGCTCGCCAGGTCACTGGCGGTGCACCGGCAGGGCCTGTGGGCGTGATCACGGCGTGATGAAGTCGCTGCCGTCCAGCCCCTATACTTTCCGGGCAGTTTCAGCTTCTTGCGGAAGTGAAACAATGTGGGGCTGCCCCTGGGGCGGTTATCACCTGAGTGGCACCCAGCATCGCCTGGCAACACCCCTTGCGCGGATTGCCTTGGCGGCACCTCATGCCCACCCCCTGTGAGCCACCCCGCGTCGCACCTGTCGTTCCGTTTCCGGTGGTTGGCTCTTCGCCCACTTCGTCCCCTCACC
>VGHA01000308.1 GCA_016868375.1 Betaproteobacteria bacterium | reverse complement strand
CTAAGTTTTGGCGACATGCAGTTGCGCGCCGATCCCGGCTTGCAGGAACGAGTCAAGGGCATTGATCAGCAGATTGAGGGCGTGATGCGGGATACAAATAAACTGGTGCTAGTAACTGATTTTACGAAGTAGAAATACCTATACACTTTCCACCCTATCCATCCGGCCCCATTGCCCATGCTCGCTTTCACTCCTTTGCATCCTATTTTTGGCGTCGAGGTCTCCGGCGTGGATCTGCGCGAACCGCTGTCCGATACCGTCTTCACGCAAATACACGACGCTTTCGAACGACATGCGCTGGTGATCCTGCGCGGGCAGCAGATCGACGATGCGCAGCAAATCGTTTTCAGCCGGCGCTTCGGCGCCCTGGAGATAACCCGGCTCGGCGCGCAGGGACAGGGCAGCGAGCTGGTGATCCTGACCAATATAGGTGCCGACGGCGCGGTGGTTGAACCATCGCACCGGCAGTGGCTCAACACGCGCGCCAACCAGCTGTGGCACAGCGATTCCTCATTCAAGCCGGTACCGGCGCACGCTTCCTTGCTGTCCGGCCGCATTGTGCCGGCCAAGGGCGGCGAGACCGAATTCATCAACTTGCACGCGGTGTGGCGCGCCCTGCCGTTCGAACTCCAGCATGCCGCGGAGGGAAGAATCGCCATTCACGATTTTTCCCACTCACGCGCGCAAGTCGATGCGCGGGCGGTGACACCGGAGGAGCGCGCTGTCGTGCCGCCGGTGCGCCAGCCGCTGGTGCGTGTTTCGGACCGGGGCGAGAAATCGATCTACATCGGTTCGCACGTGTCGGGCATCGAAGGCATGGCGCAACAGGAGGCGCACGCGCTGCTCGACCAGCTACTGGCGTTTGCGGCGCAGCCGCAGTTCGTCTACACCCACGCCTGGCAGGCGCACGACTTGCTGATCTGGGACAATCGCTGCACGCTCCATCGCGGCCGGCCGTTCGAGCCGAGCCTGCCGCGCTATCTGGTACGGGCCACAGTGGCGGGCGCAGGGCCGCTGATTGAACAGGCCGTCGTGGCCGATGCGGCGCGGGATGCGCGCGACACGGTGATGCAGTGAGCGCGACGGAGCCCTGACGCGTGACGAAAGCGGCTTCGTCATACGCTCGCGAGCAGGATACGTGGGACACCATCATCGTCGGTGCCGGTGCGGCCGGCTGCGTGCTTGCCAACCGGCTCACGGCGTCAGGCCGTCATCGCGTGCTACTGCTCGAAGCGGGCGGCAACGACAGCAAATTGTGGATCAAGGTGCCGGCCGGTTTTACACGCACGATTTTCGACAATAGCGTCGGCTGGGGTTATGCGAATGCCCCAGCACCGCATACCGGCAATCGGGCGATCCCCTGTCCGCGCGGGCGCGTGCTGGGCGGCTCCAGTTCGATCAATGGCCACCTCTACGTGCGCGGCCAAGCGGACGACTACGCTGATTGGGTGGCGCTGGGCGCGGCGGGCTGGGGCTGGGACGCCGTGCTGCCGTATTTCCGCCGCGCCGAAAGCCGCGCCAATGGGGACACCGCAACGCGCGGCCATGACGGCCCGCTGCAGGTCACCAACCCGCGCATGCAGCACCCGCTGTGCGCCGCGTTCATCGATGCCCTGCATACGCTGGGAGAGCCGCTCAATCCGGATTACAACTCGGGTGACCAGCGCGGCGCGGGGTACTACCAATATCTGATGCAGAACGGGCGGCGCTGGAGCGCAGCCGATGCGTATTTGCGACCGGCGCTGACGCGGCGCAATCTCGCCTTGCGCACGCACGCGCACGCCACGCGCATCGTGTTCAAAGGCCGCCGCGCTGTCGGGATTGAATATCGTCATCAAGGCCAATTGCGCGTCGCCCGCGCAGCCGGCGAGGTCATTCTCGCGGGCGGCTCGATCAATTCACCGCAATTGCTGCAACTGTCGGGCGTCGGCGACCCGGCCGTGTTGCAGGCGGCGGGCGTGATCGTCACCCATGCGCTGGCGGGCGTGGGCGAGAACTTGGTGGATCACTACGCTGCCCGCGTCGCTGCGCGCGTGCGGGGCATCGGCTCGCTCAACGAGCGTACCCATTTGCCGCGCGTGGCGCTCGAAGTGTTCAAGTACCTGTTCGCACGGCGCGGCGTGTTGTCGAGCGCGGTGGCGCATGCGTATGGGTTCGTCAATGTCGCGAGCGGTGCCGACGCAGCGGGGCCCGGGCAGGGCGCGGCCGCGGCGTCATCAACGACGCCCGGCGCCCGGGAACGCGCGCTGCGCCCCGATGTTCAGCTGCTGTTCGCCCCCGCCAGCTTCGAGCGCGGCAAGATGGGGCAGGCAGCGATGGAGCGGTTGCCCGGCCTCACATGCGGCGTACAGCAACTGCGCCCGCACAGCCGCGGCCATGTGCGTATCGCCTCGAAGGACCCGTTCGCCGCGCCGGAGATTCAACCCAACTATCTGGCCGATGAGCGCGATGTCGAGGCCTTGCTGAATGGCATCAAGTACGTTCGTCGCCTGTTTTGCGCCGCACCACTTTCCATGTACATCGAGAGTGAGACCTGGCCCGGCGAGGACGCTGACGACGATCAGTCGTTGGTCGACTTCGCCCGCAACACAGGCGCCACCGTCTACCACCCGGTCGGCACGTGCCGCATGGGTACCGGCGGTGACGCGCCGGTCGACCCCGCCACCCTGCGCGTCAAAGGCCTCGAGGCCCTGCGTGTGATCGACGCCTCGGTGATGCCCTCGATGATCTCGGGCAACACCTACGCCACGACGATCATGATTGCCGAAAAGGGCGCGGAGCTGATGCTGGCGGGTTGAATTCGTGCAGTTCCGCTTCTACTTGCGGCATGGGCTACGCCGCGGCCATCACCGTCGTACTGCTGGCGGTGCTGGCACTGCTCGCGCTGGTGCAGTCCGGGCTACTCGAACGCCGTATTCA
>VGHA01000307.1 GCA_016868375.1 Betaproteobacteria bacterium | reverse complement strand
TGAAAGGCGCCGAGGCTGCGGGCATGCAGCAGCTGAAGGGCCATCGAACCGCAGGCGGCATGCGCGCATCCATCTACAACGCGATGCCGCTTGAAGGCGTGAAGGCGCTCGTTCAATACATGCGCCATTTTGAAGCTCGCCACGCGTGAGCCAGCCCATGCAACACTTCTCGGGCTTACCTGGTGTTCCTGATGCCGCCACGCGGGAGGCCCTGCTCGCGCCGACCGAACTGCTCGACTACACCCACCCTGCGGTTCAGGCTTTCGTGTCTGACGCCGGCGCGCACAACGGGTCGCCGGTGGAACGCGCCGTTGCGCTGTTCTACGCCGCTCGCGATCGAATCCGATATGACCCCTACCGGATTAGCGCCGCCGCCCATGACTATCGCGCAAGCAGCGTCGCATCGGCCGGGTTTGGCTGGTGCGTTCCGAAAGCCTCGCTGCTGGCGGCCTGCGCGCGTTCCGTCGGTATTCCCGCAGCAATTGGCCTGGCCGATGTCACCAATCATCTCAATACCGACAAGTTGCGAGCAAGAATGGGCGGCACCAATGTGTTCTACGACCATGGCTACGTGGCCATGCTGCTCGATCAGCGTTGGGTGAAATCGGTGCCCGCATTCAACATTGAGCTTTGCCAGCGCTTCGGGGTAAGCCCCACCGAATTTGACGGCACGTCCGATGCGCTTTATCAGGAGTACACCGCTCAAGGTGAGCTGCACATGAGCTACCTCGCCGATCACGGCTGCTGGAGCGATCTGCCACTCGCGAAGGTGTTTGATGATTTCGCGCGGCATTACCCCGCCGCAATGTTTACTCAAGGTGTTGCAGTGGATGCGTCGCGCTTCGAAGACGAACGGCCACTTGGCTGACTCGCCAGCGCAGCAAGCACCTCATCATCGCTTACCTGGGGAAACCGCAGATAAAACTGCGAGATCGAAAAGAGCTCACGCGTTCGCATCGGGCACACTGTCTCGTCAGCGAGCAGGCCCAGCGCATTGAGCGACTCAAGCTCGGCCACGGGCACCGCGCACACCAGCCACGCGGGGGGTGCCGGGGTCGCACCCAGCCAAGCGCTGCACGCATGGTCGCGCCGGTTGCAAGGCCATCATCGATCACGATCACGCACCGCCCTTGCGGATCAATCGCCGGATGGCGTTCGCGGTACAGCGCAAACCTTTTTGCGAGCAGCGCGCGCTGTCGTTCGGTTTCCTGGCTGAGCCACGCGTCATCGGCAACGGCCTCCAGTCCTGGCGTGCGAACCAGTACGCCATCGCCATCCACTGCTCCGATCGCAAGCTCGGGTTGCCCGGGCGCACCCACTTTGCGCACAGGCACCACATCAAGCGCGGCTTCCAGCCGCTCAGCCACCCGCAAGCTCATGGGCACCGCACCCCGGGGAATGGCCAGCACCAGCGCCTGTCGCCCGCGGTGATGGACAAGCGCATCGGCCAGACGATCAGCGGCCTGCCACCGATCCCGATACGGTAGAAAGCCCGCTTCGTCTGGCCCACCCGCCCCGTTGTCGTGCTGCTGCCTGCTCACGATTCCCCCCGCTGAACCGCAAGCTGTGAGGCCGGCACACTGCATCTGCATGCCGACTGGGTGATTCTGGAGCCTGTCGATGAGCGGGGCCGACGGGTCCCCGCCGGGGAACCCTCAGCGGGCGTGCTCCTCACCAATCTCTGCAATCGCGTGCAGCCGCTGATTCGCTATCAGCTGGGCGATAGCGTGACGATGATCGATGAACCGCGCTCGTGTGGCTGCACGCTGCCGGGCCTGCGCGTGGAAGGGCGTCGCGACGATGTGCTGCGGCTCGCGACGGCAAGCGGTGCCACGATTTCGATCGTGCCGCTCGCCATTGAAAGCGTCCTTGAAGATCGTGCCGGCATTCACCAGTATCAGCTGTGTCAGATCGCGCCGGACGCGCTCAGTATCCGCCTGATACCGCCCGCCTTGATCACGCATGCGCGCGCCTGTCAGTTGGCGGATCGCTGCCTGCGTGAATTTCTGGCCGCCCAGGGCGCGGGCACGACGCGGCTCAGCTTCGAGACCGGCGCACCGGTTGCCGACCCGGTCAGTGGCAAGCTGCACAAGGTTCGCGGGCTGCTGCACCCAAAGCGTCGCCGGGCCCGTCGATAAAGGCCGTCACCTCTGCCCATGACGGGCGCGCCTCAGGAGGGATTCCACCCCGCCGTGCGGGGTGCCCGTCTGCTGGAACCGATGCGCATTATCATTGCCCCGCGCGGCGCCCAGCTGCTGGACGGCCGCGATCGATCGGCGACATCTCAGCGCCATCCACGAACAGGAGACACAGATGGGTTCAATGATTGATTTTGATCGCGCCGACGGCAAGGGCAAGGCGCGCGGCTATCTGGCGACCAGCACACGCGCAGGCGCGCCTGGCGTGGTCGTCATTCAGGAATGGTGGGGTTTGCAGGACCAGATCAAGGGTATTTGCGACCGCCTCGCAGCGGCCGGCTATCACGCGCTCGCGCCTGATCTGTACAACGGCGTCGCAGTGCCCTATCACGACCCGGACGCGGCCAATCAGCAGATGACCTCGCTTAATTTCATCGACGCTACCGACAACGCGGTGCGCGGTGCGGTGCAGTACTTCAAGAAGCAGGGACTGAAAGCGGGGCTGACCGGCTTCTGCATGGGCGGGGCGGTCACGATCATTGGGTCGGTACGCATCCCTGAACTTGATGCAGGCGTTTGTTTTTACGGCATACCGCCAGCACAGGCTGCGGATCCGGCGCAGGTACGCATCCCGCTGCAGGGCCATTTTGCAAGCCGCGACGATTGGTGCACGCCGCAAGCGGTGGAGGCGTTTGAGTCTGCTGTGAAAGCCGCTGGCAAGAGCGTTGAGTTCTACATGTACGAAGCCGATCACGGGTTCGTCAACGAGCAGCGCGACGCGGTCCATGATGCCCCGAGCGCAACCCAGGCCTGGGAGCGC
>VGHA01000306.1 GCA_016868375.1 Betaproteobacteria bacterium | reverse complement strand
TGGCGCGCCCGGCCAGGAAGAATGCCGACGGGCCTTCGAATCGCCAGTCAAGCTGGAATTTGATTTTGGTTTCCTGAGCGGCGGCAGGTAACGCCGTCAGCGTGCTGGCGGCCAGAGCGACGGCTGCGAGACGGGTCAGAAGAGTTTTCATGGGGCGGCCCTTTTATGGGAGGGTTGTGGGATTACATGCAGAGCGTAACGGGCAAACAATCATTATCAGGCAAAGTTCAGACCAGGGCGAGCGAAGTCGGGATTGCCCGGGGGGCGCCACCCGGTTTGCACAGGTCATGCGCCTCCAGATGGGGCAGTCGCGCCGATCGGCCGCCGGCCGCGCCACAACCGGGCATGCTGCACGATCGCGGTGCGCGCCCTACAATGCCGCGTCACCTCAGGGAGCACGCTGATGAATCATCCTTACGCGGTAGCGCAGGCCCTGCGCCGTCCCTTGCCCGATTCGCTTGCCTCGGCGCTGCGCGCGCATTTCGGCGAGCGCTTCAGCACCGCGCGCGCGGTCTGCGAACACCATGGCCGAGATGAATCGCCGTTTCCGGTAACGCCGCCCGATGCGGTGGTGTATGCCGAGTCCACCGACGACGTGGCCGCCGCGGTCGCCTTATGCCGGGCGCATAAGGTGCCGGTGATTCCCTATGGCGCGGGTTCATCGCTCGAAGGTCATCTGCTCGCGGTGCAGGGTGGGGTCAGCATTGACGTCTCGCGGATGAACGCGGTGGTCTCGATCAATGCCGAGGATCTGACCGCCACGGTGCAGGCCGGTGTCACCCGAAAACAACTCAATGAGGCCATCCGTAGTGAAGGCCTGTTTTTTCCGATTGATCCAGGCGCGGACGCCTCGCTGGGGGGCATGTCGGCGACCCGCGCGTCGGGGACCAACGCGGTTCGATACGGCACGATGCGTGAGAACGTGCTCGGGCTGACTGTGGTCAGCTCAGACGGCAAGGTGCTTCGCACCGGCAGTCGCGCAAAAAAATCTTCGGCGGGATATGACCTCACGCGCCTGTTTGTTGGATCGGAGGGAACGCTGGGCGTAATTACTGAAGTCACCGTGAAGCTCTATCCAGTTCCCGAGGCGATGTCGGCGGCGGTGGTGAACTTTCCGAGCCTCGAGGCAGCGGTTCGCACGGTGATTCAAACCATTCAGCTGGGCGTGCCCATTGCGCGCAGTGAATACCTTTGCGAGAACACGATTCGTGCGGTCAATGCCGCGAGCAAGCTCGGTCTGCGCGAGCAACACACCCTGTTCTTTGAGTTTCATGGCTCAGAGGCCGGTGTGCGCGAGCAGGCCGAAACGGTGCAGGCGCTGGCGGCCGAGCATGGCGGACAGGACTTCGAGTGGGCGACGCGCCCCGAAGATCGAAACCGGCTCTGGGACGCACGCCACAAGGCCTATTTTTCGTGTCTGCAGGTGCGGCCCGGCTGTCGTGCAATTTCTACGGATACGTGCGTGCCGATTTCGCGGCTGGCCGATTCGATCAGTGGGGCCCGGCGCATTCTGGACACGGCAAGCTTTCCCACGATGCTGCTCGGCCACGTGGGTGACGGAAACTTCCATGCGGTGGCGCTGATTGACGCCGACGATGCCACCGAAGTGGCCGAGGCCGAGCGTCTGAACGATGAGATCGTGCGTCTTGCGCTGTCGATGGATGGCACCTGCACCGGCGAGCACGGCGTGGGGCTGCACAAGATCGGCTTTCTTGAGGAGGAAGCGGGCGATGATGCGCTGGATCTGATGCGGCGGATAAAGCGTGCGCTGGATCCCGATGACATCATGAATCCGGGGAAGATTTTTAGGGTTTGAGGGCGGGGCTAGTTTGACTGTCGCGGCCCTTTTCAACGAGCGGGGATGGATCGCACGATGCTGTCGAAGACCGAGCGCCGAACCTCCAACCCAAGTATCGAAACCCTGCTGAAGTTCTGGACCGGTGCGCTTTGGTTTGGCAGATATTCACGCTAGTCGGCATGACCGGTGATCCTTCGCATTTTTGGCTCAGAGAAGTCGAAATTTCCAAGGGTCGATGACGTCCACGCCGGCTGCCCGGAACGGCGCAATGTCGCGCGTAGCCACCGCGAACCCGCCAGCAGCAGCGATCGCAGCGATGTAAGCGTCGGCGATGGGAAGCCCCTTGCCCGCCGCGCGGGCCCGCAGGGCGCGGTCAGCATGGTGCCGCGCCGCGTCGGTGTCGAACGACAGAATGCGGCCTGAGAAGAGTGACACCAGCCCGTCGACTGCTCGACTCAGTGCGGTTCGCCGTCGGCCTGCCGGCAGTGCGCCGATGCCAAACCATAGCTCGGCGAATGTAACGCTGGTGAGGTAAAGCGAGTTGGCGTCTTGTGCGTCGAACCACGCCAGCACAGGCGGTGATGGCAGCGGCTTGATTGCTTCTGAAATTACGTTGGTATCAACGACGATCATGCGAGCCTCATTGGCTTTGCAGGCTTGGTGTCGCGAAGCGCCTCCAGCGCCTCGACATCGCGGTTGGTGAGCCCCGCACCGCGACCAAGCTGAGCGAGCGCTGTTCCCAGCCGTAATCGCTCGGGTGGGAAGACGCTATTCTCGAGAATGACTCGAATTTCGGCCTCAGTGCTCCGCCCATTTTGAGCCGCGCGAAGCCTGAGGGCCCGGTGGACATCGTCGGGGAGGTTACGAACGGTGAGATTCGCCATGCCAAAACCTTTTATCGTCAGTGATAGCAAATTGAGCTCCATGATAGCAATATTGATCGCCGCAAAGGAAGGAGGGAAAGCAAGCTGAATCAGGTCGGATATGACGGCCGACTGAAACCGGCAGACATAACGGCCGGCCTAGCCCAAAAACAGGAGCGGTATCCCCTAGCGTCGATACCGCTTCGGAACAAACGGCAGCGCCACCCGCTCAAGCAGCGGCCGCTTATCACGCACCACGGCCCGAAACATGGCGCCTGTCGTCAACGCATCGCGGTTGACGA
>VGHA01000305.1 GCA_016868375.1 Betaproteobacteria bacterium | reverse complement strand
GCTCCGGTTGATGAGGGTCAGAAGGGGTCAGGTCGTGGGACTGCAAAGGGGGCGCGCCTGCGCGTCGGGCCGGACAGGCGGCTGCTGCGCGGCCAGATAGGCGCGCCAGCCACCGAACTCGCTGATGTCCCGGGCGCCGGCGAGGCCCGCGCTTTCGCACAAAAAGCCTTGAACGGTTCGACCGTCCGCAAGCTCGATCGTTCCCAGGCCCAGCGGCGCAGGGATGAGCGCCAGAAAACCACCCACTTCGGCCATCGGCACATCCCAGATTTCGAGCTCAATTGCAGCCCCATCCGAGTCGACCCGAAGCAGGCCTGGGCGCGCGGGCGGTCCCCCCGCGAGCGCGAACAGTCGATACCGTGCGGCGGTCTTGGCCCGCTCGCGAAGCACCGCGCGACGCGTGGTGAGTTGATGGTTCAAAGGCAGCCCCGCCATGTGCGCGCCCACCGCGGCAATCTGAAGCACAGGTTCGGTGGCGGGCGCAGGCAGCACGTCCGCTGCGGGAGACGCACGCCGTGCCCAGGCGGCCTCCCAATGCCGCGCCCAGCGGGCAAGCGCCGCATCGTCGTTGCCCCGCGCGATCAGCGTGATCCCGAAGGGCAGCCCGGTGGCGGTGAGGCCTGCGGGCAGCGCCAGCGCGCACCATCCCAGCAGATTGACGAAATTGGTGAAGCGACCCAGCTGCGAGTTCACACCGATGGGATCCGCAGCCAGTGCCTGATGCGTGGGATGCCGCGGCGCGGTGGGCACCATCAGTATGTCCGCGTCGGCCCAAATGCTCTCAAGCGCGCGGCGCGCGTGCTGCAGCCGGTAATGCGCTTCAAAGGTATCGGCGGCCGTGTACCGGCGCGCGGCACCAATTACCGCGCTCACCGTTGGGTCCATCTGCTCAGGCTGCGTGTCGATCAGCGATCGAACAACCGAGTACCGCTCAGCAACCCAGGGGCCGTCATACAACAGCCGAGCCACCTCATACAGCGGCTCAAAGTTGAGGGGTTCGACAGACTGGGCGAGCGAGGACATCACCTCGAGCGCACGGTCCCATCCCGCGTCATAGCCATCGTCGGTCAAAGCGAGCCCTGCCGGCACCAGCACGCGCGGCGCGGCTGCGGGAAACGCGATCCGACCCGGCACGAAAGCCGAGTAGTCATCGGCCATATCGGCGCCTTCGATGACCGCAAGAATTGCTGCGGCGTCATCGACCCACCGCGCAAACACCGACACGCAGTCAAGCGTTCGGCAGGCGGGCAGCACGCCCGCGGTACTGACTCGGCCCGGTGTGGGCTTCAGGCCCACGAGGCCGTTAAAGCCAGCGGGGATTCGCCCCGATCCGGCGGTATCGGTACCGAGCGCGAAGACGACGTCGCCCCGCGCGACCGCGACGGCCGAACCCGAGCTGGATCCGCCGCTGATTCGTTCAGCACTGAAGACGCTCGACGGCGCGCCATAGGGCGAGCGCGCACCGACCAGGCCGGTTGCAAACTGGTCCAGGTTGGTCTTACCAAACAGCACCGCACCAGCAGCGAGCAGCTTCTGCACCACCGTGGCACTTTGCTCAGGCCAGCGCTCAAACGCCGGGCACGCTGCCGTCGTCGGCATACCGGCCGCGTCGATGTTGTCTTTGACGGCGAAGGGCACCCCGAACAGCGGATACGCTCTGAGAAGCGCCTGACGGTCTCCGATGCCTTCAGCCAGCAGATTGAGCGCGTCAATTCGGGTGGCGAGCGCGCGCGCGTCGATCAGATGTATCCAGGCAGCAGGCGCGCGCTCAGCCTGAAGCCGCGACAGCCGGGCGCGTAGCAGCGCGCCGACCTCAACACCCGAGGTAACCGCATCGCGCCAGCCGGGCAGGTCAATCAGTCTGGCTTCGTCAGGAAGGAAAGCCATAGTGCTGCTTTGGTTGAGTTGGAACGGGGTTGTGAGATGGAATTTCGACCAACGATCTATATTGGTGCACAGTCTTGTATACAAGCGAGAGCACATGCAGGCTTCGTGCCAGACCGCGACGGCCGCCGCATCCGATTGGCCAATCACCCCGGCACATCGGACCGCCACCCGTCGAACCCGCTAAACTCGCGGGTTTCCCCAGAGCCCGGTTTCCAGTCATGCAAGAGAAGTACGACGCCGGCGCGGTCGAGCGCGCCGCCCAACAGCATTGGCAATCCATCGATGCCTATCGGGCAATCGAAAACGACCCTCGGTTTCCAAAGGGTAAGTTTTATGCCTGCTCGATGCTGCCGTATCCGTCCGGCAAGCTCCACATGGGGCATGTGCGCAACTACACGATCAACGACGTGATGTACCGGCAGCTGCGAATGCAGGGCTGGAACGTGCTGATGCCCATGGGATGGGACGCGTTCGGGCTACCCGCCGAAAACGCCGCAATGAAAAACGGCGTTGCCCCAGCCAAATGGACCTGGGACAACATCGCGCACATGAAAAAGCAGATGCTGGCGATGGGCCTGGCGATCGACTGGAGCCGCGAGGTTGCAACCTGCTCGCCCGACTACTACCGCTGGAACCAGTGGCTGTTTCTGAAAATGCTCGAGCACGGTATCGCTTACCTGAAAAACGGCATCGTGAACTGGGATCCCGTCGACCAGACCGTGCTGGCCAACGAGCAGGTCATTGATGGTCGTGGCTGGCGTTCCGGTGCAGTGGTCGAAAAGCGCGAGATCCCGATGTATTACCTGGGGATCACGCGCTATGCCGACGAGCTGCTGTCCGATCTGTCGGGCCTGGGCTGGCCCGAGCGCGTCAAGATCATGCAGGAGAACTGGATCGGACGATCAACCGGCGTTCGATTCGCATTCCCACACACGATTCGCGACCAATCCGGCGCACTGGTCGGCGACGGTAAGCTGTATGTATTTACCACCCGTGCCGACACGATCATGGGCGTTACCTTTGTCGCGGTGGCGCCCGAACACCCGCTCGCCACGGTCGCTTCAGCCCGTGACCCCAAGGTTGCCGCGTTTGTTGATGCGTGCA
>VGHA01000304.1 GCA_016868375.1 Betaproteobacteria bacterium | reverse complement strand
GATGACGACTCAAACCGCCGCTCGACCCCTCGCGCGGAAAGAATGACCGGGCGTGGCGGACTGCTATTCATCGACCCAGCATCGCCCAGGGGAACGTCCGCCGATTGGCCAGCTTGAACAGCGTGTCACTGATCACTCGACTTCGACATAGCGCGGACGTAAGTATCTGATTTAGTTGGATTCATGTATCCAAACGCTCCACTACAACAGTTCTAGCTGCAGGTGCTTGGAGGTTGGTCTCCCGGTTTTAAGGGCGTTGTAGACGCGCGATTGCTCGGTGCTGATGTTTGACAGCCCAGACGTAGTGGTGTTGGTACCCAGGTGCACGGTGTGCTTCTGAATGGCTGAGAGCATCTGCAGTGCACGCCGGGGTGAGAGTGGGCTACCGGCGGCCTTTAGGCGCTGGCGAATGATTCGGTGCAGGATGAGTGCAATAAAGCAGATGGTGGCATGGGCACGGATGCGTTGGGGAAGGCGGTGGTAGATGGGCCCAATCTCGATTTCGTCTTTCAGCACCCGAAAGCCTCGCTCAATGTCCGCCAGGGCTTTGTATCTGGCAACCACCTCCAGTGGCGTTAGATCGGTGACATTGGTTACCAGCAACAACTTACCGTCATTGAGCTCTGCTAGCTTGAGCGCCTTTTCATCGATCTGGTAGCTAAAAAGATCAGACTTCAGGTCCACCTTGATGATCTTGCCAAGCCTTGCTTCTTTAACCTCGTGGTACATCCAGGCTTTGGCACCCGAGTCAGAGAGCTTGCGTCCTCGGTGCTTTTTGCCGGTGTCTTGCCCATCGAGTTTGTCGACCCGCATGGCGGCCCCGTCTTCGATGGCTTTGATGCGCTCGCGCCGGGCTAGGTTGGCTTGCTCGGCCATCTTGGGGCTATGGGCCCAGACTAGGCGATGGCCTTGCCAGGCGGTCTGCCCGGTGACTTCGGCCTTGGCATTTGCTAGATCTAGGTCTTTGTCCTCATGTAGGGCAGACAAGATGGGCTCAAACTCCCCATAGCGGCGGCCTGGCACAGTCATGATGAACTCAAGCGGCCCGCCCTTGACCTTCAATGCCTTTAGCTGCTCGAGCGTTTCCATGGACAGCAGGCCACGGTCAGCCACCACGATGATGCGCTGGATAGGAAAGCGCCCAAGGATGTCTGCTACAGCACTTTGCAGGGTCTGCACCTCTGCTGTGTTACCTGGCCAGACATGGTGCGCCAGTGGGATGCCATCGGCTGTCTGCACCACTCCGAGCATGACCTGCCGGTCAATGCTCGACTCTTTGGACATCCCATAGGCCCTGAGATCATCGAGCTCCTGAGTCAACCCATGGGTTCGGATCGTTGTCATGTCGTAGAAGACCACCGATAGATCTTGATCGATTAGCCGCATCAACAGCTCAGACATCATCTTGTTTACGCCATCACTACACTCATCCAAGATGTCCATGCTGCGCAGCAGCCGCTGGTGGGTGACTTCGGTCTCATCAACCCCAGGGGGCCCATAAACGGCGCCGTGACAAATCAGCAAGAAAGCGAGGAGAGGCTATAACTTCTCCGAAAGCAATGCTAGGAAAATGGAGTCACTAATCTTGAGTGGCTTAGGGTGCTAAGCGCCTGCTCGAATACTCAGTAACTCAAACTGTGCCCATGGCACTAAGATTGATCAGCACCATGGCCGGAAAGATCCTGTCCGGGTGGTTGACGAGGTGCTTGTTCGCCTGTGCGATCCCCGGCCAGCGATATGCGTTGCGATGAAACAAAAGCGAGAATGACGATAGCGAGTCGCCGTCCTGCACGGTGTAGATGCCGCGCGCGCCGGTGAGACGCGCGACCTTGGCCTGGGCATCGGCGAGTGCGGCGCTGATCGAGGCGATTTCCGATCGTTGCGCGTCAGTGCTTCGGCGAAGGTTCGACTGTTCGCCGATCGCGGCGGCCATCGTGCAGGCCTGCTGGGAACTCGATATCGAACCGCATCGCGTGGCCAAACTCTCCGGGATCGGCTGCAGTTCGAAGACCCCGGATTATTTTCTTGGGGCCTCACATGGTTTCAACACCGTGCATGGACGTATGCCGTCGGTGCTCACAGGCGCCAATCTGGCCAATCGCGAGCTGATCTATCTCGGCGTCTCGGGTGATGGCGACTCGGCCTCGATTGGACTGGGCCAATTCGCCAATGCCATGCGACGCGGGGTGCGCATGGCCTATATCGTCGAGAACAATGGCGTATGCGGCCTTACCAAAGGACAGTTTTCCGCCACCGCCGACCGTGGATCGAAGAGCAAGAAGGGCGCGGTCCATGGTGATCATCTCCTTTTGCCCTGCCCAAAAAACGGGCAGGCAGGTTAATCACCCTGGTCAATTTTCAACGCGCAGCAACACCTCAGCAGGTGTCAAGGTGCCGTTGGGATCTGACAACCAGCCTCGCTCGGTAACCCCGTCCTGCGGGATTACCGGCTGCGTTCGAGCAGGCGAAAGCCAGCCGGCAAACACGTAAGCCAACACAAGTGCCGCGATGGCCCTAAGTCTATCGATTCGAAAAACAAGTCCCCAACCCGTAGTCGTGCGTCTTGGCATCATGCCCAAAATGGCAATCTACTTCATGGGTGCCGCAATCGTCTCCAGGCTGACAACCAGCGGCTTGACCGGCAAGCGAAACTGCCCGCCACTTCGTTGCCATGTACCCGACCCAGCACGATCAGCGCAGGCCCGGGCCTCAGAGCATGGTACTGATGGACCCGAAGATTGAAGCCGGCTGCCAAACCACCGCTCTGACCGCTCATGTCGCCCTTCCCTTCATCGATCCGAGGCGAGCCGCCCGCTCTGTCGTGGTCTGAGTCTCACTGACGCCAGCGCAGCACATGGCGCTCGAGGCGTTTGAGACCCTCGTTGATGATGCCGCCCACCAGCGCGAGCACCACCAGGCCCGCAAACACGCCCGCCGTATCGAACATCGCCGAAGACTGCGCGATCATGAAGCCCATGCCGCGATTGGACGACATGAATTCGCCGACCACC
>VGHA01000303.1 GCA_016868375.1 Betaproteobacteria bacterium | reverse complement strand
AAGCTGCGAATGAAGTCGTCACCGACATCGCAGGGATGAATTTCGCAATAGACATTGGCCTCGCGCACGCGCCGAGCGATCAGCTGGGTGACCTGAGAACCGAAATCGAGAATGAGGATACGGTCATGCATGAGCGGCGTCACTCAACCTGGTAGTTAGGTGCTTCTTTGGTGATCTGCACGTCGTGCACATGCGACTCGCGCATACCCGCCGAACTGATCTCAACGAACTGCGGTCGCTGCCGCATCTCTTCGATGGTTGCGCAACCGCAGTAGCCCATACTGGCGCGCAGCCCACCGCACATCTGGTAAAGAATGGTGCCAACCGGGCCTTTATAGGGCACCCGTCCTTCAATACCTTCAGGAACCAGCTTGTCGGCGTTGGAGGCCGGGTCCTGAAAGTAACGATCGGCTGCGCCCTCGGCCATGGCGCCCAGCGAGCCCATGCCCCGATAGCTCTTGTAGGAACGCCCCTGGTAGAGGATGACCTCGCCCGGTGCTTCTTCAGTGCCCGCGAAAACTGAGCCCATCATCACCGTCCAGGCCCCAGCGGCGATGGCCTTGGCAACATCGCCCGAGTAGCGAACGCCGCCATCTGCAATCAATGGAATGCCGGTGCCCTCGAGCGCAGCCGCCACATCGCTGATGGCGCTGATTTGCGGCACCCCCACCCCAGCCACAATACGCGTGGTACAGATGGACCCCGGCCCGATACCGACCTTTACACCATCGGCCCCAGCGTCGAGCAGCGCGCGCGCAGCATCGCCGGTGGCAATGTTGCCGCCGATTACCTGCAGCGCTGGATAAGCGCGCTTGATGGCCCCCACGCGGTCGAGTACCCCTCGCGTATGCCCGTGCGCGGTATCGACCACAATGGCGTCAACCCCAGCCCGTACCAGCAGCGCCACGCGCTCTTCAACATCACCACCAACGCCAACCGCAGCGGCAACTCTGAGCTTGCCCTGCGCGTCCTTGCTGGCGTGCGGATGCTCGGTGGCCTTGAGAATATCCTTGACGGTGATGAGGCCCTTCAGTTCGAAGTTGTCGCCAATCACCAGCACGCGCTCGAGGCGGTGTTGATGCATGAGGCGCTGCGCCTCGTCGAGCGTTGCGCCTTCCTGCACAGTGACAAGGCGATCACGCGGCGTCATGATGTTTCGTACCGGCTCGTCAAGCCGGGTCTCAAAGCGTAGATCCCGGTTGGTAACGATACCGACGACCTGGCCACTGCGCACAACCGGCAGACCGGAAATCCGATGGTGCTGGGTGAGCTTGATGACGTCCAACACCTTCATGTCGGGATCAATCGTGATTGGATCCGACAAAACGCCCGTTTCGTAGCGCTTCACCCGCGCGACTTCCTCGGCCTGGCGAGCCGGCGACAGGTTCTTGTGAACGACGCCGATACCGCCCTCCTGGGCAATGGCGATTGCCAGGCGGGACTCGGTCACGGTATCCATGGCAGCAGATACCAGCGGGATGTTCAGTGTGATGTCGCGACTGAACCGGGTTCGCAACGACGTATAGCGAGGAAGGATGTCCGAAAACGCTGGAACGAGCAGGACGTCATCAAACGTCAGCGCTTTCTTGACCAATCGCATGGCGGCCTCACCGGGCAAAAGGCAATTATACCGGCGGCCTTGTGCGCGCCCTTTCCGCCCGCTTCAACGTCGCTGCCAACGAACGTCGCCCCGTCGGCGTCGTTGCACCTCAGCACGTCGGGCCCTGGACGCTTTGGGGTCAGCGAGTAAAGGACCGAGCAACTCGATTCGGTCGCCGTCATGCAGCACGGTGTCGGGCGTTGTGTGTTCACCAAAAATAGCGACCGACAGCATGCCCGCTGCGAGGTGATCGGCCAGATCGTTGCGTGCGAGTGCGCTCAGTGCTGCTGAGACCGTCGCCCCGGTGGGGAGTTCAACCCGATGCGATGCAGCGCCAGACCGGCCGTCGGCGTCACGCTCAATCCAGACGATCTCAATGCGCATCGTCTGCGACACCACACCGGAATCAGACTGATCGTTCATGGCTGACCCTCCAGCTGATCGGCCCGCTCAACGAACGCTTCGACCATCGTCGCTGCGATGTGATCGAACACCGGCGCAAGGGCTTTGCCCAGCAAACCGCCTCCGAACTGATATTCGAGCGATAATTCGACTCGACACGCGTCGTCTCGCAGCCGAACGAAATTCCATGTCCCGTGCAGCGCTTTGAAAGGGCCCCGAGACAACTCCATCGTGATCGAATCCGGCTGATGATGACGGTTGATGGTCGAAAATGACTGGCGAATCCCACGAAACGCAATCTCAACAGTTGCCAGATTTGATCCGTCCTCCTGCCTTACCACCGACGCGCCACCGCACCAGGGTAAAAATGACGGATAGTCTTCAACCCGCGCAACCAGGTCGAACATGCGTTCACGGGGATGCGCAAGCAACAACGATTTCCTGACGACAGCCATTGCCAACAGCCACCCAGTTATCGAAAGAGTCGCGATTTTGTCATGAGCATCATTCAGAACAAAAAGGCCCTGCACGACTATTCGATCGAGGAGCGCTTTGAGGCGGGCCTCGCCCTTGAGGGCTGGGAGGTCAAGGCCATCCGCGCCGGGCGTGCGCAAATCAAGGAGGCCTACGTGATCCTGCGGCAGGCCGAACTGTTCATGATTGGCGCCCACATCACCGCCCTACCCGAGGCGTCCACCCATATCCATCCAGACCCGGTTCGTACCCGCAAGCTTCTGATGCGGGCTGAAGAGATTCGCAAGCTGATTGGCAAGGTTGAGCGGGCGGGTTACACCCTGGTCCCGCTGGATCTGCATTACACGCGCGGTAGGGTCAAGCTTGCGCTGGGGCTTGCAAAAGGCAAACGCCAGCACGACAAGCGAGACGCCGAGCGTGATCGGGATTGGCAGCGTGAACGCGCGCAGCTGATGAAGCAGAACAACCGCCGCCGCGATGGCTAGAGGGCTTGCACCGCTAACGCCGATTTGCCGGTGCCACCCACCGTGCCGACCGCGC
>VGHA01000302.1 GCA_016868375.1 Betaproteobacteria bacterium | reverse complement strand
CAACTACAACGACATCCTGAAAGCCTGGCGCGACGCGGTGTCAATCGACGGCAAACCTTATGGCATGCCCTTTGACGGTGAGGTCACCGTACAGGTCTATCGCAAAGACCTTTACGACGCCAAAGGGCTCAAACCCGCCACCACCTACGACGAGTTGCTGGCCAATGCCAAGGCGCTCACCGATCCTGCCAACCGCATGTATGGACTCGCCATGCGAGGGTTCGCCGGTGCGGGACAGAATATGTACATCTACCCCTCGATTCTGCGCGGATTCGGCGGCGGCTGGTTTGAAGGCAGCAACCTGGTTGTGAACTCGCCAATCGCAGTGCGGGCGCTTGAATGGTACGTTGATGCGCTGAACCGCTACGCGCCGCCCGCGGTACGCAACTGGAACTGGCCCGACATTGCCGACGCGTTCTCACAGGGCACCCTGGGCTGCTATCTTGACGCGCACTCGTCGGCAGCAGTGCTCAACAATCCAGAAAAATCCAAAGTCATTGGCAAGATCGGGTTTGCCCGCTGGCCCAAAGGCCCTGCAGGCAAAGGCGTGACCTCCATCTGGAACTGGAGCTTTCCCATCAATTCGGCACTGTCGCAGCGTGCCAAAACAGCCACCTGGTTGTTCATTGAATGGGCCACAGCGGCAGAGACCCAGGCGCGAACCTCCTGGCAGTTCGCGGGCGCAGCCAAGCGCTCGGGTGTGAACCGCACGTCGTCATGGCAGTCACCCAATTTCGCATCCTCCATGGCGGGCATGGGCGACAATTTCATCCGAACCGCCCTGGATACGCTGGCGCAGGATACCGATGTCGAATGGCGTCCGCGTGTGCCGCAATGGCCTGCCATCGGCGAAACCATGGCCACCGGCATTCAGGCGGCGCTGGTCGGCCAGAAAACGGCAAAGGCTGCGCTGGACGAGGCCCAGACGCGCATCCAGCAGATTTTGCGCGGATAACTGAGTTTCTTCGGTACACCGCCACCGAAGCCGCGTAACCCGCGGCCTCGGTGGCCAGACCCCATGTCAACACCGCCGCTGACCCTTGAAGCGCAGGACCGCCGCTTTGCCGCATGGCTTCTGGCACCGGCGCTGGTGGTGCTGTTGATCACGACAACGGTACCGCTCATCTATCTGGGCTGGAACTCGCTTCAGCAGCTGAACTTCAGCATGCCCTGGCTGCGAGGCTTTGCAGGCCTGGGCAATTACCTTGCGATGGGCAGCGATCCACGGTTCTGGAACTCGCTCTGGCTGACGCTGATCTACACCGGTACCACCGTCAGCCTGCAGGTGATCATCGGACTTTCGTTTGCGCTGCTGGTCCTGCGTATGCCAACCGGTCAGGGCGCAATCCGGATCGCGCTAATTCTGCCGATTGTGCTTGCCCCCGTGGTGGTCGGGCTGTTCTGGCGGACACTCGTTCTCTCACCTGATTTCGGGCTGGTTGACATGGTCACCCGCACACTCGGGCTCGGGTCGCACAACTGGCTGGGTGACCCCGATCTTGCCCTCATCTCGGTCATTGCGATTCACACCTGGCAATGGACGCCCTTTGCGTTTCTCGTTCTGCTTGCATCGCTTGCCACACTGCCCCCCGACGTATACGAGGCCGCCAGGCTGGACCGCGCCAGCGCGTGGCAACGGTTCCGTTACATCACACTGCCGCTTATCCGGCCAGCCATCATCATGGTGGTCATCCTGCGGATGATGACCGCGCTCTCAGCCTTCGCGGCCATCTATGCTGCCACCGGAGGCGGCCCGGGATCAGCCACCGAGATCCTCAATCTCTATGCCTATCGCACCTCGTTTGTTGAACTCAATTTGGGATACGGCAGCGCGCTTGCGATGGTGCTTTTATCCATCACGCTGGGCGTTTCCTGGCTGATGTTCCGGTTGCGACGAGCCCGGTCATGACGGCCGCGAATCGGCACAAAACGGGCGCGGCCGCTCGCCGACTGCTCATGTTGATCGCCGCGGCCTGCCTCGTGCTGATCTGGGCATTCCCTGTGGTCTGGGGCTTACTGACCTCGTTCAAAACCGAACGCGACGTGCTGGCCTGGCCACCGGTGCTGTTTTTTACGCCGACGCTCGACAACTACCGCGCGGTGCTGGAAGGCAGCCGATCAATCCTGCCCAACCTCTGGTCGAGTCTGATCGTGACCAGCAGCGCAACCGTGGTCACCATGCTGTTTGCCGTTCCGGCCGCCTATGCCATGGCGCGGCTGAAGATGCGGTTCAAGCGCACCACTGGCTTCTACGTGCTCGCCACGCAGATGCTGCCGCCTGTGGGTCTGATCATTCCTTACTACATCGTGCTGCAGAAAATCGGCGGGCTCGACAGTTATGCCGGGATCACGACGATCTATCTCACGTTCTCGTTGCCGTTTGCAATCTGGCTGATGATCACGTACTTCGAAGACATTCCCTTTGAGATGGAAGAGGCTGCACTGCTCGATCGTGCCGGACGCCTGCGGACCCTCTGGTACGTGATCCTGCCGCAGGCGCGAGGTGGAATCGCGGTAACCACCATCTTCGTTTTTCTGAACGCATGGAACGAGTTTTTGTTCGCGGTTGTGCTGGGCGGCAACACGGTGCGCCCGGTCACGGTGGCGATGTACAACTTCATTTCAGTTGAGCAGACCCAGTGGGCGCTTCTGTCTGCTGCGGCCATGCTGGCCATGGCGCCCGTCATCCTGATTGGTCTGGCTGCGCAGCGGCATATCGTCAAGGGCCTCACGGTAGGCGCCGTCAAAGGAGGAGGCAGGCGATGAGCCGCTCGGCAAGCGTACGGATCGAAGGCGCCGTCAAGCGGCACGGCAAAACCACGGTGCTGCACGGAATCGATCTTGAGGTTAAGCCTGGCGAGTTCTTCGCCTTCCTGGGCCCGTCCGGGTCGGGTAAGACCACCACGCTGAGACTGCTCGCCGGGCTGGAAACACTCGATGGCGGACGGGTGCTGCTTGACGACACCGACGTGAGCCATGCCGAGCCTGGCGCACGGGACGTCGCCATGGTGTTCCAAAGTTATGCGCTTTACCCCCACATGACGGTG
>VGHA01000301.1 GCA_016868375.1 Betaproteobacteria bacterium | reverse complement strand
TTTCGCTGCGGATTTCTCGGCCTGCTGCACATGGATATCGTGCAGGAACGGCTTGAACGCGAGTTCGACATGGACCTCATCACCACGGCCCCCACCGTGGTCTACGAGGTGTTGATGCGTGACGGCACACTGCTGCGTGTCGAGAATCCCTCGCGAATGCCTGACCCGTCAAAAATCGAAGAGATCCGCGAGCCGGTCGTGTCGGTCACGATATTTGTTCCGCAGGAGTACGTGGGTTCGGTAATGACCCTCTGTACCGGCAAACGCGGCGTGCAGACGAACCTGGCGTATCACGGACGTCAGGTTCATCTCACTTACGATCTTCCCATGAACGAGATCGTGCTCGACTTCTTCGACAAGCTGAAGTCGATCTCGCGCGGCTATGCCTCGATGGACTATGAGTTTCGTGAGTGCCGCGCAGCCGATGTGGTCAAAATGGACGTGCTGGTTAACGGCGACAAGGTGGATGCGCTGTCGTTGATCGTGCACCGCAGTGTCTCGCAGAGCCGTGGGCGCGACCTGGTTTCCAAGATGCGCGAACTGATTCCCCGGCAGATGTACGACGTGGCCATTCAGGCAGCCATTGGTGCCAACATCATCGCGCGTGAAAATGTCAAAGCGCTCCGAAAAAATGTGCTCGCCAAGTGCTATGGCGGTGACATTTCCCGCAAGAAGAAACTGCTTGAAAAGCAGAAGGCCGGCAAGAAACGCATGAAGCAGGTCGGGTCGGTCGAAATTCCTCAGGAGGCGTTCCTCGCGGTGCTCCAGGTTGACGACCGCTGATCGGACACACCATGAACTTTGCGCTGATCCTGTTTATTCTGGTGCTGGTGACGTTTGTCGCGTGGCTGGGTGACCGCTTCATGTTTCGTCCGCGTCGGCAGTCCGCGGCGCGCGAGGCACTTGCACAGTTTGATGCCAGCGCAGGGCCCGCTGGAATTTCCCCTGACGCAAGAGCCGAGGAGCGGGAAGCCCTGCGCGGTAAGCTGGAACGTCAACCGATCTGGCTCGAGTACACGGCGGGACTCTTCCCTGTGATTGCGGTGGTGTTCATGCTGCGTTCGTTTGTGGCGGAACCTTTCAAGATTCCCTCCGAGTCCATGCTGCCCACGCTGTTTGTCGGCGATCTGATCCTGGTGAACAAGTACACCTACGGCGTGCGGCTGCCCGTAGTCAACACCAAGATCATCGATGTGGGGTCACCAGAACGCGGTGATGTGATGGTGTTCCGCTACCCGCGAGACCCGTCCATCGACTACATCAAGCGCGTGGTGGCGCTGCCGGGCGATCGAATCCTGATCTCGGACGGTCGTCTCACCATCAACGGTACGCCTGTACCGCTCGTCTCGGCTGGGGAATTTGAAGACAGACGCCGGCTGATCCTGTATCCTCAATATTCAGAAACTCTCGGAAGTACCCCTCATAAGGTATTGACAGAATTGAATAAATCGTCTCGAATCGAGCCGATGGACAGGTTTCCGTACATCGACCGCTGCACGTATCGGACATCCGGGCTTGAATGCACGGTTCCGGCCGGTCATTATTTCGTGATGGGCGACAACCGCGAGAACAGTCTTGACAGCCGATTCTGGGGCTTCGTCCCAGAGCAGAGTATTGTCGGCAAGGCGTTCTTCATCTGGATGAATTTCGGCGATTTCGGCCGAATCGGCCGATTCCACTGAGCGTGATGCCGGCATGCGCGACGAATCGCCCAGTCCGGTCCCCAGGAGCGAGGTCTTGAGCGCACCGCTCGAAACGCTTGAGCAGGTCATGGGGTACGCGTTCGTCGATCCGGTGCTGTTGCGCCAGGCGCTAACCCACCGCAGTTACGGGCAACCGCACAACGAGAGGCTCGAATTCTTAGGCGATTCGGTTCTCAATTGCGCAATGGCCTCGCTGCTGTTTGAGCGGTTCGGAAAGCTCGATGAGGGCGACCTGTCCCGGTTGCGCTCCAACCTTGTCAAGCAGCAGGCGCTGGTTGACATTGCACACCGACTGTCGCTTAGCCGCCACCTCTTGTTGGGTGAGGGAGAACTGCGCAGTGGCGGAATGCGCCGGCCTTCAATTTTGGGCGATACCGTCGAGGCGCTGATCGGTGCAATCTTCATCGACGCAGGCTTTGATCGGGCGCTTGCGGTCATCCGTGCGCTCTACGACCCCATTCTCAAGTCTGTGGATCCCCGCACGCTCGGCAAAGACGCCAAAACGCTGCTGCAGGAGCATCTTCAGGGCAAGAAACTGCCGCTACCCGTATATGCAGTGGTGGCCACGCATGGTGCAGCCCACAACCAGACCTTTGAAGTCGAATGCTCCGTTCCCAAGCTGGGCATTCAGGTACTGAGTAGCGGGGGCAGCCGTCGTTCGGCCGAACAGGCTGCCGCACGCCTGGCACTCGACGCGGCAGAGGCAGCTGCGGTATCGGCCCGTCGAACACGGGTGCCCCGTCCTGCGTCGTCAAGCGCCGATGCGCCGCTTTCCCCATCAGTGGGGGCAGGCACGGCATCTGAGGGCGGCGAGCAGACCGGCCCGGCTGCCGAAGCCGCTTAGTCCCGGTCGCTGCCTCATGCACCGCTGCGGCGCTGTCGCGATTGTTGGTCGCCCTAATGTCGGCAAATCCACGCTGCTGAACCGGCTGGTCGGTCAAAAGCTTTCGATTACCTCGGACCGACCCCAGACGACCCGGCACCGGATTGTAGGGGTCCTCACGCGCGACGACGCTCAGCTGTTGTTCCTGGATAGTCCTGGCTTTCAGACGCGCGTGGGTGGCGCCATGAACCGGGTGCTTAACCGTACCGCGCTACAGGTGGCCCAAGATGCTGACATCACTTTGCTGGTCTGTGATGCTCTGGTCTGGACGCCGGCCGATGATCTGTTCGCGCGTCGTCTTGGCCGTCACCACCCGGTGTTTCTGGTGCTGAACAAGATCGACCAGGTTGCCGACAAGGCGCGTTTGCTGCCTCGCGTTCAGAAGTTGCAGAGCGACTACGGCTTTGACGAAATCGTCCCGGTAAGCGCCCGCACGGGTAAACAGGTCGATACACTCATCGGGCTCTGCGCGAGCCGT
>VGHA01000300.1 GCA_016868375.1 Betaproteobacteria bacterium | reverse complement strand
GACATGCTCAAGGATCTGCAGGGCCATTCATTTTCAGGCGTTCTGCCCTTGCTGTATGTTTTTCTCGCCCGATCGGGCATGGAGATTACCGATGTCCGACACCTCGGTCTTACCGAGGACGGCGGCACGGTCACGGTTCCGGCGCCCGCTCGAGTCCGACCGAACGGCCTTGAAATCAGTTTCCACGACCGAGAGAAAAACACCGACCGTACGCTGTTCTATTTCAGTATCGATCTATCGAACGCCGGTCTGATCGACGGCGCATTCGTCAAGTTCATCGAGCGCCAGGGCACCGCCGACGCGTTCTTCAAGAGTGCCTCTTACCTTCCTCACGCCGAAAATTTCCTGCGAATCCGCAGCACGGTCATGCAGCAAAGCGTGCGCATTCTGCAAGACGATACCGGGGTACCGCTGGCCGCCTATGACCAGGCCGTCTGGCAGCTGACACCCTTCGGGCGCTACACCCGGCCAATTCCAATGTTTGATTACATGCACCAGCCTGCGCTGACCCGTCTGTTCGAGCGCGGTTCGCCCGCGCCTGTGAACTTCAGACTGGGCTACGGTTTTGGCATTGATACAACCGGGATTCTGCTGGCGACGCGGCGCGGCGGACGCTGACCGACGCGGACCTTACTTGGTCCGACCCTGAAAACCTTATACCGGACACTGCTCACAGGGCAACCGACCCCTCCCATGCCTTCAATGCCCTGATGCAGCGCTTTACCGAGAGCCAGGGTATCCCGCAGCCAAGCGCTCAGCAATGTCGGGGGTTTGAATTTGAAAGCGAGGGGCATGTTTTCCGCTGCTTTGCGCACCCGACTCAGCCCGACCAGATGATGCTCGAGTGCGACATCGTCATGCTCGATGAATCGCAACAGCGCAATCCGGCCGTGCTCCGGCTTCTCAACCAGATCAACGATTCGCTCTGGATTTCGTCGAATTGGTTCATCCTCGTTGATAACGACGGCCAGGCACTGATCGCTCGACAGCAATCGATCGAGAGCAGCAGCCCGGCCGATCTGAACAATGAGATCTGCGCGGCAATCGATAAGGCTGCCGCGCTCAAACAAGCCATCGAGGCAAGCGTCATGGTCGAAAGTTCGCCCCTACCAGGCAGCGACCCAACACCCCCTCACGTACGTTTTGCGTAACCCTCTGACTGATCGTTCACCCAAATCCAAGGCGCACCATGGCAACCAATAGTGTTCAAATTCCTGGCGCACGCGGTCTGACCCAAGGCTCCACTGAGGCCAACCGGTCGGCGCGAATCGATAACGTCAAAGCCGAAATCGGCAAGCTCAGCGAGCAGGAGGCAAAAGGCCTACTAACGGACATCAGCACCATGACCGCCAACAAGCGCGGTTATTTGCGCTTGGATGGCTCGGGCGGAAAAGGCGGTGGCCAGCTTCAGTTCAGCGCGCGCTGGAACCTGAACGTGTTTCGAAGCGCAAAAACAGAAGTCACGCGCGCCGCGCTGGACGCGTTGTTCGACCAGGCAAAGCTCGACAAATCCAACCTGGATGCGCTGTTTCCGCAAAACGCTGGCAATGGCCAGGGCGCTGCAACCACTGCGCCGATCAGTAATCGTCGGGTAAGCGAGGCCATCAACCGCGCGATCGGGGGCGCGCAGACGGCGGAGCAGACACAGGCGCATCAGGCACTCCAGCGTTCTTTGCAGCAGTACCGCACGGTGCAATTCGACGGCCGGCAGGTGGGCGGCGCGGCGCGTCCTCACGGCGCCTACATCAAGGACGCAACACAAGCCGAGACATTCGATCAGCTTCGCAAGGCAGGCTACAACACGATACTTTCGATCGATAAAGGGGATCACACCACCGATATGGCAAGATCAGTTCCACAAGCGTTTCACCACGAAACCGGCGACCAATTTGCGATCGTGGACTTCGCCCATCCGAGCATCCGCACGCTCGCGCAAATCAAGAATTTTGTTGATAGCGCCCACCAGCAGGATGGCAAGGTGCTGATCCACTGCGGCGCAGGGGCGGGCCGCACCGGTACTGTCCTGGCATCCCTGGTTCTTGCAGACCTGGTGAAGCAGGAACGCGCCAGAAAGCCAGACTATTCGGTGGCGGATGCTGGCCAAAACATCGTGAATGTTGAGGTCGAGTATTCCCATGACCCCGGCGACGATGAACCCCCGAAACGCGCGAAAACAATCCCGGTGCCGAAAATATTGGCTGATGCAATCAACATCGTTCGCCAGGCAGACCAGGACACCGCCTACAAAGACCAATCGGTCGAAACCGACTACCAGGTGGGCGGATTGATGACCTATCTCGGGTACCTGTTGGGCGGGTTTGAAATTGACGGCAAAAGGATCAGCTAGTGCCTTCCCCTACGGATCATCGCTATGAGCGACCGCACCCTGCTACTCGTTGGTAGTGTCCCGTTAGACTCGGCAGAAGACGTGTTTCGGTCTTTCGGCCAGCCCCTTGGGCGCTATTTGCGCTACCTGCCCGATGGCGAGGTGGGGCTGCGCCGCCATTGGATCAGTCGAATCCACTACCAGGTCCTCGCACTGCACCCGGACATTAAAGTCACGCGTCAACCTGCACTTGATGAGGGTCGCGAGCGTCTCCACCCCCGGGACCCCGGCGATAGCTGGAAATTTCGGGTCAAGACCGGCGTGAAGAAAATTCGCTTTGGCGAAAGCGGCTGGCGACTCGGTTACGCGCGGGATGCAGTGAACTCTTATTTTGTATTTCGCACGCTCAGGGAGCGCGGCATTCTGGCTCAGCACTTAAGATTCCAGGTATCCATCGCATCGCCGAACAGTATCGTTCCCCCGCGCGTGGTTGATGATATCCAGGACCTCCAGATTATTCGCGAAGGCATCGAAGAGGCGCTCGCCAGCGAACTGATTGAGATCGGCGCGCGCATCCCGGAAACCGATCTTGCCATTCAATGGGACTGCGCCACCGAAGTTCAAGACGCGTATGGTGCGGCACCCCCCCTTCCCCGCGAGGGAGGTATCGAGCGCAGTGCCGATCAGATGCGAAGGCTTGCGCCATTGGTACCCGCCGGAGCATCGCTCGGTTTTCATTTCTGCTTTGG
>VGHA01000299.1 GCA_016868375.1 Betaproteobacteria bacterium | reverse complement strand
CCCCAAAGTCACCATCGAAGACATCGTTCGACAAATTCTGCGCGCCCTCGCCTGGCTTTGGCGTAACGGCGAGGCGCTGGGGTTCGACCGCAACCGAATCGTCGTCAGCGGTCACTCCGCAGGCGGCCACCTCACCGAGATGGCGCTCGCGGCGCGCTGGCCGAAATGGGAGCCCGATCTGCCGAAAGATCTTGTGAAAGCAGGCCTGGCGATGAGCGCGCTTTTCGATCTGCGGCCGTTGATCAAGTCGCCGTTCTTCAACAACGATTTCCGACTCGACGAGGCGCTCGCCTGCAAATTGAGCCCTGCGCTAATGACCCCTGCAACGCGCGCCCCCATCATGACCACGGTCGGCGGCGACGAAAGCAGCGAGTTCCATCGCCAGAACGGACTGGTTGCCAGCCGATGGGCAAAGTCATTCGCGGGCGATATTGCCATGCCAGGCTATAACCACCTGACCCTCTGCGACGCGCTTGCCGAGCCCGGCAATCGGCTGTTCGAAGCCGCCGTGCGGCTGTGTGAGAACACAGCCGCACGGCGGTAATGCGCTAGCGCGCCTCGTCGGGCGGGGGCAATCCGTTAAGAGACTCGAGCACTCGCAGCAGCGACGACGTATCGTCTTTGCCCCATCCCTGCCCGACCAGTGCATTTAACTGCTGGGACGTGACCGCAGCCGCGGGCATCGATAGCCCCAGCGCCTGGGTCATGGCAATGACCAGCGCAAAATCTTTCTGATGCAGACGCGCCTCGATGCCGGCGGCGAAATCACGGGCCACCATCTTGGGCCCCATAAGATCCAGCATCCGGCTTCCAGCAAAGCCTGACTGCAGCGCGCTCAGAACACGATCGACGTTGGCGCCATTGCGCTTGGCAAATAACATTGCCTCAGCGATGCCCTGAATGTTGATGACCTGCACGATCTGGTTGCACGCCTTGGCAACCTGGCCATCCCCGTTTCCGCCGATATGGGTGATGACGCGACCGAGGCACTCAAGGATCGGACGCAGTTCTTCAAGAACCGATTCGTCGCCACCCACCATGATTGACAGCGTGGCCTCTCGCGCACCCTTTTCGCCACCCGATACCGGGCAGTCGAGCATGCGAACCTGTTGCCGTGACAAGCGATCAGCAAACTCACGCGTGGCAACCGCCGATATGGTCGAAAAGTCAATAACGGTTGAGCGAGGTTCAAGCGACAACGCCGCGCCAGTTTCGCCGAACAGAACCTGCTCGACATCTTCGGTACGCGTGACATTGGTACAGAAAACGCGCACGCCTTGTGCGGCCTGTAAAGCGGTGGGTGCAAACACAGCCCCGCGCGCAACCAGTTCAGAGGCGGCTTCCGGACGGCGCGCAAAAACACGCACCGGATAACCCGCGGCCAAAAGATGACCAATCATCGGTGAACCCATCGCACCGACACCCGCAAAGCCCACGACCGGTTTTAGAGGTTGAGAAATTTGGGTAGCCACAGTGTTATTGAGGGGAACGCAATCAACAGCGCGAGTCGAAGAACATCGGCCAGAAGAAACGGCATCACGCCCTTCCAGATCGAACTGGTGGGCACGTCCGGCAGCAGGCTACTGATCACGAAGATATTCATGCCGACAGGTGGGCTGATCATGCCAATTTCAACGATGCAGACAATCAACACACCGAACCAGATCGGGTCGAGCCCCAGGTGAACAATTAGCGGAAAGAAAATCGGCACCGTCAGAAGAATCATCGACAGCTCTTCCATCGCGGTGCCAAGAATCACGTAGATCGCGCAGATTGCAACCACCACCATCATGGGGTGCACATTGAAATGCGATACGAAGGCTTGAAGGTCCTGCGGCAGCGACGTGAAATTGACGAAGTTCGCGAAGATCGATGCGCCGATCAAAATTGTGAACAGCATGGCGGTCATCTGCGCTGATTCGGTCAGCACCTCCAGAAGCACTTTGAAGGTAAGCCGCCCGCGCAGCAGCGCAAACAGAAACCCGCCCATCGCCCCCACACCTGCAGCCTCCGTCGGTGTGAAGAGCCCGCCGTACATGCCGCCCATAACAATCATGAACAGAACGATGACACCCCAGATGTGATTCAGCGCAAGCAGACGCCCCGCCCAGTTAGTGCACTCACCGGGTGGGCCGAGCGCAGGATTGCGTCGCACACAGTTCCAGGCAGTGCCGATATAGAACAGCATGGCAATGGCGCCAGGAACGACACCGGCAGCAAAGAGCGCGCCAATGCTCTGCTCGGTCATGATCCCGTAGATCACCATGATGACCGATGGCGGAATCAGAATGCCTAGGGTACCGCCCGCGGCGATAGTGCCCGCTGCGAAAGACTTGTCGTAGCCAAAGCGACGCATCTCGGGCATGGCAACTCGGGACATGGTGGCCGCGGTGGCTATCGACGAACCGCAGATCGCGCCAAAACCTGCGCAGGCGACGATAGTTGACATTGCGAGCCCGCCGCGGCGATGGCCTATGAAGGAGTACGCAGCCTGATAAAGTTCGGTGGACATGCCCGCACGGGTCACCAGGTTGCCCATCAGAACAAACAACGGCACCACCGACAACGTGTAACTTGCCACATCCATGATTTCGGTTGCCGCCGATGAAAAAGCTGCGGGAACCGAGCGCATCAACGCGATGCCCACCACACCCACTGCAGCCATCGCAAAAGCGATCGGTACGCGAAGCGCCATCAGCGCGAACATCGCTGCGAACCCGAATAGCGCCTCAATCACGAGTTGGTCTCTTCGGCGCCTGGCGTAGCGGCCACGTTGTCTCGAAACGCCATCCAGGCGACCACCGCATGCATGATTGCGGTAACCAGCAGCATCATCGCTGCGGCCTGAATAAAGGGCCCGGTGGGAATCTGGAGCTGTGCGGTGGTATCACCGTCTTCGAACACCCGGCTTGCTCGTCCGTAAATGAGCCATGCGCCGCCCAAAACGAGCACAGAACAAAACACGTTTGAAATGACGCGCTGCCAGCGCTGTAGCGACGCCGGGAGAATCGGGTCAAGCAGGTCAAAGATCACATGCTCGCCCGCCAGCGATACCAGCGGCATCGCAATAAAGATG
>VGHA01000298.1 GCA_016868375.1 Betaproteobacteria bacterium | reverse complement strand
CGCTGAGCGCCTCGTCCTGCCAGGGCCAGCTGGGGTGCGCCATCACGATCTGCATGTCGGGGAAATCGATTGCCACCTCATCAAGATGCATGGGATTGCTGAGCGCAAGCCTGAGCCCGCCGCCGCAACGCATGCCGCTGCCGATTCCGCTGTGACCGGTGTGAAAGATCGCGGGCAGGCGGTGCGCGTTGATGACTTCGTAAATCGGCCAGGCCATCCGGTCATAGGGATGGAACCCCTGCACAGTGGGATGAAACTTGAAGCCGCGCACGCCTTCCTCGAGGATCAGCCGCTCGACCTCGCGCGCGCCCATTTTTCCTTTGTGCGGATCGACGCTGCCGAATGCGAACATCATGTCCGCGTTATCGCGGGCGGCTTCGGCGATTTCCTCGTTCGGTATGCGGCGCCGCCCCAGCTGGGATTCGCTATCGACCGTGAACATCACCAGGCCGATTCTGCGCTCGCGGTAATAGGCGATGGTTTCTGCGATCGTGGGCCGTCGCGTGCTGCCGAAATACTTGTCGGCGGCGCGATCATATTCTTCACCATAGGCATCAAACGGATTGCGGCAGCTCACCTCCGCATGCGTATGGACATCGATCGCAATCAGGTCGGCGTGGTTCATGGCGGTGGCGTCGGAGGGCGGGTAATCCGCCATGGTAAGCCCATGCCTGGTTGCAGCGGGTGGCGAGGCTCAATACGATGTGCCGGCATGGCAGGGGGCGAGGCAGTTCCCGCGCATTCAAACAGGAGACTGATCGATGGAGCGAGCACCCTTTCGCCCGATGAATTTCGGGGTGACGCGCGTACAGGTTCGCGACGGCGCAGCGGGCGTGCGCTACGTTCAGGCCGAGGCAAGCTTACCCGACTATCCCACCCGCCTCACCGATCGCTTTGCGCACTGGGCGGCGGTTGCGCCCTCGCGTCCCTTTCTTGCCCGACGGACGCGCCGGCCCGATGGCACGACCGGCGACTGGCGCCCGATCGACTACGGCGAGGCCTGGTTGGCGGCTCGCGCGATTGCGCAGGCGCTGCTCGATCGTGGGCTCTCCGTTGAACGGCCCGTGGCGATTCTGTCGGAAAACAGTCTCGAACACGCCTTGATGTCGCTTGGCTGCATGCTGGCAGGCATACCGTTTACGCCGGTGTCGCCCGCCTATGCGCTGGTCAGCCGTGACTTTGAAAAGCTCCGTCATGTGTTGGCGGTCACCACGCCCGGGCTTGTTTTTGCGGCGGATGCACGCTATGAGTCGGCACTCCGCGCCACCGTCGATCCGGGTACCGAACTGGTCATGGGTGAGGGGCGGCTTGATTCGCGCGACACCACCCCGCTGGCGGCGCTGCTTCAGACGCCCGTCACCCCGGAGGTTGATCAGGCGATTGCCGCCACGGGCCCTGACACCATCGTCAAGTTTCTGTTCACCAGCGGCTCGACCAAGCTTCCGAAAGCCGTCATCAACACGCAGAAAATGTGGTGCGCCAACCAGCAGCAGATGGTGGTGTCGATGCCGGTGCTTGCCGAGGCGCCACCGGTCCTGGTCGACTGGCTGCCGTGGAATCACACCTTCGGTGGCAATCACAATGTCGGCATGGTGATCTTTCATGGCGGCACGCTCTACATCGACGACGGCAAGCCAACTCCGGCGCTGATGGGCGAGACGCTTCGCAACCTCAGGGAAATCTCTCCCACCGTTTACTTCAATGTACCCACCGGCTTTGAAGCGATTGCCCGTGCCATGCAGACCGATGATGCGCTGCGTCGAACGCTGCTCGCCAAAGTCCGAATGTTTTTCTACTCCGGTGCTGCGCTGGCTCAGCCCATCTGGGACAGCCTCTGGGATGCTCAAGAGCGCGAAGTGGGCGAACGTATCGTGATGGGCACCGGGCTGGGAATGACCGAGAGCGCGCCGTTTGCGGTCTTCATTACCAATCCTGAGGTGCGCGCTGGCGATATCGGCGTGCCGGCGGCCGGCCTGGTGTTGAAACTGGTCGATATCGACGGCAAGACCGAAGTCCGCTACGGCGGGCCCAATATCACCCCTGGCTACTGGCGAGCTCCCGACCAGACCGCTGAGGCGTTCGACGAAGAGGGGTTCTTCCGAACCGGCGACGCGGTGCGCTGGATCGATCCTTCCAACCTGCATCTTGGACTTCGATTTGACGGTCGTATTGCCGAAGACTTCAAACTTGCCACAGGCACCTTCGTGAGCGTGGGGCCGTTGCGGGCGCGAATCATCGCAGCGGGGGCCCCGACTGTGCAGGACGCTGTCATCACCGGGCTCAATCGACACGAGGTGGGCGCCATGATTTTTCCCTCGCCTGCGCTTCGCTCGCTCGCGGGGGTATCGCCCGATATGCCGATGGCCGAGGTGTTGGCGCACCCGCGGGTGCGCGAGCACTTTCAGTCGCTGGTCGATTCGCTGTCAGCGCAGGGAACGGGCAGCGCCAACCGTATTGCCCGCCTGAGCGTACTCGAGCAACCGCCCTCGCTTGACCTGGGTGAGGTCACCGACAAAGGTTCGATCAACCAGCGCGCGGTGCTGCATCATCGCGCAGCAATGGTTGACGCCTTGCATGCGGGCAGTCTTCCAGGCGTCTTTCTGCCACGACCCTAACCCCACCACCCATACAGGGAGACGACTGATATGACCACCCGGAGACAACTGATTCAGGCAGGCTCAGCGGCTGCGCTCTTGAGCGCCGCGGGCTCTCATGCGCTTGCTCAAGGAGCGCTGCCCATTGATCAGGTCAAAATTTTCTATGGCTTCCCGCCGGGCAGCTCGGGCGATATTGTCGCCAGACGCGTGGGCGAGAAGCTGGCGGGAAGCGCGTACACGCGTAACGCTGCGGTGGTGGATAACCGGCCAGGCGCCGGGGGCCGTATTGCGCTGGATGTGCTCAAACCCGCACCCGCTGACGGTTCGCACCTCGCGCTGACGCCGTTTTCGATGCTGGCGTTGTTTCCCCACGTCTACAGCAAGCTGGGCTACGACGCGTTTCGCGATTTCGTACCCGTGTCCATGGCGGCCATCATCCAGCACGGCTTTGCGGTCGGCCCAATGGTTCCGGCGAGCGTGCGCAAT
>VGHA01000297.1 GCA_016868375.1 Betaproteobacteria bacterium | reverse complement strand
TGGCGCCGGGCCGGTGGGGCTTCTGGTCGCGCTGCAACTTGCGCAGCGCGGGGTCGGCTGCACGGTGGTTGAAGCCGAGCCCGGTCTTACGCATGACCTGCGTGCTGGAACCTTTCATCCGCCTACCATCGAAATGCTCGAACGGGTAGGGGTGGCAGAACCCATGCTTGAGGTGGGTATCAAGGTGCCGCGCTGGCAGTCCTGGGATCTTGCGCATGGCCTTGTCGCCGAGTGGGATCTTTCGCTGCTCAAAGATGACACCCGTTATCCGTTCCGCCTGCATCTCGAGCAGCATCGGCTAACTCCCATCATCTATCGGCTGCTGAAGCAGTATCCGCATGTCAATGTGCTGTTCGGACACCGCTTTGAGAAAATGACTCAGCACGGCGACCATGTGCTGGCCGAACTCGCGACCGCCGATGGCAAAGTATCAGCGCGAGCACACTGGCTCGTAGGCGCTGATGGTGGGCGCAGTCAGGTTCGCAAGGCCGCCGAGATTGAGTTCGCAGGCTACACCTGGCCCGAGCGCTACAGTGTCATCAGCACACGTCACGATTTTGGGCTGCATGGGTTCCGTGAAAATGCCTATATCAGCGACCCGGTTCAGTGGTGCGCGGTATTCAAAATGCCCGATGAGGGCCCGCCCGGTTTGTGGCGCATGACCCTGCCGGTCGGGTCTGATGTCACTGATGAGGCTGCGCTCGCAGGCCCTTACGCCCAGCACTGCATCCGCCGGCTCACCGGCCACGAAGCCTCGGTTGACTACCCGCTGGTGCATCAGAGCATCTACAGCGTTCACCAGCGTGTGGCAGTGACCATGCGTAAGCATCGGGTTCTGCTGGCAGGCGATGCCGCACACGTCAATAATCCTCTTGGCGGGTTTGGACTCAACAGCGGCATTCACGATGCTCTGGCCCTGGGCGAGATGTTGTCTGACGTGGCGCAGGGGAAAGCTGACGATTCGCTGCTCGATCGATATCACCGACAGCGTCATACGGTCAATGTCGAGTACGTGCAGACGCTGTCGGTTCGGAACAAGCAGAACCTCGAGGTCAAAGACCCTGCCGAGCGCGCGCAACGTATTCGCATGCTGGAGGCCACCTGTGCGGATCCAGTGAAGGCGCGTGAGTATTTGTTGAACTCGTCAATGATCAACAGTATCCGGCGCGCAGCCACGATCAACTGATCCCGGCGTCGGACTCAATCTGGAGAACTCAAATGGCTCAGTTGTCTCGTCGTTCGCTGCTTGTTGTGGGTGCTGTCAGCGCGGGCTCGCTCGCACTTCCGCTGCGCGCTCAATCGGCCTGGCCCGCCCGGTCGGTAAAAATCGTTGTGCCGTTTGCGGCCGGCGGCAATACCGATTCAATCGCACGACTGCTTGCTGAGCGGTTCACGCAGACACTTGGCCAGCCGTTCGTGGTTGAGAACCGGGTAGGCGCGGGCGGTGGCCTGGCAATCGACTTTGTGTCGAAGTCGGCCCCCGATGGCTACACACTGCTGGTGGGTGCCATGGCCAACCTCGCGATTCTGCCGGTCATCAACAAGGTGAGCTTCGATCCCATCCGGGATTTCATTCCAATCAGCAACATCGGCAGTAACCCGTTTGTGCTGGGCATTCACCGCTCAGTGCCCGCCACAACCGTGCAGGAATTTATCGATCACGTTCGAAAGAATCCAGGCAAATTCAACTATGCGTCGGGCGGGTCGGGCAGCGTGTCGCATCTGTCGGGCGCGCTGTTCGTCAAGCGCGCCGGCATTGAGATGGCACATGTGAGCTACAAGGGCGGGTCTCAGGCGGTGGTTGACCTGCTTGCGGGCAACGTTCAGATGTACTTCGGCAACTTCTCTGAATTGGTGCCGCATGCAAACGGTGGGCAGATCCGCTTGATCGGTGTATCGAGCGATCAGCGGGTACCGCAGATCCCCAACGTCCCCACCATCTCCGAATCGGGCTTGCCCGGGTTTCGAACCATCACCTGGAACGGACTGCTTGCGCCTGCGGGTACGCCGCAGGCGATCATCGATCGTGCTGCGGCAGTTGCCCGAGAGGTGGTCGCAAGCGAAGGTGCCCGGGCCCGCTTTGCGCAAATTGGCGTCGACCCCATTGGCAGCACGCCCGCAGAGTTCGCGGCTACCTTGCGCGCGGATCTTCAAACATGGGCTGAAGCTGCGAAGATCGCCAATCTCAAGATGGAGTAATCGGGATGAGCGTCGCACCGGCAGCAAAGAGCAGTCTGGACGCGCTGGCAACACGGGCGAAGATCGGTGTCATTGTGCCGGCCACCAATGCCGTGGTGCAGCCCGAGATGGAGTCGATGCGCCCGACAGGCGTCACCAATCACGTCAGCCGCATGCTGCTGCCGCCGCGTCCTTACGATGATATGAGCCAATACCGGCAGGCGCTCGAAACCGAGCGGGGCGGGCTCGAAGAGGCGCTCGAGCTGGTGTTGAAGTGCGAGCCCCATGCGGTCGCCCATGGGCATTCGATTCACTCGTTCCGGGGCGATCGCGCTCGGGCCCAGGCCGAGCGGGACCGGCTGGAGGCGCTCAGTGGCGGCATACCGTTTGTAACCCCGTCAATCGCCGTGCTCGCTGGACTGGAGGCCATCGGTAATCCTCAGGCAATCGGGGTGCTGACACCCTACTGGCCGCCCGCTGATGCACTGATTGCCGAATTTTTTACCGCGTGTGGTTACCGCGTGATGGCAACGCATGGGCTTGAAGCGAAAGGGCCAACGTCCGTGGCGCAATTTACGCCACAGCAGATCTTGAGCGGTTTTGAGCGGCTCGCCGAAACCCCGGGCATTGAGGCCTTCGTGCACGTGGGAACCAATCTTCCCGTCAGCGCCATGACGGCACAAATCGAGGTGCGGCTCGGCCGGCCGATGATCGGTGTCAATGTGGCCACGTACTGGCTCGCGCTTCGCAGGGCGGGCATTCGTGATGCGTTAAGCGGCTTCGGGCTGCTTGCGGAAAAGCACTGAACGCGCCAGGGTCGCCCACGTTCCGCGGGCCCGGTCCGGCTTGCAAGCCGGACCTTTCGAGTCCTCACGCGAAGCACGCAGGTGCTTCGCTTTCTGGGCACATAAAACAA
>VGHA01000296.1 GCA_016868375.1 Betaproteobacteria bacterium | reverse complement strand
TGCGCGTCAAGATAGCAGCCCAGGGTGCCCTGTGAGAACGCGTCGGCAATATCGGGCCAGTTCCAGTTGCGTACCGCAGGCGGCGCGTAGCGGTTCAGCGCATCAACGTACCATTCAAGCGCCCGCACTGCGATTGGCGAGTTCACAACCAGGTTGTTGCCTTCAAACCAGCCGCCGCCGAATCCGCGCAGAATCGAGGGGTAGATGTACATGTTCTGTCCCGCACCGGCGAACCCTCGCATGGCGAGTCCATACATGCGGTTGGCAGGATCGGTGAGCGCCTTGGCATTGGCCAGCAACTCGTCGTAGGTGGTGGCGGGTTTGAGTCCTTTGGCGTCGTAAAGGTCTTTGCGATAGACCTGTACGGTGACCTCACCGTCAAAGGGCATGCCATAAGGTTTGCCGTCGATTGACACCGCGTCGCGCCAGGCTTTCAGGATGTCGTTGTAGTTGAACCATGCCGGATCGGTGAGCCTGGCATCCGACAGATAGCGGTCAAGCGGCTCCACCCACTTATTGGCAACGTAGAGCGGGTAGTACATGGGGTCAGCGGCATGCGTGGCATAGGTGGCCGTTTTGGAGGACAGATCGAGCATGGCCTTCTGCCGAATCTGCCCGGGTGGCACTTTTTCAAAGCGAAGTTTGATGCCGGTGAGCGCTTCAAACTGCGGTTGCAGGCTGATCAGATTATCGAAATAGCTGGCGGGTATCACGGCCACGGTTATCGACTCACCCGCAACCTGCTTCCAGTCGATCTTGGCTGACTGATAAGCGGCAAGATCGCCTGCCTGTGCGTGGGCAGGTGCCGGCAGTAACTGTGCTGCTGCGACTGCGCCGCCCAGTGCTGCGCCCCGTGCAAGGGTTTCGCGACGGTTGGGGTCGAATCGGTCGCGATTGCTGGAATGGCCCATGCTGTCTCCTCGTGATGGATGTCTTGAACCTGAGCGAAATTCGCCGGTTGGTGTAATCGTTTACATTCGGCAACATAACAAAGGTTCAACCAATCGTCCAGGAGTGAAGTTCCGGTGGTCAAAGCGAGGTCTGCAGGCAGTCGCCTGTTGGTGGATGACGCTCAGGTGGTGCGCGCTTCGGCACTTGATGTGGCACGCCAGGCTGGCGTTTCGAGCGCCACCGTATCGCGGGTGCTGAATTCGCCTGAGCGGGTCGATCCGCACACCCGGGCGCGCGTGCTCGAGGCGGTTCGTCAGCTGCGCTATGTTCCGCACGGTGCCGCGCGTTCGCTTCGAAGCCGTCGCAGCTGGATGATAGGCGCAGTGGTGCCATCGTTTGAGTACGCGCTCTATGCGCGGACCACCAGCGCGCTCCAGCGACGTCTCAATGCGCAGGCCTATTCGGTGGTCGTGGCTGAGCACCACTACGATCTGGCCAAGGAAATGAGCGTTGCGGCGCAACTCATCGAACACGGAGTCGACGCGTTCATGTTTGTTGGGCTCGACCATGCGCCTGAGCTTTTCGCGCTTCTGGAGGAGCATCAACGCCCGTACGTCCTGACCTGGGGGGCCGATCCGCGCTCGCCCCATCCGAACATCGGGTTCGATAATGCGGCTGCGACCCATGCGATGGCGCGTCATCTGATTGCGCTGGGCCACCGACGTTTCGGGTTGTTAAGTGCCGAGCCCCAGCACAACGATAGAGCGCGCGCGCGGGGAGCGGGGTTGCGACGGGCCCTACGCGAGGCGGGGCTCAGTCTTGACGCCCGCCACATCAGGTATGCGCCGATCTCATTGCGTGCGGCCGAGGCGGCCATGAGCGAGCTTTTGATGCTTCCGGATCGACCGACCGCGGTGCTGGGTACCAACGACGTGTTTGGTGTCGGGGCGTTGCTGGCGTGTCGCCGGCTGGGGGTGCGCGTTCCTGAGGATATTTCAATTACCGGCGTCGATAACACCGAACTTGGCGAAACCCAGCAGCCCGGGCTCACCAGCGTGGCGACCCCGATTGTTGAGGTCGGCAGCGCCGCTGCCGAGCATCTGATCGCGAGGCTGGAAGGAAGGGGTTGGGAACGGTGTCTCAGCCTGCCAGTTCAGTTGGTCTTCAGAACCAGTACCGGACCAGCGCCGAAGTTGCGTCGCTCGATGCGGTAGGCGGGGGGCTCATGGAGCCCACCCAACCGATGCTCAATCGGCAAACTTCCAAACCTTGCGCGCCACATCCGGCGTAAGAATCCGGTGCGGAATGTCGCCATCACCGGTGTCACGGATCTGGTAAGTGTTCAGGCCGCGGAAGGTTTTCAGCTGCGTGAATTCCTTCATGATGGTTTCACGTGCTTTGGCGGGTGGTGTGGTGCCGTCGACGCCATTGCGGCGAAGGATGTCCGCCAGCAGCAACATGGCGTCATAGGCGATGTTGTTGTTGGCCATGTTGGCCGGAATACCCAGTGCGGGATCCTTGATGCGGTCAACGTAGCGCTGCACCACCGACTTATACAGCGCGTTGTCGCCGTTGCCCTCCTCGTTGGTCGAGAACCCGATGGTGTGCCAGTTTGAGCCCGCCTCACCCACGTTGTTCACGAACGAGCCCGGCCAGATGATGGAGTTGCCCAGCACCGGCTTGCGATAGCCCTGGGATGCGAACTCTTTGGCAAGCAGAATTCCGGAGGGCGTAAGTGCCACCGCGAATACTGCATCCGGGTTCAACGCTCTCACCTTGATGGCGACCGGCGACAGGTCGGTTGCTCGGGTGGAGAACTCGATGACCTCAGCCACCTGGAGACCATTTTTACGAGCGAGCGCCTCGAAGATTTCGGCTCCGGCCTTGCCGGAGGCCTCACGAACGTCGGCCACGATTGCCACGCGCTTGACCTCGGGATACTTCTTGAGGAACGCGGCGAAGCCCTGGGGGATGGCGGTGTCATCGGCCGGTCCGAGTCGCAGCGTCCAGGGGCGCACGGTGATGCCGGGCTTGCTGGCGTTGACCGTAATGGCGGGCATCTTGAGCTGGTTGGCGATGGGGCTGACGGTTTCCCACTGCGTGCCGGTCATCGGGCCGATCACGCCGAAAGCGCCCTCGTTCAGGAGCTTGCGGAACAGCAGCACCGCCTGGCCCGGATCGAGCTGACTGTCTTCGGTTTGCAGCACGACCGGACTGCCGTTGATTCCGCCCTTGGCATTGATGTCCTCCAC
>VGHA01000295.1 GCA_016868375.1 Betaproteobacteria bacterium | reverse complement strand
CGATGGTCCAACGGCTCCCCTGATCAGGCATGCGAACCACGGCTTTCTTGCCATTGCGCAGTCACGCTGGGGCGTAGCGGTTTTAGAGCTTGAACAGGCATTACCCAACCACGAGATCTTGGGCGGAAGCCGGGCGCAACGCGACCTGCTGCTAGAAGCGTTGGCCTTTGCGCGAGGCCGCGGCACCCCACTTGATCACCAATTCGGCCGCGGGGTCAGGGCTTCTTGAAGTTGATGCGACTGACCTGAAAGTGCCGATGTCCATGCCCACTTCTGAGAAGAAGCGCAACGATGACGAGTAATTTTTCATATTTATTTCTTTCTTAACACCCTCTATCGCCCTCACCCACGCGCGCCGCGGGATGCAGGGAGAAGCCGTCGATGTTGGCATCCGGCTCAGCTCGGCAGGTCTGGCCAATGTCCTCGACTAGCACCCCCTGGTGAGTTAGTAACTTAACCAGCCGCTTGATCACGTACTGCACAAGCTCATGCAGCTCGTCGTGAGTGGGTGAAACCGCCTCAATGAAGGCAGGCGATCTATCGGCGCCGCGACGGTACAACCCAGGCAACGCGCCGAACCTGTGCCCATCGCCCTAATGCCTTACTTCCGGGCAAGCGCCTCCTTGAGGCCCGGCACGTGCTCCATGCCCGTCGGCACGGTAATCGACGCGCCGTCGAAATCCTTGCCAGGGGGCTCGAAGCGCCCGCCGAGGCAGCGCGACAGGAAAGCCTCCGTCACAGCATAAAAGGACGTCCGGTTGGCAGGACGCGCGAAGCCGTGCCCTTCGTCGGGGAAGAGCACATAAGTCACAGGGATGTTCTTCTTCTGCATCGCCGTTACGATCTGATCCGCCTCAGCCTGCTTGACGCGCGGGTCGTTGGCGCCCTGACCTATCAGCAGCGGGCGTGAAATGCGATCCACGTGCGTGAGCGGTGAGCGCTCCTTGAGCAGCGCTTTGCCGACTTCCGTGCGCGGGTCTCCCACGCGTCGGTAGAGCTGCTCCCGGAACGATTCCCAGTAGGGCGGCGCGGTGGCGAGCAACGTTTCAAGGTTCGAGGGCGCAACGACCGCCACGGCACACGCGAATCGATCGGGCGTGTTGGTGGCGCCCCACAGCGCCGCATAGCCACCGTAGGAACCGCCGTAGATCGCGATCTTGTCGGGGAGCGCCACCTTGTTCGTGACGGCCCAGTCGATGCCGTCGATCAGGTCGTCGTGCATCTTGCGGCCCCATTCCCGGTCGCCTGCGTTGATGAACGACTTGCCGAAACCGGTCGACGAGCGGAAGTTCACCTGCAGCGACGCATAGCCGCGGTTGGTGAACCACGTGCTCTGAGCGTTGTAGCCGAAGCCATCACGCGCCCAGGGGCCACCGTGCACATTGAGAACCAAGGGCAGCGGCGTATCAGGGCGGCAATCGCCGTCCTTGTCGGATCCCGCGGGGAGCGCGAGGTAGGAGACGAGCGTCATGCCATCCCGGGCGCGGATTTCCAGCGGGCAAATGGTGGGCAAAGGCGCGCCGATGAGCGCGGGGCGGGCGACGTAGAGCTCCGTGAGCGACTTGGCGTCACGGTCAAAGACCAGCGTGCGTGCCGGGGCAGTGACGGGATCGTGGCCTATGACCCAGATGCGCCCGTTGCGGGTCTGGCTCTGTACGCCCCACTCGCCCTTCAGTTGCCCATCAAGGAAGTCGATGTCGCCCTTCACCGTATCGTCGACGGCTCGCCATTCGTTCTTGAGGTAATTGACGGTGTAGGCCAGGACGCGGCCGGTGGCGGGATCCACGATGGACCCACCGAAGTCGGCGCGAGGGTCCTCGCCGATGGTACGCTTGGCGCCCGTGTCGAGGTTAATGGCCATGAACGCGGGGGTGTTGCGGCCCCGGCTCTCGCGCCAGTAGAGCGTCTTGCCGTCCCGCGTGAGGCCCACTGGGGAGGTGGTCTGCGAATCCTCGAATCCGACCCTGTCGAACGCAGTCGCCCTGCCGCCCTCGAGCTGGAACATCTCCCAGCCGCCATCGGGCGTCGACTTGGTGGCGAAGCGAACGTCGAGCGCGTCGTCGACCATGAAGCCCGAGTACTGGGACGTGTTCTCGAAGAGTTTCTTGAGCGCTCCGGTTTTAACGTTAAGGAGATACGGGTCGTGGAAGCGCTTATCGCGGTCGTTGATGCCCACCACCAGCTCGTCGGGCCGCTTGAGCGAGGAGCCATACTTTTGCACCCTTACGCCCTGGAAATCTGTGAGTGTGCGCTCCTTGCTGGTCTTCACATTCACTGCATACATTAGGAAATTCTCGTCGCCGCCCTTGTCCTGGGCGTATACGATGTCCTCGCCATTCGCCATCCAGCTATATACGCGGATTGGGCGCACCTTCTCGCTCGTCATGGGCTTAGCGGCGGTGAGCGGCTTACCGCGCTCGACCACCCACACATTCATGACGCCCTCGTGCGGCGCAAGGAACGAGACGAACTTTCCGTCCGGGCTTACCTGAGCGCCGGCGCGTTCCGGGTTGCCGAAGATGGCCTGCCGGGGAATGAGCGTGGTCGACTGGGCACTAGCCACGATGGGTGCCGGCAGCAGAAGCGACAGCGTCAGGGCAATCGGGATCATGGAGGTCTTGCGGTGGCGCGACATGGAGTGTTGTCCTTTCGGGTGAAATCGGAAGCTGGCGGCTCGCTAGCAAGAGCTGCATAACAAACAAAGGGGACTGCGACGAAACGCTGAAAATCAGGAGCGAATGGTACCAGTACGGTCTCGGTAGTGAGCGCCTAATACCGCCTCGACAAGCAGAACCTTTACGCCAGGTCCATGCAGTTGGTTGGCGACATGGACCTCAGACAGCACGAGTTCACGGTACAGCTCCGGGCGCTTGCCTGTGCCGGCGAAAGCGGTGTCTATGACATGCTCGAACTATTGCGAGATGAATTGGATCGCGCGATGGGTTTATGCGGTCTGGAAAATGTCGCAGCTATCAGCCAAGCTCACCCAATTCTTACCAGGGCAGATCCGATCTGATCTGTTCGTGCCACTTGCAGCCCCAGAACTCAGTCCGAGCGAACTTCGCTGGCCAGACGCATCTCGTGGTCTTCCTGTTACATCCGCCGGACTTCTGCTATGTTGGTTGTTACATGATCTGATACGTGGGCA
>VGHA01000294.1 GCA_016868375.1 Betaproteobacteria bacterium | reverse complement strand
AACGGGGTGCATAGTGACCTGCAATTCGGTCGCGCTTACGTCCAAACCCAGGGACACGCCTGACCTCAAACCCCGCCTGCGCCAGTCCGTCGCGAACTGTGGATGCAGCCGAGTATGTAGACAGGCGTGCACCCGGGGCTGCGAGCCGTGCCAACTGCCGCAACACCCGCGACTCCCACGCAGAGGGATTCAACGACGGGGAGAATCCATCGAGATAGATCGCGTCGGCCCGCAAACGCAGGCGGGGCAGCATCTTGGCTGCGTACCCGAACGCCAGCAGCAGGGTGATCCGGCCGCGGTCGAGAACCAGGCGATGAATGCCGGGCGTGGCAGCCGGCCATTGCGCAGCAAGCTCGATCAATAAGGGCTCGGTGTGCACGCCGAAGGCGCGATGCCCCGATCGCAGATCGGCTTCCGAGAGCGGATGAGCCTCGATTGATACGAACGATAGCGTTGCCTGCGGCGAGGCCACGGCAGCGAGCGTTTTCGCGGTTGCGAGAAGATTCAAGCCAAACCCAAAACCAACCTCAAGTACGCATGATCGACGCGCGCTCTGGAGGTGTTCGGTCAACCCGCATCCGTCCACAAATACGGCCTGCGACTCGGCGAGGGCGCCGTCATTGCTTCGATAAACGTCGCCATACAACGTACTGACAGGCGCCCCGCGCTCGTTGAAGGCCAGCGGCGGATGGGCGAGGCTTGCCATGAAAGCGCGTCGGACAGGGCAGGGGGCTTAGCCGACTGCAATGGGCGCGGCGGCGCGTTCCTGCAGCACGCGAGAAACAGGGCGCGTGTTCATCAGCATCTGGGCGACTCCCGCGGTAAGCCCGATGGTGACGGCGATCTTCCAGGCCCATTCATAAGAGCCCAACACCGAGTAGATCAGGCCGCCTCCCCATGCGCCCAGGAATGAGCCGACCTGATGGCTCATGAACGCCACGCCCGTCAACGTGGCGACGTAGCGGATTCCAAACAAGTGAATGACAAGACCGTTCATGAGCGGTACCACCCCCAGCCAGATCGCTCCCATGGCGGCGGCAAAGAACAGCGTTGAGGCGGGCGTGGGTGGGAAATAAAAATACGCGGAGATAAGCAGCGAGCGGGCAATGTAAATACCCCCCAGCAGTCGGTGTCTGGGAAGCCGGTCGCCCAGCCATCCGAAGACGATTGAACCCAGCGCGTTGAAGAGACCGATCAGGGCCAGGGCTGCTGCAGTGATGCCAGGCTCAATGCCACACAGATCGAGATAGGTGGGAAGATGGGTTGTCAGGAACACCAGCTGCAGTCCGCACACAAAAAACGCGCTGGACATGACCAGATAGCCCGAATGAGAGGTGGCTTCGCGCAGGGCCTCGCCCACTGATTGATTTTTGGCGCTTGACCGGGGCACGCTGATCCGGTCAACGCCGCCGGCCATCATTGCCGCCGGAATCATGACGCAGGCCAGCGCCACGAAAGCCGCCATGGCGATTTGCCAGCCCGCAGTGCTGATCAGCCCCTGCGCGAGCGGCGAGGTGAGTGTGAGCCCGATCGATCCGGCCGCGGACACCGCTCCCATGGCAAAGCTCTGACGCGTGGGCGATACCGCTCTGGAGGTCACCGCCATGCTGAGGTTGGAGCCCGTGCACGCAAGCGCGATACCAATCAGAACCCCGATGCCCATCGTGAGCAGCAACGGCGAGGTTGCGAAGATGCTCAGGCCCAGCCCCAGGGCATAGCAGACCGCCCCGCCGGTGGCGACCCAACGTGCGCCGAAGCGATCGACGAGGGCGCCGGTAAACGGCTGCACGCAACCCCAAACCATGTTTTGAACCGCAACAGCCAGCGAAAAATCTGCGGTTGTGATCCCAATGGTTCGGATCATCTCGGGTTGGAACAGGCCCAGACTCTGACGCATGCCCAGCGCAAGCGTCAGCATGGTGGCCGCACCGATCAGAATGGCGGACTGCGCGCGAGGCGGTAAGGGGGCAGCGTTCATTGGCCAAAGTTTACGCCTGTGCATCGACTACACTGTGTCGGTGGACGCGTCGAGCAAAACACAGCGTGGCGCAGCGGTGCTCGCGGCGCTGGCTGCCACCATGGCCCTCCATGCCCTGGTGATCGGTTGGGCGATCTTTGCTGATTCGACAACGCCGCCACCGCCGCCGCCGAAGCCGATTCGCATCGAACTGGTCGCCGAGTCTTCAGCACGAACCCCGGACGAACCGCCCAGCAATGCGGTCAGCCCGAGCCCCGCGCAGCCGCCGAGCCCAACAAGCCAACCCGTCTCCCGAAGTCCTGCTACCGAGCCCTTGCCCACTGCAGCACCCGACGCGAACCGAGGCGGCATGCGGGTCCTGCAATCAATCGACCCAGAGGCCGACAAGATCGCCACCCCGGAGCCGCAGGAGCCTCGCAACAACACCGCTGCCCTCGACGACGACTTCGCCGTGTCCGACTCCGATCAGCCAAGTGCCGCCGGAGCGCCCAACGATCAGGAAGTGGAATCACCCCGTGAAGCGGCCCCGCCTACGTTGAGTGAACCAGCGTCGGCCGCACCCCCAACCAACGCGTTGCCAGCGGAGCAGGGCGGTGACCAAAAGCCAATCAGCGCAGAGGGACGATGGCGGTATCGGGTGTTCTATGGCGACTATCCCGCGAATAATCAGGTGGCTACGCTCGACTATGTTCTTCGCATAGACGGCGGGCGCTATCGCCTGCACACGGAAGGGCAGGCGGTGGGTTTACTGGCGCTCTTTTACCGAGGCGCTTTTACGCAGGTCAGTGAAGGCGCCTTCAGCGGAGCGGGGTTTGCACCAGAGCGTTACGAGGAACGGCGTGGCGACCGCCCGCCACGAATCGTCACGATTGCGCCGTCGGATAAAGAACGTCGCATCGCGCGCTTCGAAGATGGTCGAACCGAGGACGCAAGTGGCATCGCGCAAGACCGTCTCTCGATGGCGGCGCAGTTTGCGTGGCTTGGTGCTGCTCGTTCCGGGCTGCTGCGACAACCCGCGCTCGACGTGGGGCTGATCGGCGTCTCGTCGGTTCGAAAACTTCGGTTTGAATTGACGCGCGACCAGATGTTGCAGTTGCCGGGGGGCATCAGACAATTGGTCAGACTGCGCTCAGAGGACGGCGATGGCGGCAGTTCGGGAAGCGTCGAGGTCTG
>VGHA01000293.1 GCA_016868375.1 Betaproteobacteria bacterium | reverse complement strand
TTTACTGATTCAACCTTCGCTTACCAGGGGGCGGGGCGCCAGATTGGAATTGAGCGCGTGCGACGTCTCGAGGCGCTGGTGCATCCTGACCTGCAGCCGCATCACACGTTTCTGTTCGACCTGGACCCAGCTGAGGCGGCCAGGCGACGCGCCACCGCACGCGCCGCCGATCGATTCGAGGCGGAAGACCTCAGCTTCTTCGATCGGGTGCGCGGCGGATATTTGCAGCGCGCAGCTGACTTTCCCGGTCGTTTCACGGTCATCGACAGCACCCAGACTATCGATATCATCAGGAAAATACTTCAACAAAGCGCTGCAACCCTATGACGCCGTTGCCAAAATGGCTTCTACCACCCCTGACATCGCTGCTGGCAGGCCGCGAACGCCTGCATCACGCACTGCTCATCACCGGACCAGAGGGCGTCGGCAAGGAATGGCTCGCACGGGCGCTTGCTGCCGCGCTGCTGTGCGATGCGCCCGGAGCCGCCCGTCTTGCCTGCGGCGGTTGCGCGGGCTGTCGTTGGTTTTCGCAGAACTCTCATCCAGATTTCCGACTGATTCGTCCTTCGGCCGATGAGGTCAGCGCGGATGACGCAGACGCACCGGCGAAGGTAACGAAAGCGTCGCGCGACATCCGGATCGAGCAGATCCGCGCTTTGGCTGGGTTTGTGGAGATTGCAAGTCATCGGGGTGGGGCAAAGGTGGTGCTCGTTACACCGGCAGAGGCCATGAACGGCGCGGCGGCCAATGCACTTCTTAAAACACTTGAAGAACCGTCGCCAAATACCTATTTCATATTGGTTTGTAGCCGGATTTATCGCTTGCCGCCTACCGTCCGCTCGCGGTGTCGTCAGGTTCCCATCCGCGTACCATCGACCAACGAAACAATATCGTGGGTAGCCGATCAAACGGGTGTTGATTCAGACAGAGCGCTTGAGTGGCTGGCCTTCTGTGGTGGCGCCCCCCGCCGTGCAGTTGAATTTGGCATGGCTGAGCAGGCGGCGACGCACCGGGATCTGCTTGATATCGTTGCCAGCGGCGATCGCGACACACTTCCCGCCCTGGCCGATCGTCTGCAGCAGCACGAACCGGGAAACTGGACGCCGGTGCTGCACGCGTGGTGCGTCGACCTGCTTCGATGCAAAGCAGGTGCCCTGCCGCGTTACTTTCCTGGTGAGACCAACAGGTTGGGTGCGCTCGCTCAGCGGTCTGACCTGCAGGGGCTGATCGGGTTTGAATCCTGGATGCGCCAGCTTGGTCGGCTGGTCACGCATCCCTTGAACGCGCGCCTGGTCGCCGAAGACGCTTTGAGCCGATACCGCGCGGTGTTTGCGCGTGGCGGTCATAAGCAGTAGGCCGGCGGCTTGGGGTTCATCCCAGGCGGTTTGCGGATTAGCGGGGCAGGGCGACGCCCGGCCGTTAGAATCCCTTATGCTGATTGATTCACACTGTCACCTCGACTTTCCAGAACTGCTCGATCGCTTCGATGAGGTTCGCTCGAACATGGCGGACAATGGAGTCGGGCGCGCGCTATGCGTTGCGGTCAACCTTGAAGATTTTCCCAAGGTTCTGGCGTTGGCCAGGCGTGCGCCTGAGTTGGTCGCCTCGGTAGGCGTGCACCCAGATTACTCTGACGTGCAAGAGCCGGATATTGACACTCTGGTTGCGCTCGCCGACGAACCCAAAGTGGTTGCAATCGGGGAGACGGGCCTTGACTACTACCGGGCACCCGCTGGCGAGCTTGGCTGGCAGCGCGATCGCTTTCGCACGCATATTCGTGCGTCCAGAGTCTGCGGAAAACCGCTGATCGTCCACACACGGTCTGCTGCACCCGATACGATCGGCATTCTGCAGGAGGAGGGCGCGCGCGACGCGGGCGGTGTCATGCATTGCTTTACCGAAGACTGGGATTGCGCGCGCGCGGCAATCGAAATGGGTTTCTGCATTTCCTTCTCAGGGATCGTGACCTTTAAAAGCGCCAGTGCGCTTCGAGAGGTTGCCGCCAAAGTGCCCGACCACGCGCTACTCATCGAAACCGATTCGCCCTACCTGGCGCCGGTGCCTCATCGCGGCAAAACCAATGAGCCCGCTTATGTTCGACACGTTGCAGAGTTCCTGGCGCAGCTGCGCGGCGTATCGATTGAAAGAATTGCCGAGATGACAACCTCCAACTTTGAGCGCTTGTTCGGTCGCCCAGGCTCGGAACAGAGGTAAACATGCTCCGTCCCCTCCACGATCTTTGTGCTGCGATCACGAATCGGCTGGCGCTGCTCGGCCTGACGCTGATGGTTGCGGCCGCTAGCGCGGCCGTCGCACAGGCGCAGTCACCGAACTTTTGGCGCGCAATTGAGGCGAACGATATTGATTCGCTGCGAACCGAGTTGCTGCGAGGCGCGAGTCCGAACGCCCGCCATCCGGAGCACGGACCGGCGATTGTTGCCGCGGCCCGATTCAAGTCATTCGATGCAGTCAGAGTGCTTGCCTCCCTCAACGCCACGGACGTTGACGCCGCGAGCACCGCTGACGAAAACGCACTGATGCTGGTGTCCATGCTCGGCGATCGGCGCTCATTCGATGCGCTGATTCAGCGTGGATCGCAGGTGAATCGCCCCGGATGGACGCCGCTGCACTATGCAGCGAGTGGAGGGCAGCTTGAGTTGGTCAAGGTTCTGATCGACCAGCACGCGTTCATTGACGCCCAGTCGCCGAATGGCACAACTGCGCTGATGATGGCGGCAAGAATGCGTGCGCTGCCGGTTGTTCAATATCTGATTGACCAGGGCGCTGACCCGTCTCTCAGGAATCAGGCCGGGCTGGACGCAGCGGCCTACCTCGAGCGAAACGGCGAGCGCCAATGGGCGATCTGGATGAAAGAGCGCGTTCAGCGCTATGTCGCGCGTTATGGCACGGTTGAGCAGCCCCGCTGGACCGCTACCGAAGCGGCTGATGCGGCACAACCCGCAGGGTCGGCGGGTCGCGCAGCTGATCTGGGTGCCGTGCAGATGAACCGCGAGGTCAACGTCGCACCGGACCCCGCAACGTCGGCAGCCAGGGTGTCTGCCACCCCGCCATCGGTTGCTGCGCCCGCCGCAGTGGCCGGGCAGGGGGCTGCCGCAGGTCCGGCGGTTCGTGGTGGGCTGCCGGCGGGGTCTCGCAGTGCGG
>VGHA01000292.1 GCA_016868375.1 Betaproteobacteria bacterium | reverse complement strand
ATGCGCGGATGGCCGACGCGCTCCTGAACGCCAGAGCCAGCGGTTTCAAACCAGTGCTGCTCGCGGGAAACGGCCATGTGCGCACCGACCTGGGCGTGCCGCTCCACCTGCGCGACCGGCTTCAGCCCGGCGCCCTGGTGTCGGTCGGGTTGTTAGAAAACCCCGCCACCGTGAACGATGGACCGTACGACGAAGTTCGCGTGACCGAGGCTCAATCGCGCCCGGATCCGTGCGAATCGCTGCGACAGCGGTTTGGCGGCAAGCCAGGCGCCCCCCGGTGACTCGCCCGCTGGCATGGCACGTCGCTGCCCGGCAGTGCGCCGCGCACCAGTGAGGTGCGCGCCTCAGGCGATGCCGAGGACTGCCTGCATGTCGTAAAGCCCGTTCTGCCTGTCGTTCAGGAAACGGCACGCGCGCAGCGACCCGTGCGCGTAAGTGACTCGGCTGGCCGAGCGATGGGTGATTTCGATGCGCTCGCCGGTGCCCGCGAACAGCACGGTGTGGTCGCCAACGATGTCGCCGCCCCGGACGGTGGCAAACCCGATGGTGGACGGGTCGCGCTCGCCGGTGACGCCTTCCCGCCCGTAGACAGCCACTTTCGACAGATCGCGATCCAGGGCCGAGGCGATCACCTCGCCCATCCGCAGTGCGGTGCCCGACGGGGCATCGACTTTATGGCGGTGGTGAGCCTCAATGATTTCAATGTCATAGCCGGTGTTGAGGATGCGTGCGGCCATCTCCAGAAGCTTCAGCGTCACATTCACACCCACGCTCATGTTGGGTGCGAACACGACCGGGATTCGCTCACCGGCCTGCGCGATTCTGGCCTTACCCGCAGCATCGAAGCCGGTGGTACCGATGACTGCTCGCACCCCCCGTTGTTCGCACTGCGCAAGATGGGCGAGCGTGCCCTCGGGGCGGGTGAAATCGATGAGGTGCGTGGCGTTCTGAAGGGCTTCATCGAAACTGCTGGTTACGCGGATGCCGGTCTGGCGCCCAAGAAAATCGGCGGCGTCTCGTCCAATGGCGGGACTGCCCGGAATGTCGAGCGCGCCTGCGAGCTCTGCGTCAGGGGCGCCGAGCACCGCTTCGACCAGCATTCTCCCCATTCGGCCGCTTGCGCCGGCAACGGCAATTTTCATGGTCATGATCAGTCTCCGAATTCAGTCTGGCCGCGGGCAGCCGGGCGCTAGCGTTTTGCAGGTGCTTTGAAGCCAGGCAAAGCGGGGTCGGCAGGGTCTTCGCGCTGGGGCAGCTGATCGGCCTGCACCTCGCTCACCCGTTCGTTGCGGAAGCGGATCGTGACCTTGCGCTGCTCAAATGAGCCATTGGGATGCGTGAATCGGTACACATAATCCCAGCGGTCAACATGAAAAATATGACCCAGGAGCGGCGAACCGAGCGCATCGCGCACCTGCTCGGGCGACATGCCGGGGCGAACGCGCTCGAGCATGGCCTGCGTGATGTAGTTTCCCTGCGGCAGGTTGATTCGATACGGCTCGAATAGCCCCGTTCGGGAAGGGTCATTCGATGCGCATCCGCCGATCGCGAGCAGCGCCATGAACGCAGAGAAGCCTGCTATGAGCCGCCGCGACGCGCTGTGGTGGCGAAATGGATGCATGGTGATGGTGTGGCCGTGGGATGGGATATAGCCCTTTATCATATACGGATGAAGCAAGCGCCTGAGCTCCGCAGCACCGGCCTGAAGGCCACCGCGCCCCGGATGAAGATTCTCGAGATCTTTCAACACGGGCGGCATCGGCACATGAGCGCCGAAGATGTGTTTCGCGAGCTGCTCGAGCTGAAGCAGGACATCGGGTTGGCCACCGTATACCGGGTGCTCACGCAGTTTGAGCAGGCGGGAATCCTGAAGCGCAGCAATTTCGAGTCGGGGCGGGCGCTGTTCGAGCTCAACCAGGGCGAACACCACGACCACCTCGTGTGTCTGCAGTGTGGCCGAGTCGAAGAGTTCATTGACGCCGAGATCGAGGCGCGGCAGATGCAGATAGCCCAGGCAAGAGGCTTCCAGTTACAGGATCATGCGCTGGCGTTGTATGGGCATTGCACCAAGCCCGATTGCCAGCATCGGCCGCCAACGCGGTAAGACCCGTTCGCGGCGGGCCGCCGTTTTGCACCGACTGGCTTGGGTGTAAGGACCCGGCACGGAGTTTGCGGCGAGTTGCACATGGTGTCCCCGAATCCGATTCCGCTCATTCCACCCGGCCCAGGCATTCACGACGAAATGCTCGATGCCGAGGCGGCTGTGCGAGCGCATTACCGCAGCTATGCCGAATGGCTGTCGGGCTGCTCCTCTGACTGGATGGCGGGCAAACGCGCCGAAGCTGATCTGATTTTTCGACGCACAGGCATCACATTTTCGATTTACGGCGACGACAGCGGCACCGAACGGCTGATTCCTTCTGATGTTGTGCCGCGCATTATTCCCGCAGACGAGTGGCGTTTTCTCGAGCGCGGGCTCGCGCAGCGCGTCACCGCCATCAACCGCTTCCTGGCTGACATCTATCACGGCCAGGACATTCTGCGCGCTGGCGTCATCCCCTCTGATCAGATCCTGGTGAACGATCAATATCAGGTGGCGATGATCGGCGTCAAAGTGCCGCACGATACCTATGCGCACATCGTCGGCGTCGATATTGTTCGCCATTCGGATGGCCGCTACTACGTGCTTGAAGACAACCTGCGTGTGCCGTCCGGCGTGTCGTACATGTTGTCCAACCGCAAGATGATGATGCGGTTGTTCCCTGAACTGTTTCGTCGGCAGGCCATTGAGCCGGTCGAGCACTATCCGTCGCTGCTGCTCAGCACGCTTCGCGCAGCCGCGCTCGTTGACGATCCGGTTGTTGTGCTCCTTACCCCGGGGCGCTACAACAGCGCCTACTTTGAACACAGCTTTCTTGCCCAGCAGATGGGTATCGAGCTGGTCGAAGGGCAGGACCTGTTCGTCAAAGACGGCTATGTGTACATGCGAACCACCTCGGGGCCGCAGCGGGTCGATGTGATTTATCGACGGATCGATGACAGCTTTCTTGATCCGCTCGCGTTCCGTCCGGATTCAATGCTGGGCGTACCAGGACTATTTTCCGCGTACCGGCTGGGTCACGTCGTCATCGCCAATGCAATCGGCACCGGCGTTGCTGACGACAAATCCATTTACCCGTACGTCCCGGACATGATTCGCTTCTAT
>VGHA01000291.1 GCA_016868375.1 Betaproteobacteria bacterium | reverse complement strand
TCGGTCAGGCTGTACTCGACGACGGTGCCGCTGGGGTCGGCTGCAGCGGCACCATGAACCAGCACATGGAGCGCGCCCCAGCGTGCCTTAACCGCTGCAACGGCTGCTGCCGTGTCGGCCTCCTTCGAAACATCGGTGGTCACCGCGATGGCGTCGCCGCCCTTGGCACATATCGAAGCCGCTGTCGCGGCGCAGGCGTCCGCCTTCATGTCGGCGCACGCCACCCGTGCACCGGCACCTGCCAGTGCGATCGCGATCGCGCGTCCGATGCCCTGCGCTGAGCCGGTAACCAGCGCAACGCGACCTGCGAGGGAGAACCGGTTGAGTGAAGACTGGTCGGTCATGTCAACGTATCCCGTAATTTGGCGTGTTAGCCGTTGCGAAGGGCTGGGATTCCGCGAACCTCGGCGCACTGAAGGATCAGGCTTCGCGGTGGTGTCTGGTAACGACGCTTTCGGCTGACGCAAACACCGGTGGCCCGGTGCATGGCGACCATGGCTTCCGCCGCCTTCACAATGAGCCCATACGCGTCCAGGATGGGTACACCGTCGATCTCGAAGATCTTGCGACGAACCATGAACGCTGCAGACGGTCCAGCCGGAATGATGACCTCCGCGCCACGTGCTATCGCACGCTCGCATGCCGCCCGCATCTGGTCTATCAACTCGTCGCCAACCTTATCGTCGGTAAAAACCTCATCAAATCTGCCGATGTTGTCAAAGCGAACCGCTTCGGTGCTGGACAGACGGTGTGCGATCCCGTAGCCCCGCACGATATCTTCATAGTGGGGAATGAACCGCTCATTGGGCGCGATCAGGGCGAAACGCTCGCCCATCGTACAGGCGGTGTAGCAGCACACCTCCATAAAGGAGACGACCGGAATATCAAGAATTTCCCGCAGTTCGGTTAAGGCAGGGTCGAGAGAATTTGCGATGACAAAGGCATCGTAGCCGCCGCGTTCGCGCACCGAGAGGCCGTTATCGACCACCTCTCGCACGTCGTAATGCCAGAACAGTCGGTATTGATCGCCAAGTGCGCCCTGAGAGGTCCCTCGCACTTCAACCTGCGTTCCAGGCGAGGCAACGCGATCCGCTGCTGCCTGGGTTGCTGCGATCGAATTCCTTAACCGCGTTTCGGATGAAAGCAACTGGTACCAGAGCCGAATAGGGCGTACGTCGGACATCGCAACCTCTTTGAGGGCAGGACGGGATGCGAAGTTTCGGCGGAGGGGTGTTGCGCGTCAACCGGATGGCCCGTTTTCGACTAGCATGAGAGCTGGCTGGCCCTGCATATCGACGCGGCATAGAACCGCATGCAGCAGGCTTGGAGCAGCCTTTAAACGGGGGAGACCATCATGAAACAACTGTGCAGAGTTTTGGCGTTTGCCGCCCTGCTGGGGGCGTTACCCATCCATGCGTCCACTTTTCCAGACCGGCCGCTACGCATCGTCGTTCCATTCGCAGCAGGGGGCAACGTCGATATCGTGACGCGGATCGTGGCGGGCGGGCTCTCCGAGGCGCTTGGTCAGAGCGTCGTCGTTGAGAACAAAGCAGGGGCCAACGGGGTGATCGGTGCCGAGTTCGTGGCCCGCTCTGCTGCGGATGGCTACACCCTGTTCATCGCCACCGCTGAAACCATGGCGCTCAATCCCTTCTTAATGAAATCAGTTCCCTACGATCCGCTCAAAGATTTTGCGGCAATTGGCCTGATTGATGACTTTCCATTCACGCTCACCGTCAACCCGCAATTGCCTGTCAAAACCGTGTCCGAGTTCGTTGCGTACGCACGCGCGAACCAGGGGAAACTCAACTTCTCGTCCTGGGGAACCGGAAGCATCGGCCAAATCGCTTTCGAGCAATTCAACCAGGCCACGGGAATTCGCATGGAACATATCCCGTTCAAAGGCGCGGCGCCGGCGATCATGGCGGTCGCGACGGGGGAGGTGCATGCGTTCATGGCTACGCTATCGGTGGCGAGGCCGCAGGCTGCGAGCGGCAGGGTCAGAATACTTGCTATTACTACCGCTGAACGAGATCCCACCGCGCCCGAGATTCCCACCCTGCGGGAAATGGGCGTTGATGTCGTCATTCGGGGCTGGCACATTCTGGCCGCCCCGGCGGCTACGCCAGCGTCCGTGGTCAGCCGGTTGAACGGCGCCTTGGTCACGACAGTCAGGCGGCCGGATATCTCCGAAAAACTGATCGGCGTGGGGGTTCGTCCCGTTACCTCAAGCGCTGATGAAGCGCACGCCACGATCCGCAGCGAAAATGTGCGCTGGCGCGATGTGGCGCGTAAAGCCGGTTTGAAGGCCGAATGATTGGTTGTCTACGGCGCGAGAAACATCTCGCGCAGGGTCGTCTTCCAGCTATCCGGGTAAGAGGACGGCCCTCGAAACACCATGCCGCTGTCGCGAAGCGCAATCTGCGCTTCCGCCGACTTGAGGGCCACACCCAGGATATCCAGGAGCGGTACGCCGTCAATGGCGCGCAACTGGTTTTCGACGAAGAACATGTTGAGCGGTCCGCCCGCGGGAATCAGGACGCGTGCGCCGCGAGCGATGGCTTTTCTGGTCTCGATCCGGAAGGTGTCCAGCGCCGGTCCAGGGTTCGCGTACATGGCACTGAAGTCGTGATAGGTGAGCGCGAGCGATGAGCCCTCGACCAGTTGATCGCCCAGACCATACTCGCGGGTGAAGGCCTCCATTCGAAGCCGGGCGCCGCGGTTGTGCGTCAGAAACGCGAAGCGCCCGCCAATCTGGGCGGCCAGATGCACCGCTGCCTCGGTAATGAACACCGCAGGAAAATCGGTCAGTTCACGAACTTCCAGATGGCCGGTTTCATTGGTACTGACGTTGACAAACCCGGCATAGCCGCGCTGCTCAGCGACGATCGCATTCCTGACCACCTCGCGGGTTGCGAGGTGAAACGCGCTATCCGACTGATCGACGCCGGGGAAGGTGCGGCTCACGCCGTGGAATTCGAAGTCGAATTGCGGACTGAGCAAAGCCCGCGCATGACGACGTGCTGATTGCTGGTAAACGCTCCAGATCGCAGCGTCCGAGTCAGAAGAACTGCTTTGCAGCCAGAGTTTTCGCATGGAAGTCGTCATGGGGTGTCTCAATCGGCGCGGATGCCTGCTTGCGTGATGACACGCTGCCAGGTCTTTCGTTCTTCGCTCACGCGGGTCGCGAGCCCCTCGGGGGCGGTGCCGACGGC
>VGHA01000290.1 GCA_016868375.1 Betaproteobacteria bacterium | reverse complement strand
CAAGGCCGTGCTGGACGAAGCCCTGCAGGCCCGCGAAGCCCCGAACGCCCGCCAGCCCTTGAGCGCCATGGTGTGCGAGGGCCGGTTCGGGTTTGATCGCTGACACCGACGTCCGCCAGGTGGCGCGCCGCCGCAGGCGCAGCGGTCAGGCCGACGCCATCACGACATCGAATCGGATCAGTTCCAGGCCCTCGGGCACGGCGGCGCCCGCCAAGGCCCCGATGCCTGTGGCCGCCGCCAGTCTGCGCATGGCCGCAGACCGCATCAGTTCGGCGTGGTCTCCGTAGGCCGTGGAGGCGCGCTGAGCCACCACCTTGTCCAGGTCGGCCTGCGTCACAAGCAGATCGCGTTCCGCAGAACGCACCGCCACATGGATGTGGGGCACGAAGGTCCAGGGCACGAAGCCGAACAGCGTGCGCTTGTAGCCGCCGGGACGGATGGTGCGGAAGGCAAACCAGCCGTCAGCGTCCACCTCTGACTGCCCGTGGCCGCGGAACGCGGGGTCGGGCCGGCCGTGGCCGGGGGTTTCGCCCGGGTGGTAGTCGTAGCGCCCCGTGGAGTTCGCCTGCCAGACCTGAAGACTCAAGCCCGCCAGGGGGCGGCCCGTCGTGTCGATCAGGCGGCCGGCAAGGATCACCGGCTTGCCGGCAGAGACGGCGTCACGTGAGCTCATCAGGTCAACACCGCCCCAGGCCGTGCCCCGAAGAGGCCGGTACGGGCCCTCGAAGTCGGTGGGGGTCGGGCGCAGTTGCTGCGCCCCCGAGGGCGTCGAGGTCATCAGGCTGCCCACACCAACGGCCGAGGCGGCCGCTGCCAGCAGGGCGGTGTGCACGCGGCGGCGTTGCGGCGACGGCACAGAGCGTGGATCGGAAGCGTTCATCTGGATCTCCTGAAAGTGCGTGTTGCGTCGGGTTCAGGCTGCATCGACAGCCTGTCGTCATCATGCGAGCAATTGCTCATAATGCAAACTCGCATTCCGCGTTCTGGAGCCACCATGCCGCGCATCGATCTGCACCCCCGGAAATCGCCTCGCCAGGCCCGTTCAGCCGACACGGTGGAGACGATCCTCGCGGCGGCCACTCGCGTTCTGGAGCGCGAATCACTGGCCGGCTTCAACACCAACCGCGTGGCCGAGGTGGCCGGCGTCAGCGTCGGCTCGCTGTATCAGTACTTCCCCAACAAGTCGGCGCTGATCGCGGCCTTGATCGACCGTCAGCAGTCGGCCATCGCACAGGCCATCGAGGACTGCGTGGCCGCGCACGAGGGGCACTCGCTGCTCGATGCGCTGGCCGCGCTGGCCGACCTGGGTGTCGAGCAGCAGTACCGGCGCCCGCTGCTGTCCGCCGCGCTGGACCACGAGGAGACACGGCTGCCGCTGGGCAAGCGCCTGCGCGAATCAGAGCAGCGCATCGGCGCGGCCGTGATGTCGCTGCTGTACCGGCATGAGGAGGAACTGGCCACCCCGCCGAAGCCCAGTGACGTGCAGGACATCTTCGTCATCGCCAAGGCGCTGATCGAAGCCGACGCGATGGCCGGACGAACGCCACCCCCCGACCTGCGCGACCGCGTCGTGCGGGCCCTGTGGGGCTATCTGACGGCGAAGGTGCCGCTGGCCTGAGGCGGGGCTGCCGGCGTGCAGACGTCCTGGCAATTACGGTCACAAATCTGTTTGCGCCTGCGATTGCGGACATGAGCCGCCAGCCAGCTGTCTCGTGCCTCGCGGCACTCACCGAGTCCTCGCCACCTTTGGCGGACACATGACCTCTGGTGTCGTCACCGCCTGGTCTTCAGCCGCCCGCGCCCGTCTCAGCCAAGCCTTGCAGCCCGGCCTGCCATCTGCCCTGCTGCCGCCGCAGCCCACCGAAGATGGTCTCCGCAGTGCGCTCGGGAAAGCCCGCGGGCAGCAACCGCTGCACCTCAGCAATGGCGGGCTCCACCCGGTCCACCAGCGCCTGCATGGCTTCCCAGACACGTTCTGCCCCGCTGCGCTGCGCCAGCCCGTGCCAGTGGCGCGTCTGGATACGCTCGAGCTGGTCGTGCACGTTCTTTGAGCGGACCGCCATGGCCAGCTTGGCCTCCTGCCATGCGACGCGGTTCGGGCCGTGCCCGATGACCGGCCACACCGAGATGACGTCGTACAGCGGCGTCATCCGGTAGCCGCCACCGGGCAGCAGGAAGATGGAGAAGTTCTTGCCATGGCCGTCGGTAGCGGCCAGCAACCAGAATGCCAGTTGAGCGCACAGGAAGTGGCGGATGTCGGCGGAGGCTGTTCGGCTGGCGCGAAGCACCTGCAGGCATTGCGCCATGCCCGGCCCGCCTTGGGACTCGTACTTCTCGTGGGAGGCCCTGCCCAGCACCTGGCAGAAATCCTCCTGAGGGATACGCGCTATCCAGCGGGTCTCGGCACCGGGCTCACCCACCCACTGACGGTCGAAGCGCTCCACCGCCAGGACCGTCTCGTCGCCAAAGGCGGCGATTTCAGCGCTGGCCACAGGCAGGCCGAGTTCGCGCAGCAACTGCGCGCACAACGGTTGGGGACTGCGCGGCAGGAATTTGAGATGGGGATAGGGTGAGATAACTCGAGATCGACCTGGCAATTGCCCGAGAACGCTTCAACCTCACACCGCCGTGCCCTTGCGCCGCAGTCGCAACCCTCGGCCACCAGACACATGAGTCCGAAGGCATCGGCCGCGTGACTCGACCAGTCGTGCTCGGGACCCAGCCCCACGCTGCGGACATCGTCCTTGCGCTCTTGGTACCAGCCGAGCGCTTCGAGCCCCGCTTGGGTGTTTGTAGCATGAAACCATAGGGACGGAAAGAGCCTGCGTGCGGCTTCAATGCGCGCCATGGCAGCACCCCGGCCCTGGTTGGGGACCACCTCCACCGCATAGTCCACCTTGTGAAGCGCCTATGTGAACGACACAGGACACCTTGTCGCAAGTCATCGTGCGCAAGCCACAAATCGGGTCGCCTGCAGACGTTGCAGGCGCAGCCAGCTATCGCTGGACCACCATGGCTGCCTCTTACATCTCCGCCCGGAAAGCCACAGGGACCCTATGCCATGGCAAGCCCCGCCGACAAGGGGCGTGGCTTAGACGCGGGGCTCGTTTCCAAGCTGCCGTGGTGTTGCGCCGATCGATCGGTCCGACGAGAGCCTGTAAATCGCTGCAGGTCGATGTGGGTCGCCGCGCTGCTGTGCCCCTGCGATTGGCTCAACCAGCTCTCGGTCACGGAGCTTGCGCCGAAAGCTTGACT
>VGHA01000289.1 GCA_016868375.1 Betaproteobacteria bacterium | reverse complement strand
AGAACCCGCGTCAAATGATCAGCCTTCGTTCACCACCGGATGTCATCGAACGCTGGAAGGCGACTGGACCTGGCTGGCAGACTCGTATGGCGGAAAAATTAGCGAAAGGGCCTTCAACACGCGCCAAACGCGCCGCTTAGCAAAACCCTCTCACTAGGCGGACCAGATAGCTGGTTCGAATCCTGTAGCGAAGGCCGGGATTCGGTCACCTCGCCTCGCTGCGCTCGGCTCCTCGACTAACTCGCTCAGTTTTCAGACCCCCTGCTTTTGGTGCGGTTGGGGATTCGAACCACTTCCCTCGGCATGGAGTTGCTGTCGAACCAGAGCGAGGGTTGCAGACTCACTCGTTGTTGCGCTCCAGCAGTTGTAACAAGCCATGCACATCGCCGAGGACCCAGAGGTCAGCGACCAACCCGTCCCGCAAAGAAAAGAGCGCCGCACCAAACCATTCGACCTGTTTTCCTGTAGGTTTGAAGCCCATGAAATCGGCACGGTGGGTTCCTGAAAACCGCATCCGAGCAAAACACTGGTGACCCTCCGCGACCAAATCAAGGATGTCGTATTGGTATGCACCGAGGGCCTGATGGACAAAATCAACGTACTCGGCAAACTCGGCATGTCCAGTCTTGGTTGGACCGAGAGAGCCTCTGAACGTGAAGTCAGAGCGAAGCAGATAGGGAATGACAGACTTGTCGTGCTTGTTCCACACATCGGCATAGAACTTTTGAACAACCGTTTTCATCACAGAGTGGTTCATAGGGGAATCTCTGACATAGCGCCGGAATAATCCGCCTGGAAAGGTTTTCGTCCAGCAGCAGCTTCAAGCCGCCGCCGGAATCCGAACTTCATGGGCCTCGCGCGATGCCGCGTAGGCGAGGCACGCTCGAACGTCGTCGATCGACAATTCGGGGTAGTCGGACAGGATCTGATCGACGGTCATTCCGCTTGCAAGCCAGCCCAGTACTCGCCAACGCTAATCCGAAGATCGCGCACGCAAGCACGGCCAAGCACAACACCCGGTGACCATCATTCATACGCAGACTTCAGCGCTTATCGCCAACGACACCCCGACGGACCTGATCGCGCTCAATCGCCTCGAACAGCGCCTTGAAGTTACCCTCGCCAAAGCCCTCGTCGGCCCGGCGCTCGATAAACTCGAAAAATACCGGGCCCAGCAAGGTCTGACTGAATATCTGCAGCAAGAGCCTGGACTCGCCGCCTGCGGTGGTTCCATCAACCAGAATACCCCGTGCTCGTAAATCACCCACCGGTAGCGTGTGGCCTGGAAAACGCTCGGCGAACATCTCGTAGTACAAATCGTTGGGCGCGCTCATGAGCGACACACCCGAAAGCTGAAGACGATCGACCACATCGACGAGATTGTCGCAGCGCAGTGCGATATGTTGGATACCCTCGCCGTTGAAGCGCAGCAGATATTCCTCGATCTGACCACCGCTTTGTCCTGACTCTTCGTTAAGTGGAATTCGAATCAAGCCGTCGGGCGCGGTCATAGCACGGCTGGTCAAACCCGTGTACTCGCCCTTGATATCAAAGTAGCGCAACTCTCGGAAATTGAAGATTCGCTCATAGAACTGGCTCCAAAAGCCCATGCGCCCCTTATAGACGTTATGCGTCAGATGGTCGATGACACGAAGCCCGTGTCCAACCGGGTGCCGGTCGCTCGACAACCACCGAAAGTCGATGTCGTAAACACTCTGCCCGTCTTCGAATCGGTCGATCAGATACAAGGGCGCCCCTCCTATGCCCTTGATCGCGGGAAGCCGCAACTCCATCGGCCCCGTGGGTACTTCAATGGGTTGTGCCCCCAGGCTCAGGGCACGCGCGTAGGCCTCATGCGAGTCGCGTACCCTAAAGGCCATGGCGCATGGGCCGGGCCCGTGTTCAGCCGCGAAGTACCCTGCCAGGCTGCGGGGTTCGCGGTTGACGATGAAATTGATGTCGCCCTGACGGAAAAGCACCACATCCTTGGAGCGATGCTGCGCAACAAGCTCAAAGCCCAACTGACAAAACAGCGGTTCAAGCAGATTAGGCGTGGGTGAGGCGAACTCAACAAACTCAAATCCGCACAGCCCCATGGGATTGTCTGAATCTTTGATCACGATGCGGTTCCCATATTTCGCCGCTTGTGCAGCAGGACCTTTACACGGTCGCCCACCTGCTCCATGTGCCTGAGCACCGAGGCACTCGCAGCTTTGACATCACGGCGTTCATAAGCGTCCAGCAGCTTGGCGTGATCACGGCTCAGATGCTGGCTGTCATTGGCACGCGCCAGCACCGTGCAATAGCGATCGACGTTGTGCCAGAGCGAGTTGATCATGTCGAGCAGCAAAGGTCTGCCTGCTGCGGAATACAGGGTGCGATGAAAATCCCAGTTCAAGCGCATCCAGTCAATGTGACGCGGGGTGCTCGCTGCCCGCTCCATCAGAGCGCGGGCCAGGGCTATTTCACGGGCGCTGATGCGGGGCACTGAATGCCGAACCGCAATGGGCTCGAGCTGGGCGCGCAATTCCCAGATCTCGCCCGCATTGTCGATCGTCAGATCGGCGACGAAAGCACCCCGCCGAGGGTGCCAGATGACGAAGCCCTCAGCCTCAAGCACTTTGAAGGCTTCGCGTACCGGAATGTGACTGACACCAAACTCCTGCGCCAGCCGATTCTGCTTGAGCTGGGCTCCGGCAGGAAGGATCCCCGACAGGATCTGGTCGCGAATAGCCTCCGCAACCGAAGAGACCGCATCGCCAATCGCCGGTCTGGTCGCCAAGACGGCCGCTGAGTCCGACATCAGGTCCACGCTGTTCGAAGCCTTCCTGTGTTTTGAAAAGTCTGCCACAGGCTCAACGCCGACACGACGATTGACAGACTGATGCTTTCTTGATTTTATATTATATATTCCTTAACCCGATCAGGAGACAGCACGTGGATCCCATGACCCGCAGGGCCATCGAGGCGGACTGCGCCAAAGTTGCAACCAGCTACTCGGTGTTTTTGGACTTCAGGCGCTGCGCCGAACTGGTCGATCTCTTCACCGAAACAGCCACACTCAACCTGGATGGGTGGCTACTGGACGGGCAGGCAGCCATACGGGAGTACATGTTCAGTAGACCCAACTCCCGAACCAATCGGCATGTGTGCAGCTGTCGCTGCGCGTTGAATTTTGACCACCCGTGCGCGTTGAATTTTGACCAGGGGGTGGATAGCAATTTTTCGTGAAGTGCTGTGGATAAGTTTAGGGGAGGCTTGAGGCGGCGTGACGCC
>VGHA01000288.1 GCA_016868375.1 Betaproteobacteria bacterium | reverse complement strand
CGCTTGCGCCCCTGACATTCATCGCCTTCCTGACATCGATGGCTTGTGGCAGTTCTTGACTCTTGGAGTAACTCGACCAGATGTATTGCCAAATGGCGAGAGACTTGAACCACGTGTAATGCCGTTTAAGATCGGTCGCCAAAGAGTCAGACAAGGAAACCTTCGCGGCAACATCGGCGGGCTCCGCGCTGAGATCATTCGTCAGCAGCTCGATGATTTTTGTCTGCTTCTCGGCACCCTCGGGCGTCAGCCAAAGAACACGCTCACGTTCAGGCCACTGCTGCCCAGCATCGAGGCCGATGACCGAATTCACGTGCGGACTTTGGAGTGCTTCTCCGAGCTTCCTGTCCCCTTCCCCGGCTTGCCCACAGTTCCCCACTTCCGATTCGGTGAACTGGATATCGAGCGCCAATGTCTTTGCCCCCAGATTTCGAAGCTCATCGATGACCTCAGCAAAGCGCTCGCGAGGCCACGGCCATCTTCCATAGGTGTCGAGTGCACTGTCGTCCAAAGCCACCAACGCGATGTCACTGGACAAGGCGACTGGCTGTCCGCGCACGTGCTGGTAGCGCCAGTCCGCGGTCGACAGCTCCAAGTCACGAAACAAGCCGAGGATCGATGCAATCAACACAACGACCGTGGTCAAGAGACCCGCACCGACCGCCAACCAGGAGAACTGCCGCATCTGGGCAGTATCCACCCCCCCTCCAGATCACGCAACAGTCAATTTGTCACTGACCACCGGCGCCACCACCAGGGCTGACTGCCCCCCCCCCCGACTGCGCTGCCAACTGCGCAGCCGCTGCCGCATCCGCCTGAGCCTGCACTGCTGAAGCAAGCGCAGTGTCGGCTGCAGCGCGAGCTTGTTCAGCCCGAGCAACGACCTGAGCAGCAAGAGCCGCCGTTGCCGTGAAGAACACCCGCTCCCCCATGGTGGCTGCCGCATCAGCGGCAGTTTGTGCGGCGTCCCTCGCAGCGGTCGCTTGTGAAAGTTGTACGATCGCCAACGATCGCGCGCCCCTCGCAATCGTGTCCGCGTTTCCGGCACGAACGCTCCCGATCTGCAGCGCAAGATCCTGCGCAGCGATCGAGAACGTATCCGATCGAGACGCTGCCTCAGTGCAAGCAGTCCATGCGGCAGTTGCGGCCAATGCAGACTGCTGTGCGCCATTCACCTGCACCTCGTACCGCTCCCCTGCCGCCGCAGAGATCCCAGCCTGCACCACGGCTTGATCTGCATGCCCTTGAACTTGAATCGCGGCAGTGTTGCTCACGTTGGCCGCTGTTGTGCTCAGGCTGGCAGCGAGGCCAGACAGCCCAGCATTGAGACTGACTTCGGCCGGGAATCCCCCATTAAAAGCTGTCTGCGCGTCGATGAATCGAAGGTTTGCAATGGTTGCCTGTTGAACGGCCTCTTCGGACTGAGTCACAGCGGTCGAGAGTGCGCCACTGGAGAGCGCATCAAGTCCATCGGGGCCGTCAAACCTGCTGAGAGCCAGAGCATGATCCCCAACTGCCGCCTGCGCTTCGACAGCGAATCCTTGTGCCTGTGACGCCGCAAGCGCAGCATCGCTGAACGCATCGGATGCTTGCACTGCCGCGAACACAGCACCAACGGTGTTCTCAGCAAGGGCTCCGTACTGCGGTCCGACGAGCGCAAGTTGCTGCGCAGCGGCGGATGCGTTCTCACCCTGTCCAACGCCACCGGCGGCAGTGGCAAGTGCACTTGCGGCATTCGAGATTCCCTCAGCCGATGCGCCCAAGCTCACCTGCATGGACGCCGCGACGGCATCTGCCTGCGCGCGACGATCCATGGCAATGATCGCCCTCGTGAGTGCCTCTTGGCTCAGATTGAAGGCACGCTGACCGAGGTCACGCGCCATATCGATGCCCGTCTCACCAAAGGCCTGCGCCTGCAGCGCAGCGGTGGAAGCCTGCCCCGCAGAGGAGTTTGCCGCAGCTGCTTTTTCTGCGATGAACGCCTGAAACTGCAGCGAAGCATCAGCGTATGCTTGTGAATTGTCCGCTTGGACTTGCGCGCCCACGAGGTTTGCCTCCGCTGCCGCCAATGCTTCGCGCCCTACCGCGACGCCTGCGAGCGACTGCGCCGCATCACCTTGGATGCCGAGAGCCAATGCCTGCACTTGTTGAGCGCGCTCCAGAGCCGCAAGCACATCCAGTGGATCACCCGACGAACCCCCACCTGGTAAGCCGCCAGACGAGACCGTTCCCTCCTGTTCGCCGCCTTGGAGGAGCGTCAACATCTCATCGAATGCGCTCTCCAGTGCAACGAATCGGTTGTCAGCACTTTCTGCCGCAGACTGCGCAGTGGCAAGACCGCTCGCAAGCAATCCCGTCTGGATCACTGCCTCTGAGACCAAGCCGTCACGCGTGTCCATTGCCGTGTTGAAGGCTCCTGCCAACGAATCAAAGCCGACCCCAGCAACCTGCGATGACTCCTCAAGTGCAAATGTTTGCAGGGAGAATGCCAGCGCATCGACCGCAAGGAAGGCCGTCTGGGTCGACGCAGCGACTATAGAAGATCCCTCGACGACAAATGCGTAGCTCGCACCGGCTTGCTGCGCAGCTGCCGATGCGACTTCAGCCGACTGCGGCACGAACGATCCAAGGCGGGCTTGGAGTCCACTTCGGAGGGCCACTGCTGTTGTCTGAAGCGTGTCGATCCCATCAACGCTCGTTGCGGCCGAAGCGGCCGCAGCTTGCGCCACAGAAACCAGCGACTGCAATACTTGCTGCTGCTGACTACCCGCCTGCTGTGCCACGAGGCTGAACTCCGCGGCAAAGCCAGCGAAATCGACCGCATCTGATCGAGCGTCGTTTGCCGCCGTGCGGGCAAGGCCGAGGTTGATGAGGGCCCCAGACGCGAGACCATCGAGTGCGGTGGCCAGATTGAAATCGGACTCGATTGGCGCTGCCGCCGTTTGCGCCGCGCTTGCGGCAGTCTCCGCGGACTGCCGCGCATGGAGGGCGGCGGCAACCAGTCCAGCGCTCGACGGACTTCCTGCAATCGACGACAAAAGTTCTTCCGCGAGCAAGGGGTCCTGAGCCTCCATCGCAGCGAGAAGGTGGCTCAACCGGACATCGAACTGCGTAAGGTTGACCTCCATCTGGCGCCGCACCGCTGCGGAGTCGTTTGCCGAGGATTCTGCTATTGCAGTTTGGGAAGCTACCTCGTCTGACGCGGTCGATGCGCGGTCCAATGCCTCTTGGGCATCAGCAACGAAGAGTCCGATGGAACTCGAGAGGCCTTGCGCGGCGTTGAACTGCGATGCTGCGACTGCG
>VGHA01000287.1 GCA_016868375.1 Betaproteobacteria bacterium | reverse complement strand
GATTCCAGGACGCTTGCCGAGACGCTGGCGGCATCGGCCGATCCGATTCGTGCACTGGACGATTACGAGGCTGCCCGCCGCGAAGCCACTGCGAAGGTGGTCACCACCAACCGCAGCCAGCCGCCCGACTTCATCATCATGAAGGCCGACGAGCTATCGGGCGGCAAGCCCTTTAATCAGATCGATGACCTGATCAGTCAGGACGAGTTGCGCCAGATCGCTGCCCGCTATGAGCGGGTGGCGGGGTTTGCCCGCCCCGTTGCCTGAGCCATCAACCAGTCGAATGGTGGGAGACGTCAGCCGATGTGGAATCGAACGCTGAGCGTGCTTGGGCTCATCGGTCTGGCAGCGCCCGCCGCCGCATCGGAGCCTGAATCCTGGTCATTCAAGTTCACGTCGGCGCTCTATTCGGAGCGGGCGACACCGCTGGCCCACGACCAGAATCTGCGCGGCAATCTGGGCGAACACACGACGTGGATCGGACACTATCAACGGGGTGGTCAGTTCGAACAGACCCGACTGGGTTATGAATACACGTTCAAACTGCCGTTTGGGCAGGTGATCCCGTCGCTGCAGGTTGCAACCCAGGGATTTGTGGGTGGGGCGGTGACGGGGCAGGTCGGGTCCGAATCGGCCTGGGCCATTATCGGATTCGGCCGCACCAACCTGAAGCCCTACTACAACCTGAGCTTTGATCCCAATGATTCGGTGGTGCTGGGTGCGGCCGTCCGACTGCGGCCCCAAGGGGTTTTGTCGCTTTTCACCGTGGCTGACGATCGATTGGGCACCGGTCAGAAGGTCACGCACCTGGTTTGGCGCGAACGCTTTGCGAAAGAGCAGCGGATCACGATCGATTTCGTGCACAAGACTGGCAGCCCCGAGGCGGGACTCCCAGGGCTGCCGGGCAAGGGCCTCACTGTCACCTACGACTACGGCAAGTTCTTTGGCCGCGTCGGGCGCGAGCAGAACGTCAACTTCACCCCAGGCGACCAGACCCGGATCGCTGGCGGATTCCGGTTCTGATCGCTCGCCGGGCATGGCCAGCGCGGCTGAGCATGCCCTTACTGTTTCTCAAGCGCGGTGATTCGGTAGCGCGTGCCGTCGGCAACCACCTTGAAGCGAATCCGGTCGCCTGGTGCGAGTGACTCGAGCATCGACGGATTCGCCACCTGGAACACCATCGTCATGGGCGGCATGTCCAGACTGCGGATTTCGCCGTGTCGCAGGGTGATCCGCCCCTGTTCACGATCGATTCTGCGAACCTCGCCATCAGCCCAATCGGTTGTGCTGGCGGATGTGGCGGCCGGTGTGCCTGGCTGCGAGGGCGTTGGGTGGTGATGTCCATGACCGCTGTGCTGCGCGAGCGGCTCGCGCATGGGCAGCGACACGGCCAGCATCGCAAGCGACAGTGCAGTGATGCGTACATGCTTCATCGGTAACTCCAATCAAAAGAAATTTTGCGAATGGTCAGTGCGAGTGGCCACGCGAGGCGCCGGGCTTTTTGATCTGCACTTCAACGGAACCCGAGCGCGAAGCGGGCGCCTCGCCCGGTGCAGCCCGAGCTGGCTGGGGCAGTTCGCCGGTGAATTCGTAAGCGACGGTGCCAGGTGGATGCTTGAACCATCCCGGATCGCGGTAGTCGCCTGGCTTCTGGTCGCGGCGCACCTTGAGCACGCTGAACATGCCGCCCATGCCCAGCGCGCCGAAGGGGCCCTGACCCGCCATCATCGGCGCAGTGTTGTCGGGTAAGGCCATGTCCATCTCGGTCATGTCTTTCATCCCGCGTTCGCCCATCACCATGTAGTCCGGGATCAGCCGCATGATGCGACCGGCGACACCACGGTGATCCACTCCGATCATCGTTGGCACGCCGTGACCCATCGCATTCATTGTGTGATGACTCTTGTGACAGTGAAACGCCCAGTCGCCTTCCTCGTCTGCGATGAACTCCATCTGTCGCATCTGGCCCACTGCGATATCCACAGTGACCTCGGGCTGACGAACGGCAATGGGGACCGGGCCGCCATCGGTGCCAGTCACTTCGAACTCATGGCCGTGCAGATGGATGGGATGGTTGGTCATGGTGAGATTGCCGACCCTGAGTCGCACGCGTTCGCCATGACGCGCGACCAGTGGGTCAATGCCAGGAAATATCCGGCTGTTCCAGGCCCAGAGATTGAAATCGAGCATGGTCATGACGCGCGGCGTGTAGCTGCCAGGATCAATGTCATAGGCGCCGAGCAGGATGCAGTAATCACGGTCAGCCTCAGCGATGAGCGGGTGACGGTTCTTCGGATGCGTGACCCAGAACCCCATCATGCCCATGGCCATCTGCACCATCTCGTCGGCATGCGGGTGGTACATGAAGGTGCCCGGGCGGCGTGCCTCGAATTCATACACAAACGTCTTGCCAGGCGGAATGCCGGGCTGGTTGAGGCCGGTGACGCCGTCCATGCCGTTCGGAAGCCGCTGACCGTGCCAGTGAACGCTGGTGAGTTCGCCCAGACGATTGGTGACGAAAATTCGAACCCGGTCGCCTTCCACCACCTCGATGGTGGGTCCTGGACTCTGGCCGTTGTAGCCCCACAGATGGGCCTTGAAGCCTGGCGCCATTTCACGGACGACCGGCTCTGCGATCAGATGAAATTCCTTGACGCCATTGCGCATGCGCCAGGGCAGGGTCCAGCCATTGAGCGTGACAACCGGTCGGTAAGGGCGCCCGGTGGCGGGCTCAAGCGGCGGCATCGTGGTGGCATCGGTCTGGATCACGGGCTCGGGAAGCGCGGCAAGCGCAACGCGACTGACTGTGGCGGCACTGACCGCAGCGCCTGCGATCGACGCGCTGCCGAGAAATTTTCGTCGGGTGATCATTTTGAAAAGTTCCTTGGATTGTTCACGGGCGGCTCAGTGCGGTCGGGCATGGGCGGGTGCGTCGGCTGCGCGGCCCGGCGATGGCGCGGCGAGCGTCTGCGCTGGCCTTCCGATCAGCGCCATGTCGAGATCGGCCTGCGCCAGCCAGAAATCGCGCAAGGCTTCGATCGCAGCATTGACGCTCGCGATCTGCGCACGCGCGTCGGCGAGCAGTTCAAAGACGCCGATCAGCATGCCGTTGTAGCGCAGCATGTTCTCCTCGGCGATTCGCTGGCGAAGTGGAACGATGTGTTCACGGTGATAGCGGGCGATCTCCCAGGTGCTTCGTGAAGCCGACCATGCTTCGCGAACCTCCGAACGCGCGGTGATTGCGGTTTCGGCGGCACGGTTGAGTGCCTGGCGATAGACCGCCTCGGCGCGTGCGAGCCGGGCGCTGCCGGTATCGAAGATGGGCAGTTCCAGACTGATCTCCCAGCCGGTTTTGTCGGGCGCCTCGTTCGAG
>VGHA01000286.1 GCA_016868375.1 Betaproteobacteria bacterium | reverse complement strand
CCACCGAGGCAATCTGATCGACCGACTCAGGAGGCAAGTCACCCCGCCAGGCAACGTGACCATCGGGGCGCACCAGCACCCACTTGCGTTCGAACAGGCGATCCTGCGCGATGCTGGGCAGCGCCGCATGGCCCAAAGCAATCTGCCTGCTGGCAAATGCGGCCTCGAAGGTCGCGGCCACCGTGGACCGCTCCTGCGCCGTGACGCTAGAGGCAACTACCAACACCCAGCCACGTCCGAACCAGTCGAGCGTACTTGTCCCGCGAAGGCTGGTGTCGTCGCCGAGCCAGGCATGCGGAGCACGCGATCCCGGCCAGGTGCTTGGCACAACCTGCGCCGGATCGTCGGGTGGCTCGGCGCTGCCGTCGGGCACTATCACGGGCGAGTCGACATAGCGATAACCAAGATGCAATCCGGCCGAATTGAATTGTCGGCTCATCCAGCGAATTTTGGGGACGATGTAGGCGCGAGCCGCCTCGCCCGCCTCGGAGTCTTCATCGATCTCGTGCGGCACTTCGTCCATCACCATGTCGATCTTGTCCGAGTTATTGGCGGAGACAACGCTATTGCGCACCGCAATGGGCTTGCGCTCGATCTCGTAGCTGTCAAGTAGTGCTGGACCACCTTGACCTGCCTCAACGGCTGCCAATTTCCATCCGAGGTCGATGGCATCTCCGATCCCGGTGTTCATTCCAACGCCACCCGTTGGTACAAAAAGGTGCGCGCTGTCTCCAGCGAGGAACACCCTGCCTTGAGTCGATCGCCATTTGCGCGCAACCGACTGATGATGGTGCCAGTGGGTTGTTGCATGCAGTGTGAAGTCAAATGGGCGACCAACGGCGCGCGTCAACACCTCTCTGGCGTCGATGGCCTCAGTGCTTTTTGAGTGATCAAGAAAGTAATACTGAAAGCTCCACAGCTCAGCGCCATCGATTGCAGTGAAGACGCCAAAACTATCAGGGGCGAAGACGAAGTAAAGGTTGCCGAGCCCTTTGCCGTGAATTTCGAGAAATTCCTTGGACCGAAAATAGAAGCTCACATTAGCGCGCATCTTGCCGCGCCCGTTGTAGCGTATTCCCAAGGCTCGCCGGATGGTGCTCGTGCCTCCGTCACAAGCGACCAGCCACCGGCTTCGGATCCACTCGGTTCGGCCAGTCGCCAGTTCGGTGACCGATGATGTGACACCTTCTGCGTCTTCCTGGAATTGGTCAAAGCGCCAGCCATGTCTCAAGGTGATACCCGGCTGAGACTCTGCGAATCGCCACAGCACCGGTTCCAGGGCCTGTTGCCCGATCTGGGTCTTGTAGAAAGGAGACCACTGCAACTCGCGCCAGCGCGTCATGACCTCGGGAGGTCGCTCGATTGTCTGGCGAATCGAAGGAGAGGTAATCCGATAAAGCTCGTGACCCGCCAAGCGGCTCGAAAAGGTGATGAAGTAGTTGACTTCCGGAGGAAGCGCCGACCGATAAATGTCCTCGATGATGCCCCAGCGCCGAAAGTACTCCATGGACCGTGCGCCCAGAAGCGTCGCCTTGGGATGCTCTGTCGGTGCAGTCCGCGTCTCAAGTACCTGACAGGAAAGCCCCCGCCAGCCCAATTCGCCGGCAAGCGTCAGTCCCACCGGCCCGCCGCCCACGATTAATACTGGCGTCTCAATCATCATCACTCCCGAATGTCTGGATAAGACCAGTCGATTGTATGATCACAAAAATCGATCAGCCCTCATAAGAAGTTTCCTCGCCGAAGGGCGTCAACCATGATCACACTGCCAATGCAGGCGCGGTTCTCCCAGGTCGCCGCTGCCGTACTTGCTTCAGCAAGCCTGTGGGGAACGAGCGCTCCGGTGCAGGCGCGCATCGACCGGTTCGAGATCCTCAGAACAGAGCCCGCTTTTGAAGGGCGAATCTTTGACGGTGCGGGTGCATTTGAACGCATCATTGCACGTGCCCATGGGTCGCTGGACCCATCGGACCGCGCTAACTCATTCATTTACGATATTGACCTTGCGCCGCGCAACGCCCAGGGTCGCGTCGAATATGTCACGGATGTTGAAATCGTTCGGCCACGCGACCCCGCTAAATCAAATGGTGTTCTGCTCTTTAACATCACCAATCGCGGCAATAAAGGCGCGCTGGCGCTTTTTAATGCTGACATCGCACCTAACATAGCGCGGATCAACGCACTGCAAGACGCCGGCGATGGCTTTCTGCAGCGCACGGGCACCACACTGGTCTGGTTCGGCTGGCAGGGTGATGTTCAGGCTGGCAACGGGCGCATGCTCCTCAACGTTCCGGTCGCCCGTCACCCTGATGGTTCAGCTATCACTGGGGTTGTGCGCTCGGAACTGATCGCAAGGCAGCCTACGCCCACGCTGCATCTGGCATCGGGGTGGTTCAGCGCGACAGCGATGCCGTACGCCACTGCCAATCGCGATAACCGCACCGCTGATGAAACGGGCTTCATTCCCCAACTGAAGGTTCGCGCTCATCATCGGTCTGCGCCGGAGACGATTCCTAACGATGATTGGTCTTTCGGCGTCTGTCCCGCCAGTGCCGACGGCAGGCCGGGCACGCTCAGGCCCAGCGACACCGACATCTGCCTGCCAGCCGGGTTTCAACCGGGACGCCTCTACGAACTGCTCTACAAGGCTCGCGATCCCTGGGTAATGGGGATTGGTTTTGCCGTCACCCGTGATCTCGCCGCCTTCCTGAAAGCGGATGCGGGCGACGCGCCGGGGATGCCCCGCCTCACCCAAGTCGATAAGCCCACCGCAATCGTCATGGGGTCCTCCCAAAGCGGTCGATTTATCCGATCGTTTCTGCAGCGCGGCTTTAACCGCGATGAGCAGGGGCGCGTGGTGTTCGACGGCGCGATTCCGCATATCGGCGGCGGCCTGATTCCACTGGATGTGAGGTTCGCACAGCCTGCCCGTTCCGCTGGCACCGAGCAGGTCGACAATCTCTATCCGGGTACTGGGTTTCCATTTGCCTACGCGTCTACCAGCGACCCGCTCACAGGGCGCGCCCTGGGTCTGCTTGACCGATGCGCCGCAGATCGCAGTTGCCCAAGGATTTTTCATATTGCCACCGCGCTGGAATTTTGGGAGTTGCGCCAATCGCTCGGCTTTACTGACCCCCTTGGTCTTCGCGATCTCGCGGAACCCGCGAACGTTCGCAGCTACATCATGGGCTCCACGCAGCACTCTGTGCCGGCCAGGCCTCTGCCACAAAAGGCTCCATTTGCCGGATGCGAGCAGCAGCCCAACCCGAACCCGCACAGCTGGACCATGCGCGCGCTGTTTATCGCGCTCGTCGACTGGATCCGCACTGGACAGGAGCCGCCCCCAAGCGAGCGACCAACGATTGCGGCGGGAACCCTGGTATCGCCCGAGCAG
>VGHA01000285.1 GCA_016868375.1 Betaproteobacteria bacterium | reverse complement strand
CGCTGCACCACATCGGAGGGCAGCACGAGCCGAAGCCACTGCTCGCGTCCGCCCAGTGCGCCAAGCGCGGCGGCGAGCGCCTTGTCTGACGCGGCCGCGTTAAGATTGGCCGTAGCGGGGTCGATTGGCGACTCGGCGCCCAGCACGCGTTCGATCGGGTAACGCGGCGTGCCCGGCGCGGATACCGCAGCGGTTCCCGCGTCGGCGCTCGCGTCGGTGCGTGCGCCTGCGCCTGCGCTAGCCGTGCCGCCAGCGCTGTCCGGCAGCGTACCGGGTGCTGCCGGGGCGGGCGGCGTGAGGCCTGCCTTGGGCGCAGTGGAAACCGCTCCGGGCGCGCTTCGCCTGGGGTCGGGTTTCATCAGCAGCCAGGCTGCAACAACGAGCCCGGCGGCCACCACCACCAGAACCAGCCAGATCCACCAGCGTCGCGACGGTGCGAGCCCCTCGGTCGGTGGCGGGCCGGCGACAGGTGCAGGGGAATTCATGGAGGGCTCCGACAGGTCACGTAAGATTAAAAAGCGTATCACCGCAGCGATGACCCGATCAGCGTATCACCGCAGTCCGTTGCCGGGAATCCCGAGCCTTAAACTTGATATTGTTCAAGCGTCCAGGCAATTTTCGGTCGCCCGGCTTGCCCCCGTTCAAGGCCTTGTTAACATCGTTGCTGTGATGGCCGCCACGTTGCGGCCGTTCGTCGCCCGGAGAATTGATCCATGAAACTGCAAGGCGTTCATCATGCTGCCTACCGTTGCCGCGATGCGCGTGAAACGGTGCATTGGTATCGCGACAATCTGGGCATGGACTTCGTGCTGGCAATTGCCGAGAACCACGTGCCATCCACCAAGGCGCCCGATCCCTACATGCATGTGTTCCTCGACGCGGGCGGTGGCAATGTGCTTGCATTTTTTGAGCTGCCGAACTCGCCCGAGATGGACTTCGATCCCAACACGCCGCGCTGGGTTCAGCACATCGCTTTCAAAGTGGACAGCCCCGCCACGCTCGAGGCGATGCGAGACCGTCTGGTTGCCGGTGGAATTGAGGTGATCGGGCCGGTGGATCACACGCTGTTCAAATCAATCTATTTCTTTGACTGCAACGGGCACCGCCTCGAGCTTGCCGTCGACACCACAACCGACGCCATGCAGCGCCGTCTTGATGAGGTCAAATGGCAGATGCTTGACGAATGGGCCCGCACGCGCCGTGCGCCGCAGCATGCGGCCTGGCTTCACGAGCCCGAATTCGCTGAAGCGGCGAAGCCCTGAGCACGCCGGATTGTCATGAAAACATTCACCCCGCCTCGCTACGCCTGGCGTCCCGCCCCCGAGCAGCAGGGCGTTGTTGAATCACCCCACCCGGTGGTCGTCATCGGCGCGGGTCCAGTCGGGCTGACGGCAGCGCTTGACCTCGCGGCGCGAGGCGTCCGTGTGGTGGTGCTCGACGACAACGACACGGTCAGCGTCGGTTCGCGTGCGCTGTGTTATGCCAAGCGCACGCTCGAGGTCTGGGACCGTCTTGGTTGCGGCGAGGCCGTGGCGGCCGATGGCGTGCGCTGGCAGGTCGGCAAGGTGTTTTTTCAGGACGAAATGGTGTATCGCTTTGACCTGCTGCCTGAGCCCGATCACAAGATGCCGGCCATGGTCAATCTGCAGCAGTACCACCTTGAGCAAACCCTGGTTGAGCGTTGTCTGACCAGCGATCTCATCGACATGCGCTGGCGACATCGCGTGGTGTCACTTGAACAGAACGATCAAACGGTGCTGCTCGGCGTGGACACACCCGAGGGCCGCTACACCACTCAGGCGACCTGGGTCATTGCCTGTGACGGCGCAAACAGCGAGGCCCGTGCAATGGTCGGTGCGCCCTTCACCGGGCAGGCGTTCCAGGATCGATTCCTGATTGCCGATGTACTGATGAAGGCCGAGTTTCCAACCGAGCGCTGGTTCTGGTTCGATCCGCCGTTTCATCCGGGTCAATCTGCCCTGTTGCATAAGCAGCGCGATAACGTCTGGCGAATCGATTTTCAGCTTGGCTGGGACGCCGATCCTGTCGAGGAGCGAAAACCCGAGCGGGTCGAGGCGCGCGTCAGGCAAATGCTCGGTCCCGACGCCGACTTTGAACTTGAATGGGTGTCCATTTATCAGTTCGCCTGCCGCCGTATCGATCGGTTCCGGTACGGCCGTGTGCTGTTCGCAGGAGATAGCGCGCATCAGGTATCGCCGTTTGGTGCGCGAGGCGCCAATTCAGGCGTACAGGATGTCGATAACCTGGCCTGGAAGCTGCAGTGCGTGCTGGCAGGGATTGCGCCCGAGACCCTGCTTGATTCTTACCACGATGAACGGGCGCTGGCCGCTGACGACAACATTCGGAACTCAACCCGTTCCACCGATTTCATCACGCCCAAGAATGCGTCGAGCCGCCTGTATCGTGACGCGGTGCTGGGCCTGTCGCGCGATCATGCGTTCGCCCGCCCACTGGTCAACAGCGGCCGGCTGTCGCTCCCCACACGCTACCTTGGGTCGTCGATCATCACCGATGACACCGATGCGTTCGAGGCGCCCTCGGCGGCGCCGGGATGCCCTTGCCCGGATGCGCCGGTTGAGCGTCCCGACGGCAGTTCGGGCTGGTTGCTCGACCATCTGGGCCGCGGTTTTACGCTGCTGGTGGTGGGGGCTGATCCAACCGATTCCAACGCCAACGCCAATGCAGAGCCCTTACCGCTTCCGGTGACCAGGCTTCGGCTGGACCACGATCTGGTTGATCGTCGCGGCGTTCTGTCTGCTCGCTTCGATACCAGGCAGCAGGCGGTTTACCTGATCCGACCCGATCAGTTCATCGCTGCACGCTGGCGACAACCCTCAATGGCTGAGATCCGCCAGGCTCTGGCGCGCAGCCTTGCGATTCATTGAATGAATGATGACCGGAGACACGATGCCGCTCAACCTTGCTCCGAACATTCCCGACCCGGACGGCTTCTACCAGGAACTGATTGACAGCCAGCGCGACCTGGACGAGTCGGCCGCTGCCCTCATGAATGCCCGACTGGTGCTGTTGCTGGCCAACCATGTGGGCGAGCGCGACACGCTGCGTGAGGCGCTCAGACTGGCAAGGCCTCCGGCTCGCTGAACACCTTTCGTGCGGCTTCCTGAATCCTCTCGCGCAGCCAGCGGTGACCGGGCCGCAGCGCCTGGCGGCGCTGCCACAGAATGTCCACGTGCACGGGGGGCAGCTCAAACGGCAGCTTGCGCACCGCAAGCGAGCGCTCGAATCCGGTGGCGGCAACAAAGTGGCGGGGTACCACGGTGAGCAGGTCGGAGCGGGCCACGACCTGGCCCGCCGTGATGAACTGATTCACGGTGAGCATCACGCGCCGGCTGCGTTTCAGGTCAGACAGCGCCTCGTCAACAAACC
>VGHA01000284.1 GCA_016868375.1 Betaproteobacteria bacterium | reverse complement strand
ATCAATGCGCTGGCGGGCGGCAACGTCGATCTGGCACAGGGCTTCCTGGCCGAGTTTCGTGGCCTTGCCGAGGCCGGCAAGGTGGCGCCAGTGGCGGTAGCAGCCAATTCGCGGCTGCCACACATGAAGAACCTGCCAACCTTCAATGAACAGCTTGGCGCCAAGGAGTACACCTGGCAGGTGGTTCGCTATGCGGTCGTTCCCAAGGGCACCGCCGCCGATCGTAAGGCCTACCTGGGTGCGGCAATCAGCGCCGCCATGAAAGACCCCGAGCTGCTTGCTGAATACTCGAAGGCTGGCGTTTTCTTTGATGACGCGCTGATGAAGTCAACCAACATCGCGCGCGACATCAACGCTTACGCGGAATCCGAGCGGGCGTTCTACGTGAAGACGGGTCGGGTGAAGTAAACCGACCTCAAGCAGGGGGCGTGCGACGACCACTCCCCCTGCGATGCAGCCGGGACCTCAAAGGTCCCGGCAACGATCGAAACGCTGCGGCCCGACCGGCTGAGTTAGCATCACGGTCTTGCTCAAGCCGGAGATGCATTCATGAACCGCGAAGTCGTCGTCGTCAGCGGTGTGCGCACCGCCATTGGAACTTTTGGCGGCAGCCTCAAAGATCAGCCCCCCACTCAGCTCGCAGCCTCAGTGCTGCGCGAGGCGTGCCGCAGAGCAGCAGTGGGCGCCGAGGATGTGCACCATGTGGTGTTCGGTCACGTCGTCAACACCGAGCCGCGTGACCTGTATCTTTCGCGCGTTGCCACGATCGAAGGCGGTTTGTCGAAAGAGACGCCGGCGCTTACCCTGAACCGTCTGTGCGGGTCGGGGCTTCAGGCAATCGTCTCCGCGGCGCAAACCATCATGCTGGGCGATGCCGATGTTGCGGTGGGCGGCGGCGCCGAAGTGATGAGCCGTGGCCCCTATCTGCTGCCCGGCGCGCGGTGGGGCCAGCGGATGGGCGACGGCCAGATGCTCGACATGATGACTGGCGCGCTGCATGACCCGTTTGGTCGTATCCACATGGGCGTTACCGCTGAAAATGTGGCCAAGCAGTGGCAGATCAGTCGGGAAGACCAGGACGCACTCGCTGTCGAAAGCCATCGGCGCGCTGCGAATGCGGTCAAGAGCGGTTATTTCCGCGATCAGATCCTCGATATCGAACTCAAGTCGCGCAAGGGTCCGGTGATCTTCAACACCGATGAGCATTTCCGAGGCGATGCATCGATTGAGGACATGGCAAAGCTCAAACCGGTGTTCGTGCGTGAAAACGGCACTGTCACGGCGGGCAATGCGTCCGGCATCAATGACGGTGCCGGAGCAGTGGTCCTCATGGAGCGCCGCACTGCCGAATTGCGCGGCCTCAAGCCGCTGGCGCGTCTGGTCTCTTACGCGCATGCGGGTGTCGATCCCTCCGTGATGGGCATCGGGCCCGTACCCGCATCACGCAAGGCGCTCGATCGCGCCGGGCTTCGCACCACCGATCTCGACGTCATCGAGGCCAACGAGGCATTTGCCGCGCAGGCGCTCGCAGTCACCCGACAACTTGATCTGGATCCGGCGAAGGTCAATCCGAACGGCTCTGGCATCTCACTGGGTCACCCGATCGGCGCCACCGGCGCAATCATCACGGTAAAGGCGCTTTACGAATTGCAGCGCATCCAGGGTCGCTACGCACTGGTCACCATGTGCATCGGCGGCGGACAGGGCATCGCTGCGGTCTTCGAGCGCGTCTGAGTGACCGATCCATGGCGGGCAGTGCTCACCCCACACAGCCCGCCGCAGAAATCCTGCAGGCGCTGGCACGCCTCGGGCTGATTGCCCCCGGCGAGCAGGTTGATCTGGCACCGCTCGCGGGAGGCGTGTCCTCCGATATCTGGCGAGTGAATCTTCGCAGCGGTCCTGTGTGCGTCAAGCGTGCGCTGGCGCGTCTGAAGGTCAGCCAGATCTGGGAAGCGCCGGTCGAGCGCAACCGCTTCGAATTTCGGTGGCTGCAAACTGTCGCCCGCATCGCACCCGAGGTCGTGCCACCTCTGATCGCGGACAGCCAGCCCGACCAGTTGTTCGTCATGGCGTTTCTTGAACCCGACCAGCATCCGGTCTGGAAACAGCAACTGCGTGAGGGCCTTGCGGACCCAGGCTTTGCGGGTCAGGTGGGGCACAGGCTTGCGCAGATTCATGCTGCGACTGCCGACCAGCCCGATCTGGCCGCCTTGTTCGACACGGGCGCCTTTTTTTACGCGCTGCGGCTGGAACCTTACCTGGAGGCCGCTGCCCGACAACATCCCGACCGCTCCGATGCGTTACGCGCGCTGGTGCAAACCACTGCCACCACCCGACGGGCCCTGGTGCATGGCGACGTCAGCCCAAAGAATATTCTGTGTGGTCCTCGGGGGCCGATCTTCCTTGATGCCGAGTGCGCCTGGTACGGCGATCCCGCCTTCGACCTCGCGTTCTGCCTTAACCACCTGCTGCTCAAATGCGTCTGGGTACCCGAGGCAAGCCAACGTTTCATGCACTGCTACCGGGCGCTTGGCGCCGCCTATCTCGCAGGCGTTCAGTGGGAGGAACCCGCTCTGCTAGAAGCCCGTACTGCCCGTCTGTTGCCAGGACTTCTGCTCGCCCGCATTGATGGCAAGTCGCCCGTTGAATACATCACCACTGACGCACAACGCACGTGGGTTCGACACGTTGCGCGCGCGCTGCTTGCTGCGCCGGTATCACGCCTGGATGCAATAGCGGCTGCATGGCATAAGGAGATCTGCTGATGACGAACACAACGATTCGCCGGGTGCTTGCCCGACGCGTATGGGATTCGCGTGGACGCCCCACGGTGGAGGCCGAAGTGCACACCGATCGCGGGGTCGGGCGCGCCATCGCTCCTGCGGGCGCATCCACAGGGTCAGGCGAAGCCCGCGAATTGCGCGATGGCGGCAAACGGCTTCGTGGGCTGGATGTCAGCCAGGCCGTGGCAAACGTCAACGGTCCGATCGCGAAGGCGCTGGTCGGCTTGAATGTCGCTGACCAGCGGGCCGTCGATCAGACAATGATCGCGCTTGATGGCACGCCAGACAAAGGCCGGCTTGGTGCAAACGGTATCGTTGCCGTGTCGCTTGCCGCCGCACAGGCTGCCGCGCAGGCTGCGCAACGTCCGCTTTGGCAGCACCTTGCGCAACATGCACCCACCGGCAAGGCGCCACGACTGCCCTTACCCGAGGTCCAGATTTTTGGTGGCGGCGCACATGCGGGCGCACGCGTCGACCTGCAGGATTTTCTGCTGGTCGCCCCTGGCGCACGCAGTTTCGCCGAGGCGATTGAATGGACCGCCGAGGTCTACCACGCCGCCGGCGCGCGCATGGCAGCGCGGGGGTCGGTACTGGGCGTGGCCGACGAAGGTGGCTGGTGGCCCGATT
>VGHA01000283.1 GCA_016868375.1 Betaproteobacteria bacterium | reverse complement strand
AATTCAAGATGCCTAACCAGCGCATGCACCGGAGCGGCGGTGGTCACGGGCTTTCCGATACCAAGTCAACTCCCGCCGCCCGGTGATGCGGGTCGTTCGGCAACTTACTACTCCAGGGGAAAGTAGCGTACTCCATCTCCATAGGAGTCACCATGCAGCAAAGTCACCCCCCGATTAGCGGAAGAACACGGCTCTATGGCCTCTTCGCTGATCCAGTGGACCATTTGCAGGTGCCCGGAGTCCTCAACGCCCTGCTCGCTCAGCGTGGCATCGATGCTGTCGTTGTGCCCTTACACGTGACGGCGGAACACTTCACGGCGACCGTGGCAGGGATGCGCCACCTCCGCAATTTTGCTGGCTATGCCGTGAGTATGCCACATAAGGGTATGGCCGCCCGCCTGTGTGATGAACTGATGCCGAATGCCAGGGCCTGTGGTGTGGTCAATGTCATCCGAGTGGCCCCGGACGGCCGGTGGATCGGCGAGACCTTGGACGGCATCGGGATGGTCAAGGCGCTTCAGACGCAGCGCACCCTTGATGCCAACACCCGGGTGCTGCTGGTCGGTGCAGGGGGTGTCGGGCGTGCCATTGCTGTGGCGCTGGCCCTCGCGGGCGTCGGCTCCTTAGTCATCGCCAATCGGACCCAAGCCAAAGCGGAGGATGTGGCCGACACCGTGCGGCGTGCCGCGCCCACCTGCGCGGTCGAGGCTGGGAGTGCGGTCGATCCCTCCGCCTTTGATATTGTCATCAATGCAACCTCCCTGGGGCTCAATGGGCAGGGGCCCTTGCCCGTCGAGGTCTCGCGCGTTTCCGGGACCGCCCTTGTGGCGGAAGTGGTGATGGTTCCGGAACTCACGCCGCTGTTGCAAGCCGCCCAAACGCGAGGGCTTGGAATCATACGCGGCCGCGAGATGCTCACCCACCAGGTCGAGGCGATAATGGACTTTCTCGGCATGACCACCTGACGCGGGCACAAGGCGAGTCAGAGTGGATTGTCTGGGCAGCTCCCGGTAAGCAGCAGGAAGGAGTCCCGCGGTCTGTGCCAGAACCTGGGCCGAACAAGGGCGTGGAGCGGACGGCTTCCAGCGTCCGCTCGTACCTCGCTCCCGCTTGCAGCCGCAGCTCACGCCTAGCGTTCGGCGACTCCGCACGTCCCGTGAGCATCCAGCTTCTCAATCGCACGACCAATGACGGCTCTCGTTGGTTTGCAGAGTTGCCCGAGAGTCGTTCGTTTGATGCGCTACGAGACCATCTCCGCGCACTCCACGGAGTCCGAATTACGGAGTTTCTCACCGACCACGTCACAGAGGCTTGGATTGACTTCACGTTCAGACACCACACTTTCACCATCAACAACCAGTATGGGGACTATTGGTTGTTCGTGAGAGAGCCGAGTCGCCCGGACGACATCCTGAGCGAGGTAGTGAGCCACTGTCAGCCATTCTTGCATGAGAACGTCGCCTAACCAGGGCGCTGCAGCGATCGGTTTCTCCGCCGTCCGTTCGAGCGTCGCGGGAGTTCGTGAGCGCACCGTGCGCCCCACAGTTGCACCCGAGGCCGTCCGCGACGCGATGCAGTCTTTCCTTGATGCGCCACGCCCTGTGACGGATCGTCAGGGTAGGTAGCTCCACCGAACGATCAACACCGCCGACATGTTTGCCGCCACGGACTTCCTGATCGGCGTGCTTTCGGCGCTCGTGCTGTACGTCGTGTTGTCCAAGTTCCTCGATCGCCCTCGCGCCTGAGCGCGGCACCCGATTGTCCGCTGCGGACTCTTGTTGCGGACGGAACGCACGCGCGGACGGTGGCACAATGGCAAGAAGACGGGTTGTGGGGGTGGAAAGTGGCCTGAAAGGTCGCTTGCCCGACTTGTTTCGGGCGCGGTTGTGTTACCCTCCGAATCTTGCACCGACCCTTGTTCGTGGGTCGCATGTCAAGTTAAGGAGTATCACCTAATGCAAGTCGTTCCGTCCATCTTCAACTTCACCCTCGCGTCCGTATTGATTGCCGTGCTCGGTTGCGCCGAGCGCGCCGCGGCGCAGTGCTCGGCGGCTGATATCAATCACAACGGCGTTGTGGAGGGCGGAGACCTAGGCATGCTCCTTGATGTGTGGGGCACGAACAACGCGGATGCCGACATCAATGACGATGGCGTGGTCGATGGCGTCGACCTCGCGGAGCTGCTGGGCGCATGGGGCCCGTGCAATGATCTGTTCCTCCAGCCCACTACTAACGGCGACAACACCTGCGGTATCAGGCAAACCCTGATTGCGCAGAAGGTGCTGATCAACAACGCTGACCTCTATGGCGACATACTGGCAATGTGGCAGCTCATCTACGCCCAGACCAACCTCAACTACCCTGCCGGTCTGCCATCAAGAGAACTAGACAGCCTTTTTCGAACACCGCTTCCGACTGTTTATACTGAAGCGGCGGTTGAAGCCGCACACGGTGGGCCGCGAACCCCCCCCAGCAGTATTTTGAATGTATTGAAAGCGACTGGTTACAGGATGGAGCGGTATTACATCGATCGGGATAGCATGGATCTGCAGTTTACTTCTGCCTTTGTAGAAGCTGAGCTCGCGATCTTTGCCACGGCTTTTCCTGACGCCGAGACGCAGGTTGTTGACGCCGCAGCCAGTCCCGCCAGCCTGCGCTCTCTGTTTACAAACGAGGGCAGCTATTACATTGTTGTTGTAAATGGTGGACAACACTGGATTGGTGTGACGGCAGACACCATCTACAACTCACTCGGAACTGCTCCTGTCAAGAATAGCAGTGACTTTGGAAAGCTCGACGGTGACCCGAACGAGACCGAAACCAACACCTTCACCGGTTTGGTTATTGAAATCCGGAAAGATTGAGCCGGTAACGTTGCCAGTCACTGGGGGCTTCGACCCGCGCCCGTCCAGACAGGACGGGCGCTCTTTTAGTTTGATAGGAGTTCGTCTTTTCGGCGTCGCGGGCGAGCGCACTCGGCATGCACCCTGCTGGGGCTCAGACAGCTCTCGCCCAGCAGGGGATGCCTCGCGCGCGGTCGGTGGCACAATGGGGCACGCGTGGTGAGGGTGGGCAAGTCGAAGTTTGCGCGAGTGAAGCGCCAAAAGGATGAGCGCGAGAGAACAGGCCGCCGCAGCGTGTTCTTCGGACCTGGATATCATGTCGTTTGTGGGGCGTTCTCGCGAAATCCGCTCAATCACCTGTTCGGCTAAACAAAAATGTACTTTCTTCGGTGGGCGTTCTTGCTGGCTTGCCTGGGGTGCGTGGCGCTCGTCGCCATGAACGGCCGCTGGAACGGGCGGCTTACTGAGGCAAGCTGCACTTGGATCGTGGACTTAGACCGAGCCCCAATTTGGGCACCGCCTCCGGAGCCGGTCTATGCAACGTTCCAGAAGGATTTCAACGAATCGGAGACTTTTCCACCCCAAGACGCGCCGGGCCTCACGATC
>VGHA01000282.1 GCA_016868375.1 Betaproteobacteria bacterium | reverse complement strand
CATGGTGCCGCCCGCGTCTTCCACGGTTGCACGGATACGGTCGAGCACGAACCACGACTGCGCCAGCACGGGCCCTTCCTTGGCATCCGTTGAGAACTCGCCGGTTTGACCGATCAGTGCTCGCGCTGCAGGGGGAATGTCGGCGTAGCCGCGCACGATGGTGCCGCTGGAGGGCTCAACCGCAATGACGCCCGACAACAACACCAGATCGCCGGCGCGGCGCCAGGCTGCGTAGCGCGCGAGCGGCTGGGCGGTACGGGTATCGGATGCACTCATTGGGTCATTCTCCTTATAAGGTGCCGCCAGGTATCCCCAACATGCGCTCATCCCAGGCTCTGACCTTGCCGGGATTCATCAAGCCCAGCGGATCTGCCTGCAACTTGAATTCAAGCTGCAGTTCATCGACCTGCTTCATGCCACCATCTTCAAGCACCCAGGTATGCGGGTCGAACACCAGACACCCGTCGGCTTCGAAAGCGGCAATGAGTTCGCGCAGTTGCTGTTCATCGAAATAGCGCACCAGTGGCAATGCAAACACCGTGAGCGCACCGCCCGCCTGGCTGAATTCATGGTGCATCAACACTTCATCGCCAAACCGATCGCACTGTGCGCTCACCAACTCGGGGTTAAATGGAACGGGATAGGCCACCTGCAGATAGGTGACGCCGCGATCCGTCTTGAGCGCCTGCAGCGTTGTGTGGTTGTAGGCACATTCGGTGGCGCTTGGCAGCCCCTGTGCGATCAGGTCGGTTTCAGTGCCACGCACCGCCACATGCCCACCGGCCGATCGCACCAGCTGTTCAAACAGCGCTTCGGACTGCGGCGCAACCTGCGCAAATATCGCGTCCTGGTCACGGAGCCGCTCGCGCAGGCCGTCGTAATACGGCGTGATGCGCCGCTCCACCGCGCTCAATTGAAAGATTTCAAAGGGCTTTGAGTGGCTGAGCTCGCAGACCTTGCGGCCTACATCGAGCCCGCACTGGAGCGCCGCCCGGTAGTCGGGGAACAACGCGATCAGATGCTGCCAGTTGACGGACGGCGTCAGGGCAATGTCGATCTCAACGATGATGCCATTGGTGCCATAGGCGTGGTGCGCCTTTTGAATATCAGCGCCAAGCAACTCTACCCGTCGCGGCGGATCCTCCAACGTGACAACCTGCAGAGCCCGCACGTTGCCAGGATCCGCCAGGATGCCGTGGCGTATCGATCCGATTCCCGAGTGGCCTCCCGCGATGAAGCCGCCCAGCGTTGCGATCCGCTCGGTGCTGGGCCACATCCGCAACTGCTGACCGCTCGCGCGTGCTGCCTCATTCAGGTCGTGCATCACGATGCCCGCCTGCACTCGAGCCCAGCCGTCACCGATCGCCATCACCCGGTTCAGTGCCGACATGTCCAGACTGACGCCCCCGTGAAGGGGCACGCACTGACCGTAATTTCCTGTCCCCGCGCCTCGAACTGTCAGCGGCACCCGGAGCCGTACGCAGGCAGCGGCAACACGGATTACCTCATCGATATCGCGTGGCCGAACCACCAGATCGGACAGACGACCGGCGAGTGCGGTTGACAGAACCGGGCTGTACCAGTGAAAATCGACCGACGCGCGCTCGCGTCCTGAAAGCGACCCATCGCAATCAAGCCCATGCAACTCGCGCTGCAAGCGTGCGAGATCCACGCGCTCCCCTGGCCTGAAGTAAGGCGACTGGGATGCGGGTAAAGCGGGATTAGGAACGTCGGACAACGTCGAGGACTCCCACGGTGAGCTGCGGAAACCGGTAAGCGACGCATTGTCCGCAAACTGTTGTCTTCACGCGCTGAATCCCCCACAGTAGAGTCAAGCCCCTTGACAGACACCCACCCGCCACGCCCAAGCGCCAGCGATGAGCACCCGCCTCGATATTCCGGTCATTGATGCACACCACCACCTATGGCGCCGCACACATCTTGCATGGCTTGATGGTCCGCCAGTGCCGAGAATCTTCAGTGAGTATGAATCGATTCGGCGGGATTATCTGGCCGATGAATACCTGCAGGTGTTTCCCAGTCAGATGGGCGATGCGGCCGATCTTGCGAGCGCCTTTCCAGACCTGCAGATCGTCCTGCTTCACGCAAGCATGCTGACCGATCGAAACCCCGCGACGCTGGCGCAGTGGCGCGCGGGCATGCAGGCGCTGTCCGGTTGCCCAAATGTCAGTACCAAGCTGTCGGCTTTGACCACGTTTGCGCGCCGCTTCTCGGCTGAAATCTGGCAGCCCATCGTGCATGACACCCTGGCCTGGTTCGGTCCCGCTCGCTGCATGTTTGGCAGCAGCTTTCCGGTTGAAAAATTATGGACGGACTACCAGAGGCTATTTCAGGTGTTTAGAAAATGCATTGATCACCTGTAGATTGATGACCAGCGGGCCGTTCTTCACGACACGGCAGCGCGAACCTACCGTTTGGGTTGAAGCGATCCATTTAAGCAGACTTCGGAACGATGGCGGGCAGACGGGCGACCGTCTCGCTTGCTCGCCTGGACGTTCGCGGTGTAGGGTGCCTGCCAATCCATCCGCGGACCACGACGATGTCCAGCTACCAGCCTGAAGGCGTCATTCCGGCAGTCCTGCTTCCCTTCTTTGATGACTTTTCGATCGACGAAGCGAACTACCGCGCTCACATCCGCGATGTCGCATCAGTGCCGGGCGTCACGGCAATCACCACCAATGCGCATGCCTCCGAGGTGGCCAGCTGCACGCTTGATGAGCAGCGGCGCATCCTTGAGATCACCGTTGAAGAGATGGCTGAACGCACTCACGTCATCCAGGGCGTTTACGCGGAGGGCAGCTTCGAGGCTCAGCGCATCGCGAAGATGGCGCACGCGGGCGGCGCATCTGCGCTGCTGGTGTTTCCGTCCGGCATCTACACCTTTGGACAGCGGCCCGAGATGGCGGTGGAGCATTTTCGCCGAATCGCCGAAGTCACCGATCTGCCGCTGATCGCCTTTCAGTATCCTCTGTCAGGTGGGCAGGGCTATCCCCTCTCAACGCTGCTTCGAATCATCGAGGAGGTGCCGACCGTACGCGCAATCAAAGACTGGTCTGCCAATCCGCAACTTCACGAGCGTCAGGTACGCGTGCTGCAGTCGTTGCCGCGCTCCGTCAATGTGCTGACGACTCACAGTGCCTGGCTGTTCACGTCGCTGGTGCTGGGGTGCAACGGACTGTTGTCGGGCAGCGGGTCGGTCATCGCTGACCTGCAGTCGCAGCTGTTTCGTGCGGTGAAGGCGGGCGATCTCGCGCTGGCGCGCCAGATCAGTGATCGGATCTTCCCAACCGCTGAGGTGTTTTACAGCGAGCCGTGGGTCGACATGCATAACCGGATGAAGGAAGCACTGGTGATGCTGGGCAAGCTGCCGCGCGCCGTCGTGCGACCTCCGCTCATGAAGTTACCGCAGGCGGAACTCGATCGGATTCGTCGCG
>VGHA01000281.1 GCA_016868375.1 Betaproteobacteria bacterium | reverse complement strand
CTCATTGCCACCTCGGGCGCGCAGGTACCACTTCTGCTTGGCGCGCTGCTGCAGTCTGCCGCCGGCACCGATGCGGTGGTGCTTGATATCGAAGCGCCAGCCGATCGGCTCAGCTTTACGCTGACCTCGGGCGTGACCACAGGCGCCGGCGCGAACTTCACCCTGGTTGAGGGCGGCACGGTTCACGTGGCCACACGCTTGACCGGCACGGTTGATGCGCTCAACAACTTCTTCAGTCAGCCTGGCGCGGCCTGGTACGACAGCAGCTTTGCGACCACGCTGAAGTTGCGCGTGGTGGGCGCGGTCAGCAGCGTGGGCGCCATCGCAATCACCACCAAGCCCGCGGCCGAAGCCGCAGTGGCCGGGCCCACGCTCGCGATACCCGCCAGCTTCTCGCTGCCCACGCTGGGTGGCGACATTCGCCTCGCGCCCAATGCGATCAGCGGCAGTGGCACGCTGACCGTTACCGTAGCGGCGGCCTCGGGTGCGTTCGCGGTGATCAATGATGATGCGGTGGCCGTGGACAGCGGCCTGACCGCCAATGCCGATGGCGTACTGGTGGGCGGCAGCGCGCTTGCGCGCACCTTCACCGGCACGGCCAGCGCGCTGAACGCCTATCTGTCGGCCGCGGGCAAGCTGCGCTATAGCGGATCGGCCGGCACGCTCGCCATTTCGGTGGCCTCTGATGGCGCGCAGGGGGCGGTGGTCACGGCCGCCGGCGAAGCCACGCTTACCGGGCTTGGTTCGCAGACGCAGGCACCGTCGCTCTCGCTGACCGTGCCTGCGGCGCTGAACACCGCGCAGGGTGCAGCGAGCACCGCGCTGATTTTTGCGAACGATGCGGTCGCTGCCACGGGCGGCAGCGGTGCGGTGACGCTGACGCTTACTGCGCCTGCCTCGGGCGTACTCGGTGCGTTCAGTGATGATGCGTCAAGCGCCGCTCCGAACGCGGATGGCGTACTGGTATCGGGTGACACGGTCGACGGACGGCAGACGATCACGCTAACCGGCACGCCCGCCGCCATCAACGCATGGCTCAAGGTGCCCGGCAATCTGCAGTATCAGGGCGCTTCCGGAACCCTTGAGTGGGTGGCCGAGCGCGCGGGCCTGCGCGCCACCTCGCAGATCGCGCTGAACGCCGTGCCGATGCGCGCTTCGCCCGGTCTCGTGCTGCCGCAATCGTTTGAGGTGGTGGCGGGCGCAAGCACCGCACTGCTGCTGGGTCTGGATCGATTGCAGTTCACGGGCGCAGGCAATCTTGCACTGACCTTGAGCGTGGCAGGCGGCTCCTTGTCTGCGGATGTTGCGGGCATCACGCCTGCGCCAACGGTTGCCAGCGTCACGAGCGGATCTCGCATCACGTCGCTTACGCTGACCGGCACGGCGGACGCGCTCGATGCGCTCATCGCTGCCGGACAGCTTCGCTTCACCGGCACCGCTTCCGATACCGTTCAGATCAGCGTGCAGTCGGTGGATGTGGCCGCGCTTCGCGCGCAGGGTGAATTCGGTATCACGATCGCTGCGACCAGCGGCGCGCGCGCCACGCCCACCATCAGCCTGCCCGATCGGCTGGCGCTGCAGTCAGCGGGCAGCACGCCGGTGCGATTTACCAACGCGCCGTTTGCTGCGGGGTCGGCCAGCACGCTGGTGGCGGCCACGCTGGAGGCACCCGCCAATGCGGTGCTGGTAGCCAGAGCCACCGGCGGCGCGGCAATTGCCAGCGCCGAAACGGTCGTGAGCGATGCCTCGGTGACCGTCACGGGAAGCGGTACGGGCACGCTCGTTATCCGCGGTACGGTGGATGCGGTGAACGGCTTTATCGGCGCGGCCAACCGAATCGAGCTTCAGCACGCCTCCGGCAGCACCACCTCGGCCCCTGCTGGAACGCTGCGGGTGGGGCTTGCGATCGACCCGGTTGCGCCGGCCACGGTGAGCGCCGCGTCAGCGAGCGCGAGCGTTCGTCTGCAGGCGCCTTCGCTGGGCGGCACGCCCAGCATTGTTGCGCTGCCCGCCAGCATGCCGATCACGGCTGACAGCGCATCGGATCTGCGATTTTCGGGTGTTGATCTTTCGGACAACACCGCAAGCGGCAGCACGCAGCCGAAGCTGAAGCTGTCGCTTGAACTGCCCGGGAGCGCTGCGCTTTCTCTGGGCGCGGGCCAGGGGCTGTCGCTGGTCGACTCGGCGGGCGTGGCACTTGATGCTGCGGCGCTCACTGCGCTCACCGCCACCGTCACGCCGCGGCTCATCACGGTCACCGGCACGGCCTCGGAGCTTGAGGCGCTGCTCGAGGGCGCGGGCAACCGCGTGACGTACAAGGGGCCGGCGCTGGCCTCTGGCGCGCAGCCGCTTCAGCTCCAATTGAGTGTTGCCAATGCGGTGGGTGCGTCGAGCGTCAAGGTTGGGCTTGGCGCACCGGCTTCCACGCCAGCAGTGGTGAACGGCGTGCGTCTGAAGCTTCCCACGGCCGTCATCACCACACCGGGCGCGCGCGCACCGATCGCGTTCGCCGCCGATGCGGTGGAGAGCCTGGGGATTGTTAACGGCACGAGCGCTGCGTCACAGCACCTGACGGTCACGATCACGGCCAGCGCGGGCCAGCTTTACTGGGTTGATGACGCAGGGTTGAAAGTGTCGGATGCACCCAACTCGGCATCGCTGGGTCCGTCGGCCACAGGCGGAGCCGCTAGCGTCACCTTCTATGGCACTGCCTCGCAGATCAACACGTATCTGTCGGCGGGCAAGGTTCGGTATTCGCGCGAGGTGGCCAACAGCGGGGCGACGCTTACCATCAGCGCACAGGGCCAGGGCGGCTCTCAGGCAAGCGGCACGCTGACCACGGACATACGGGTGAGCGAGTCAATCGGCTATGGGCCGCGACTGACGGTGCCAGCGGGTTACACGCTGCCGTCGGGCGGGGAGCTGCGGCTGCCTGCAAACCTGGTTGGTGCGCCTGATCTGAACAGCACAGGCGCCATCAACGCAGAGCGAATTCTGCAGGCCACGATCAGCGTGGCGAACGGCGGCTCGTCGCTCAGCTGGCTCACAGACTCGGATGCCGCGCTCAAAGGGTCCGATGGCGTCGCGGCGCTTGTCGCAGGCAATGGATCGTCGCTCATCCTGCGCGGCACGGCGGCGCAGATCAATGCGTATGCGTCACGTGCGGGGGCCATCAGCTTCACGGGCACCGGCAACGCGACGCTGACGGTGGTGGTGAACACGCTCGGTGAAGCGGGTGAGCCGGTGAGGGTGAGTACGGCGCGGTCCAGCATCACGCTGATCCAGGCACCTTCTACCGCGGCGACGGTGGCGTTGTCGCTTCCTCCAAGCGTTGTCGTTGAGGCCGGATCAGCAACGGCCACGCCGCTTGCGCTGGTGCCCGCCGCATCGCGTGCCACGGTTGAGGGTACCGGCACACTGACGCTCATTGTCTCGGTGGCAAGTGTTACCGACGGCGCAACGACTACT
>VGHA01000280.1 GCA_016868375.1 Betaproteobacteria bacterium | reverse complement strand
GTGCGTGACGAAGACGCGGGTGACTGGGCGCTGACGAAATCCCTGAGCGAAGATCTGGCGCCAGGCGTGGGCCGTATCGGCGTCTTGAACACCCGTATCGACAACAGCCCATCCATCGCCGTCGTCGATTGCCCAAAGGTTGATGTGGTTGAGCGTGAACGGCAGCTTCATCCTGATCCATAGCACGCCGGGCGCAATCTCAATGGTTTCGCCCAATGAGGGTTTCGCGGAAAACGGATAGGTAATCGCGTCCCCAGATGACGTGTCCTGTAGCGAACCCATGGACATCTGATGCCCGCTCAGGCGCGGCATTCGTTGGCGAGCTGCTTTCCCTGCTTGGTATCAAGCAGCATGGACTTTCCCGGTATGGTGATCCAGGTAAGACCGGAGGTTTTGTCTTCGAGCCGGAGTGCGCCGGTTTGTGTGGCGACAACCTGCATCGTGTAATTGCGCCGCTCCCAGTAGAGGATGGCGCTCTTGCGATCTTCCGAAACCTGGCGAAGCTCGACTCTGCGGTTCATCTCGCAGTGAAATACGCCGGTCGTAAGCTTGAGCGACGGGTGGTGAGCCCCAGCGTGTTCAGCACCGTGAGCTGCGCCCGATGCTGCCCACAGACTGGATGATCCGAAGGCGAAAATGGCAAATAAAGCGAGGCGACCGACGCGGAAGAAAGACATGACCAACTCCTTGGCGCAACAGTAAAAGCCGGTCAAACCGGCCGACGCGGTACGCTAGCCGGAAAGTCAAATCCCCGCAAACCGGGTCGCTTCGCGCGCGGGGCTGTTCAGCGTACAGCCCCAGCCGGCGGCGGCGGCGGACTACCCGCCGGTGGCGCAGGCACTGCTGGGCGTGCCGTAGCGGGCGCCGCGCGCTGACCCGTCTGCTCGCTCAGCCGCCCATCGACCGGAACGCGATGGCCTTTCGAATACATGCACTGAATGTACGCGTGATCGTACCGGCGCTGGGCGCTGTAGCTGTCACCTGCACCGCTTGAGGCACCCGAGGCGGTGCCGATGATGAGTCCGGTACCGGCACCCACGCCAGCGCCTCGTGAGCCGTCGATTGCCGCGCCAGCGATGGCACCCACCACGGTACCGAGCGCCGCGCCGCGAACGAGGCTGTCCTGCCTGGCCTGTTCGGCTGCGGGCGTTGCCGCCTGGGCCGTTGCAAAGTTGCGGCATTCAAAATCGTCGAAGCGGAAGGTGTCGAAGCTCTTGCCACTACCGGGCAAAACCAGCATCGAGGGACCCGTGGGCGCGGTTGCGCAGGCGCCCAATGCCAGCGCGGCGGTCACCAGGGTGAGCGTTCTGGCGCGGCGCCACCAGGGGCTTGAGGAGGTCGGGGAATATCGCATGGCGCAACTCCAATTGTTCGGGCGAGGATGGAACATGCTAGCTGTTACTGAGCCGGTGCCGCTTGCGGTGGAACCTGAATCCACCCTTCAGGGCAATCAGGCGCTGCGGGATGATACGCAGAGCGGCTTTCGCACCAATACCAGAAGCCAGATCGCGGTGCCTCAAGAACAGGGGCCTCGGGGCTGCGCTCCACATACACGGGTGGCGGTGCGGCAGGCACCACCACGACAGGTGGAACCGGCCGATATACGTACGGCGGGTAGGCCCAATAAGGCGTTGGCGCATAGTAAATCGGCGGTGGCCCGAACCAGACCCTGACTGACGGACCGTGAACGTGGCGATGTGGACGATAGTGTCCCGGGCCATGCACGGCAGGTAGATGGGGCCGGTGCGCGGCGGAGTCAAACCGGTGAGCCGCAGGGATTGCCGCCGGGCGATGCGCTTGAGAGTGCGCCCTGGGCGCGGGAGGCGGCCCCGACTGCGTAGCGCGCTGCTGCCCGGTTTGCGCATGCGTCGTGGTGGCGCCCGCCAAGGCGAACACCGCCAGAGAGCAACCAACCCTGATCGAAGACATCAATCTGTTCAATCGAGCCACCTTGAGGTTTTCAGACCCAACGCTCACTGTAACAAACCGTGCTGCCGCTGCCATCCGCCGACGCCATCCCGCCTTACAGCGGTTACAGCCTCTTACAATACGGGCTCCTGGCCTGACTGCGAGACCCTCATGCGGACCGTCTCCCTCCCTCCCCTTTCGCCCATCGTAAGCAAACAAAAGCGACGGCCGGCGTTGACACTGACCTTGAGCCTCCTGCCATGATCAACGAAACCCACCATTCTTCGCTCCTGAGCTGGGTCGCTTCGGCCAACACTCCCGAGGCAGAATTTCCGATTCAAAACCTGCCGTTTTGTGTGTTCCGTAACGCTGGTTCGTCGGAGCCCTTCCGGGTGGGGGTTGCAATTGGAGACGCGATTGTTGCCCCGACCGCCTTGGGAGCGCTTCCCGGCATCGACCCAATCGCCCGCGAGGCGTCCTTGGCGTGCGCGGCGCCTTCACTGAACAGGCTGATGGCGCTGGGGCCCTTGCGCTGGCGTGCGCTCAGGCTCGCGCTTTCACAAGGTCTGCGCGAGGGCTCGCCCGCTAGGGCGACGCTTGAGCCTACCCTGATCAAGATCAGTCAGGCCGAATTCGATCTACCCGCGCGAATCGGTGATTTCACCGACATGTACACCTCAATCGATCACGCGATCAATGTCGGACGCCTGTTTCGGCCGGACAACCCGCTGATGCCCAACTTCAAGTGGCTGCCCTGCGGTTATCACGCTCGGGTGTCTTCCATCGGCATCAGTGGACAACGATTCGTCCGCCCCACCGGTCAACTCATGCCGCCTGGTGCGGTAACGCCTATCGTTGCACCGACCCGAAGGCTCGACTATGAGCTTGAACTGGCGATCTGGATTGGAACCGGCAACGCTTTGGGTGAGCCCATTGCTCTGGATGCAGCCGATCAGCATGTTTTTGGATTCGGGCTTCTGAATGACTGGTCAGCGCGGGACATCCAGGCGTGGGAGTACCAGCCGCTCGGGCCGCTCCTTAGCAAGAATTTCGCGACCACCGTATCGCCCTGGGTCGTTACCACCGAGGCGCTCGAGCCGTTCCGGGTTGCATGGCATCGCGCGCCGGATGAACCGCAGCCCGTCGGCTACCTCGAGTCATCAGCCAATCGCGGTCAGGGCGCATTTGATATCGGCCTCGAGGCGTGGCTGCTTACCGAACAGATGGCTGCCGCAGGATCGCGTCCCCATCGACTGTCCGCCACCAGTTTCCGCCACAACTACTGGACCGTCGGACAAATGGTCGCGCACCACACGGTCAATGGGTGCAATCTTTGCCCGGGTGATCTGATAGGCAGTGGCACGCAATCGGGGCCCGGGCCGGGAGAGTCTGGCGCCCTGATCGAAATCACCGAGGGCGGCAAGCGCCCTGTCGCCCTCGAGAATGGCGAGTCACGTACTTTCCTGGCGGACGGCGATACTGTGATCTTTCGTGGGCGAGCGCAGCGTGCAGGGTTTCGTGGAATCGGTTTCGGCGAGTGCGTCGGCACGGTGCTGCCGGCTCGCAGCTAAGGGTGTGGTCCCCCGAACA
>VGHA01000279.1 GCA_016868375.1 Betaproteobacteria bacterium | reverse complement strand
CAGCAATTTTTCGGCTGCATCGCGGGTACCAGCCTGGCGCTGCAGCGATTGGTTGCCGCCGTTGGTGGCGAAGTTGTAGTAAACCTGCGCGAACAAAGCGCTTTTGGGCTGTACGGTGTAGTCCCCGCCTTTCCAGTCGGCGTCGTTCCGGATCGAGTCCACGATTAGGCGACGCATGATGTAGTTTCGGCCGGACATGGCGACGGGCATGGATGCCATCGGCACCAGCGCGTCGGCGAAATCGGGGTATTTCACACCCCAGAGCCATACGTTCATGCCGCCCATTGAGTTGCCGATGATGAGGCGCACGCGCTTCAAACCCAGCCCCTCAGTGACAAGACGGTATTGCGCCAGCACCATGTCGTCATAGTTGTATCGCGGGAACCTGGCGCGAAGCCCGTCGGAAGGTTTGCTTGACTTGCCGTGACCGATGGCGTCGGGGAGGATGATGAAGTACTTCGTAGCATCTAGCGGCTGACCAGGGCCAAACAGCTCGCCGCCAAACGCGGGGCCCAACATGCGGGTGCCCGAGCCAGTCGTGCCGTGCAACACGACGACTACGTCATTGTTGGGCTCGCCGAGTGTCGTGTAGTGCAACTTCACCTCGGACATCGTCTCCCCGGTGTGGAAGCGAAAGTCGTTCGCGATCCAGGTGGCCTCGCGCAGTTGCGGTGCTTGAGCAAAGACCAAGGTTGAAACAAGTGTCAGTACGGCACCGATGACGTTTTTGCCCATGTCAGCCTCTCTTGTTTAGTCGGTTTGATCAGGTCGAGCGCGTTTGAGTGCAACCGGGTCTCTGCCGAAGCATCGCTGTGACACCGATATCCAGCACTCCCCGAACTGCAGCGCCGGAGTGCTGAGGATATGTGTACGTGCCATGGGAGGGTAGGATGCTGGGGTTGGATTCAACGTGATGGCCTGCATTGTGCCCTGCTGGCTGCTATCGCAGAAAGGAGCGACGCGAATGAATCGACGACAACTGATTGCCGCCAGCGCGGCGCTCGCCTGCGCGCCGGTGGCGTTGCCTTTATCGGCTCAGAGCGCCTGGCCGTCCCGCCCGCTGCGAATGGTGGTCCCCTTTCCACCGGGTGGACCCACCGACGCATTCGCCCGACTTTATGCCACTGCGCTGGGCCAGCAGCTCGGGCAGCCGGTGGTACTCGAGAACAAGGCGGGTGCATCCGGCGCCGTCGGCGCGCTCGAGGTTCGACGCAGCGCGCCCGACGGCTATACGCTGCTCTTTGGTACCGCGTCCACCCATGTGCTCTACAACCTCATTCAGCCAAAGCCGCAATTCGATTCGCTTGCCGACTTCGCCTGGGTGGGCGTTCTGGGCGGCGCACCCCTGGTTTTCGCAGTGCATCCGCAAATGCCCGCCACGCTCGGGGAACTGGTCGTGCGCTCGCGGGCGCAGCCCGGCAGCATGAGCTACGGTTCGCCGGGTAGCGGCACCATGATGCATATCGCTGCCGAGCGACTCAAGCAGCTCACCGGGGCGCAAATCGCGCACGTTCCCTACAAGGGTAGTGCCCCCGCGAGGCAGGATCTTCTGGGCGGCACGCTGCAGATGGCCATCGATACGTTGGGGCCTATGCTGCCGCAGCATCAGGCAGGCAAGGCGCGGATCGTTGGTATCGCAAGTGCCCGTCGCGCGGCATCGGCGCCTGATATCCCAACGGTGGCCGAATCCGCCGGCCTCGCCGAGCCGTTTGAGGCCATGTTGTGGAATGTGGTGACTGTGCCTCGCGATACGCCAGGCGATCTGATCCGCGTACTCGCCGAAGCAAGCCGCAGATCAATGGCGGACCCTGCGCTGCGGTCGCAGCTCGAGTCGCAGTCGATGTTTGCCGATGTGCACTTTGGACCCGATGCCGAGCGTTTCGCACGAGCCGAGCTGGCCAAGTGGAAACCAATCGTTGATCAACTCGGCGACCAGGCGAGAGGCTGAAACCATGGCAGACCATCTCGTTCCGATTCGTTCAACACTGTCGCTCGACATCGCGGACCAGATCTGCATCGAAGCGCTCAAATTGCGGCGAGCGAACGGTCTGTTGCCGCTTACCGTGGCGGTGCTCGACGCGGGTGGCAACCTGGTGAGCTTCCGTCGCGAAGACGGCAGCGGGGTGCTGCGTGCCGATATCGCCATGGGCAAGGCCTGGGGTGCGCTGGGCATGGGCATGTCAACCCGGCAGATTCGCGATCGGCTGGCCAACCGTCCCACATTTCAATCGGCGCTTGCTGCGGCCTCCGACGGCCGTTTCATTCCCACGCCAGGCGGCGTACTGATCATCGATTCTGCTGGCCAGGCGATCGGGTCGGTTGGGATCAGTGGCGATGCGTCTGACAAGGACGAGTTCTGCGCTATCGGCGCGATCCGCGCAACGGGCCTCGCTGCCGAGCCGCCCGAGCCGCAGGCTGACTGGAACGACGCGAAGCTCTGACCCCTGCAACCCTGATCCGTCCACGACCCACGGAGATCCGCGATGCGGTTTCACCACCACTCGAGTCTTGCGCGTCAATAGTGCGTCCACTAGGAAGCTGGAGGCCTGGCGACTACCCGTGCGTACCCCGGGCTGCGCCCTCGGCATCGATCAATCGACCAGCCTGTGCGGAAAAGCGGGACGATGTCTGAATCAGCGTAGGAACAAATCGATGCCCCGCCATCAGTGCATCAAACAGGATCACGCGATCCTCAATGTACTCGTGGACCATCAGGTTACGACGGCGCCGCGCTTCAATCCAGTCATCGGCCGAGTCGACCCAGCCAAGCTTTTCGGCACGGTCAAGGTTCTCGAGCGCCGCCGCGCGTGGCTCAGCGTACGCGTCCAACAGCGCTGGCAGGAACTTGTCCGCAAGCGAATCTTGCAACCGTCCGAAGCGCCCGACGAATGCTTCCAGCCTCTCCGATAGCAATGGATTGTCGTCAATGCCGATGAGGTCTTCTGCGCAGGAAATTTCGCTGAATAACCGTCCGTCTGTGTCCTGCAGATGCCGCGTTTCTTTACCGACAACGCGAACAAAAAACGCAAGCCGGGCCTGGAGCGAGGCGTTTAGCTTCACAGCGCGATCCCGCTTTGACGGGCAATTTTATGGATGGCGAATTCATTCAAGTTCGGAGTGCCGATCAGCACATCAACCTTCCGCCCATTGAGCGCTCGCGAAACCCGTGCGGACAGCCGCGCCATCATCACTGCAGGTTCGTTTACCGGAGCGGAAACATCAACAAGCAGATCAACGTCTCCGCCCTTCAAATCGCTTCTGGCTCTTGATCCGAACAGCGTCAGACGGACCTGGTCGCCAAACATTTCCTGAGCAATCTGACGAATCGCTTGTGCCTGCGACACGGTGAGGCGCATGGTTGTCCTCGAATGGCTGGCGGAGAGTGTGTCAACTAAGGCTTCGGTGAAGCCTTGGCAAGCGTAGGCAGGCGTAGCGTCATCGTGGTCACCCCGCCGACGCCCTCCTATCTCTGAAAACCGGCAATAAGTAATTCCGGCG
>VGHA01000278.1 GCA_016868375.1 Betaproteobacteria bacterium | reverse complement strand
CACATCGCCATAATCTGGAGCTTACGATGAACCTGCCAACCCGACGCGCCTGCATGCGGGCTTTCATTGCTGGGCTGCTGGGCACAGCACTTTGTGCCCCAGCGGCATTCGCTCAGACGCCCTATCCATCGAAACCCGTGCGAATCGTGGTTCCTTATCCGCCGGGCGGTACATCCGACATCATTGGACGCCTCGTTGCAGACCGTCTGGCCGAGGCCTGGGGGCAGTCGGTCATCGTTGAGAATCGCGCGGGTGCAGGCGGAACAATCGGGGTCGAAGCCGTTGCACGCGCAGCCCCCGACGGGCACACGCTGGTACTTGGGGTTACCGGTCCCCTTACCATTGCGCCCAGCCTTCAGCCCAGGCTCGGCTACGACCCACAGCGTGACCTGGTTGCCATCACGCTGGTGGCTGCCGTGCCCAGCCTGATCGCCGTGCACCCCTCCGTCAACGCACAAACACTGCCCGAGTTGATTGCCCTCGCCAAGGCACAGCCCGGCAAGCTCACCTTCGCTTCGGCTGGATCCGGAACGTCGGTTCATCTTGCCGGCGAACTGCTGAAAGCGATGGCGGGCATCGACATGGTACATGTGCCCTACAAAGGCGGCGCCCCAGCGCTCAATGACACGATCGGGGGCCAGGTGTCGATGATCATCGAGAACATGCCCCAGCTCCTGCCGCATGTCAGAGCAGGCCGAATCCGCGCGCTTGCCCTGACCTCGACCGGTCGGTCGCAGGCGCTGCCCGACGTGCCCGCCGCGGCCGAAGCCCTGCCCGGGTACGAGGCGACCACCTGGTTCGGGCTGCTCGCGCCGGCGGGAACCTCGGCCGAGATTGCGCGCAGGATCCACACGGAGGTTGCGCGGCTGGTCAAACTGCCCGACGTGAGGGAGCGACTGGCAGGCCAGGGCGCCGAGGCGATTGCCAGCAGCCCGGAGTCGTTCGCTGCGCATCTGCGCAGCGAAACCCAGCGTTACGCGAAAGTGATCCGTGACGCCGGGGTCAAAACCGACTGACGCTCAGGCGAGCGTGCAGGCCTCATCAAAGCCCAGCCGTGGCAGACGCTGCATCACCTTCGATGGATCGCCTTTGCCGATATTGCAGAGGAAATTGCTCTTGAATCGGCCATCGGGGAAAAACTCGGCATCCACCTTGGCGTTATCGAAACCCGACATCGGGCCGCAGTCGAGGCCCAGTGCGCGGGCGGCAAGGATGAAGTAACCGCCCTGCATCGACGCATTGCGAAACGCAGCCAGGTGTGCGAACTGTTCTTTGCCGGGCGCGGAGAACAGTTCCTTGGCTTCGGGTCGGTGCGGGAAGGTGCGCGGGAAGTTCTCGTAGAACCGGGTGTCCCAGGCGAGGATTGCCGTGCAGGGCGCGGCCATGGTCTTGTCGAGGTTGCCCGGGCTGAGCGCGGGACGCAGCCGCTCTTTGCCCGCTTGAGAACGAACGAACACGATGCGCATCGGCTGCGTGTTCATCGTGGTGGGCGCCCATTGCAGGATGTCGTACAGCGCGCGCAGCTGGTCATCGCTGACCGGCTCGGCGAGCCAGCCGTTTTGGGAACGGGCGTTGCGAAACAGGATGTCTAGAGACTTGGCGTCAAGCATGGGAACCCCCTAAAAACGAGCGCGCGATCATAGCACCCACCCTCGGCTTGCTTTGCTGCAAACCGCAGGGCTACGATGCCATCCATGAACGCTCCTTCCAAGATCGCGCCGACGTTTGAGATCGTCGACCTTGCCCTGTTCGAACGCGACGTTCGCCTGCGCATGCCATTCCGATTCGGCATCGTCACGCTGACCGCTGCGCCGCAGGCCTTTGTTCGAGCGCGGATTCGTCTGTCCGACGGGCGTGAAGTCGAGGGCGCCTCGGCCGAGCTGCTCGCGCCAAAATGGTTCGACAAGAACCCGGCCCTCAGTAACGAAGACAACTTCGAGCAGCTGCGCTCGGCAACCCGCCTGGCAAGCCGGGCCTATCGACAGGGGCGAGCCGCCACCGCCTTCGGGCACTTTGAGGCGAACCATCTGTCACACATCGACCAGGCGAAGGCTGCGGGTCTGAACACGCTGACTGCCAACTTCGGCCCTGCCCTGATTGATCGCGCACTGCTCGATGCGCTGTGCCGTGCCGAGCAGGTGTCGTTCTACACAGCCATGCGCCATAACCTGGGGGGTCTGAACGCCACCGCGCTCGCACCAGACCTGGCTGATTTCGATTTCCCGGCGTTCCTCGCCAGCCTGAACCCTGACACCACCATTCAAGCCAGGCACACCGTCGGGCTGGTCGATCTGATTTCGGCGGGCGACAGACCTGCCGGCGTCGAGGCGGTCAACGACGGCTTACCCGAAACCCTCGAGCAAGTCGTTCAGCGCTATGGTCATCGCTGGTTCAAACTGAAGGTGGGCGGCAACTTGAAGGACGATATCGAGCGGCTGGCGGCCATCGCCCAGGTGCTTGATCGGATGCCCCATCCCTACCAGGCATCCCTCGACGGCAACGAGCAGTATGACGATGTCGACAGTATCGCCGCCCTGTGGTCGGCCATGAACACCGATCCGCGCCTGTCGCGACTGGTCGCAAGCGTCGTATTCATCGAGCAGCCCATCAAACGCGCCAATGCCCTGTCGCGCGACATTCGTGCACTCGCCCAGCACGCACCGGTCATCATCGACGAATCGGACGATACGCTTGACGCCTTCGTGCGCGCGCGCGAACTCGGCTACACCGGCGTATCGTCAAAAACCTGCAAAGGTATCTGGCGCTCGATGGTGAACGCGGCACGCTGCAGTTGCTGGAACGCGCAAAGCGGCACACCAGGGCGCTTTTTCATGAGCGCGGAAGACCTGACGATTCAGGCTGGGCTCGCACTGCAGCAGGACCTGGCCCTCGTCAATCTACTTGGCATCAGCCATGTGGAGCGGAACGGCCACCACTATGTCAACGGAATGGCCAACCTGCCGCCTGATGAACAGGCGCGGTTTCTGCAGTCGCATGCCGACCTGTACGAACATAGCCACGGCGCGACGCGGGTCGCCATTCGCGCCGGGAGCCTTTCAATCGGGTCGCTCAATTGCGTCGGGTTCGCAAGCGCCGCCATGCCAGAGTGGTCAGCGATGCGTCGTCTGGCCGACTGACGACGGCCAGAACAGCGGTACGCCTAGTCCAGCCCCAGCGCCTGCAAAGTTCCCTTGAGATATCCCGCTGCGAAGGCAGCCGAGCCTGGGCCATCGGGCTGATAATCAAACGGTTCAACCGCCAACCATCCGGTATAGCCCTGTTCTGCCAGCGCACGAATAATGGGCGCGAATCGATCATCGCCCTGCCCCGGGGCCCGAAGATTGCGGTCATTGAACTGAATGTGCGCAAGCAGACCGGTGGGCCAATAGTGTCTGATCACCTGGTCCAGCGGCAAGGTCTCGGTTTTTCCGCCGGAACAGGTGTCGAGCATGGTTCGCAGCCCGGGGGTGTTCACGCTGCGCACCACGGCGATGCCCTGTTCAACCGTATTCAC
>VGHA01000277.1 GCA_016868375.1 Betaproteobacteria bacterium | reverse complement strand
ATCGACACCACCGGAATGACGCGGGAGCGAAACGACGGAAAATCAACCATGTCGGACCTCAGCGCAAAAGCGCGGATGCACCCGCCTCGGTGGCCGACGCATGATCGCGAAACAGTGCGAAGAGCCCGCGACCGATCGTGTTCGCGTTCTCGCTGGGCTCTGGCACCCAGGCTTCACGCGAGCGCCACTCAAGGTCGTCCACCTGTGCATGCAGCGTGCCTCGGTCACAATCAATTTCGATGAGGTCGCCTTCACGCACACGAACGATCGGCCCTGATGCAGCACTATCGGGGCTCAGATGAATGGCCGCCGGTATTTTTCCCGAGGCCCCCGACATTCGCCCGTCGGTTAGAAGCGCCACCTTAAAACCCTGGTCCTGGAGCGCACCCAGCATTGGCGTCAGTTTGTGAAGTTCGGGCATGCCATTGCTGCGCGGGCCCTGGCCTCGAACCACGGCCACCAGATCGCGCTGCAACTCGCCCCGACCAAATCGGCCTGCGAGCTCTTCCTGACTGTCAACCACCACTGCGGGCGCGCAAACCCTACGGTGCTCAGGCTTGACCGCCGACACCTTAACCACTGCACGCCCCAGGTTGCCGCACAGCAGCCGCAGACCACCGTCGAGGGCAAATGGGCTGGCAACCGAGCGCAGCACAGACGGATCGCGACTGCCCGCTGCGGGCTTCCACGCAAGCGCTCCGTCGCCCGTCAAGCCAGGCGACACGGCAAAGCGCCGCAGGCCCGGGCCCAGTACGGTATCCACCGCTTCATGCATCAGGCCGGCCCCAAGCAATTCGTTGATGAGCACGGGCATGCCACCGGCCGCGTGAAAGTCGTTCACATCAGCATGGCCATTCGGATAGACCCGAGCGATCAAGGGAACCACCGCCGACAGGTCTGAAAAATCATCCCAATTGATGAGAATGCCCGCTGCACGGGCGATTGCGACCAGATGGATCGTGTGATTGGTCGATCCGCCGCTGGCCAACAGACCTGCCATGGCATTGACAATTGCCCGCTCGCTCACGATTGAGCCGATGAAACCCGCTGAACCACGAACCCGTGCGAGCCGCACCAGCACTCGAACCGCTTCAAGGTCGAGCGCATGGCGCAGCGGCGTACCCGGATTGACGAACGACGATCCGGGCAGTTGTAACCCCATGGCCTCGAGCAGCATCTGATTGGAATTTGCCGTGCCATAAAACGTGCAGGTGCCCTCGCCGTGGTAAGCAGCCTGCTCAGCCTTCAGCATGTCGTCTCGACTGACCTGTCCCATCGCATAGCGTTGCCTGATCGAGGACTTCTCGACGTTTGACAGCCCCGAGGTCATGGGACCGGCCGGAACAAATACCGTTGGCAGGTGACCGAACTGCAGCGCGCCGATAAGAAGGCCCGGCACGATCTTGTCGCAGACGCCCAGCATTAACGCACCATCAAACACGTCATGCGACAGCGCAACAGCGGCCGCCATCGCGATCACATCGCGCGAGAACAGCGAGAGCTCCATGCCTTCGAAGCCCTGCGTCACGCCATCACACATCGCGGGGACGCCGCCCGCCACCTGAGCCGTTGCACCTAAGTCCGCCGCTGCGCGGCGCAGCATGTCTGGGTAACGCTCATAGGGCTTATGCGCCGAAAGCATGTCGTTGTAGGCGGTGACCACACCCAGGTTGATTGCCTTGGGTGCAAGGGCCGCAAGGCGCTCGTTTACTGGCATTGCTGCAAGCGCGTGCGCCACGTTTGCGCAACCCATGCGCTGCACGCCACGGGGCCGCTCAGCAGTTCGGGCACAGAGCGCCAGATACGCAGCGCGACGCTCGCGGCTACGTTCAATAATGCGCGCCGTCACGCTTGCCAGCACCGGATGGAGCGGCACGCCATCCGTTGGGGGCTTGCGCTCGTTCATCAGCTCACCGCCTCTTCGTGCCAGGCCAGGCCTTCGGATGCGATCAGCGCAGACGCGGCTGCGGGCCCCCAGCTGCCGGCGGCGTAGGGCTTAGGCGTAGCCCCTGATTGGGACCACGCTTTGACGATCGGATCAGCCCAGGTCCATGCCGCCTCAAGTTCATCGCGCCGCATGAAGTGCGTGAGCCGCGAGCGCGTGATGTCAACCAGCAGCCGCTCGTACGCTTCGGCACGACGCGAACTAAACGCCTCATGAAGATCAAGGTCGAGCGTGACGGGGCGGCGACGCATCCCAGACCCAGGCTCCTTCATCAACATCTGTAACTTGATGGACTCTTCAGGCTGCAGACTGATGACCAGTCGATTGGACTCGGTGTCAGCATCGTCGAAGGGCGAAAATGGTGAGCGCGCAAAATCCACGATGACTTCAGAGCGCCGCACCTGCAAGCGCTTTCCGGTGCGGAGGAAAATCGGCACACCCGCCCATCGCGGATTGTTGATCTGGCAACGAAGCGCTACGAATGTTTCGGTGGCGCTATCCTCCGGAACCCCTGCCTCGGACAGGTATGCCGGGGCGTGCTCCCCGTCGACCAGCCCTGCACGGTACTGCCCTCGTACGGTGTACCGCGCCACCTCTTCCGCAGTCATGCGCTTAAGCGACCGCAGTACCTTCAGCTTCTCATCCCGCACATCATCCGGGTCAAGAGAAATCGGGGCTTCCATTGCCACAATGCAGAGCAATTGCAGCAGGTGGTTCTGCACCATATCGCGCAGCGCGCCAGTACCATCGTAGAAAGATGCCCGCGATCCAACCCCCAGCGTTTCTGCCACGGTGATCTGTACGCTACGAACGTAGGGCGCGCGCCAGAGTGGCTCCAGGATCGCGTTGCCAAAACGCAGCACCATCAGGTTCTGGACCGTTTCCTTGCCCAGGTAATGATCGATTCGATAGATACGATTTTCAGCGAAATGGCGTGCCACCTGCTCGTTGATCGAACGGGCCGAGGCGAGATCGTGGCCCAGTGGCTTTTCAAGTACAACGCGTGCGTCCTTATCGATGAGGTTCGCATGATCAAGATTCGCGCAGATCGTGGTGAAGAGCGCAGGCGCGGTGGCCAGATAAAACACGCGGATTTCACCTGACCGGCCGCCCTGGCCTAACTTTGAATAGCCATGTGCATCGGAAGCGTCGAGTTCAACGTAGTCGATCTGGCTCAAGAATTTTTGCCAGACCTCTTCGCCAAATATTTGAGACGCTCCCCCATCCGACCGCGCTGTCACCTGCTGCCGAAACGCATCCGCCGACATCGCCTGCCGACCGGTGGCAATAATTCGCGTGTCAGTGCGAATTCGCTCATGCGCAAATGCCATAAAGAGCGCTGGCAGCAGTTTGCGAAACGACAGGTCACCGGTTCCGCCAAAGATGAAGATCGCGAGCGGGGCTGAGGGGGGTGAGTCAGTCATCGTTACAGCACCGGGGTCGAAGGATTCACTTTGGTGTACGCCAGATCGTCGATGTAATACACCTGCCCCGCGGGCGTTCCGAGGAAGTCCGGGAACACGCTCGCCTTGTTGTAACGGTTCGCGTCGTTGAACGCCGAGGTGTTCGCGGCCGGG
>VGHA01000276.1 GCA_016868375.1 Betaproteobacteria bacterium | reverse complement strand
GTCAGACGTGGGTCAGCACCAGATGTTTGCCGCCCAGTTTTATCGCTTCGACAAGCCGCGTCGCTGGCTGAACTCGGGCGGGCTCGGCACGATGGGTGTCGGGCTTCCCTATGCCATGGGAACGCTTCTGGCGCATCCGGGGTCACAGGTAGCCTGTGTCACAGGCGAGGGCTCCATCCAGATGTGCATTCAGGAACTCTCAACCTGCAAGCAGTACAACCTGCCGGTAAAAATCGTCAACCTCAACAACCGCTATCTCGGCATGGTCCGCCAGTGGCAGGAAATCGAGTACGGCAGCCGCTACTCCGAGTCGTACATGGATGCATTGCCCGACTTCGTTGCCTTGGCCGAGGCCTATGGACATGTCGGTATTCGCGTTGAGCGGCCAGAAGACGTTGAGCCCGCGCTTCGTGATGCGTTTGGCAAGTACAAGGACCGGCTTGTGTTCCTGGATTTCATCACCGATCGCACTGAGAACGTCTGGCCGATGGTGCAGGGTGGCAAAGGCCTGACCGAGATGCTGCTCGGTTCCGAAGATCTCTGATGGGGAGCACACTCATGCGACACATCATCTCCGTCCTGATCGAAAACGAAGCCGGCGCGCTCTCGCGGGTGGTGGGGCTGTTTTCTGCCCGCGGCTACAACATTGAAACGCTCACGGTGGCGCCCACTGAAGACCATTCTTTATCGCGCATGACCATCGTCACGGGCGGGTCTGACGATGTTCTGGAGCAGATCACCAAGCAACTCAATCGCCTGATTGACGTCGTGAAAGTGGTTGATCTCATCGAGAACCCCTACATCGAGCGCGAGCTGATGCTGATCAAGCTGCGCGCAGTGGGCAAAGAGCGCGAAGAACTGAAGCGCATGGCCGACATCTTTCGCGGCCGAATCATCGACGTCACGGATAAAACCTACACCATCGAGCTGACAGGCGACAGCGCAAAGCTCGATGCATTCATTGATGCGGTCGATCGCAGCTCGATCCTCGAAACCGTCCGCACAGGCTCCTCGGGCATCGCCCGTGGCGAGCGTGTTCTAAAGGTCTGACCCCGGCCGGCACCAGCCGGTCTACCGCTATCTACCAAGGAGAAACAGATGAAGGTGTTCTACGACAAGGATTGCGATCTCAAGCTGATCAAAGGCCGCAAGGTGGCGATCATCGGCTACGGTTCGCAGGGTCATGCGCATGCGCAAAACCTGAACGACTCTGGCGTCAAAGTGACGGTGGGTGTGCGCAAGGGCGGTCCGTCGTGGGATAAGGTCAAGAAGGCCAAGCTCAATGTGGCGGAAGTCGCTGACGCCGTAAAGGGCGCAGATTTCGTCATGATGCTGATGCCCGACGAGCACATTGCCGCGGTCTACGCGAACGACGTGGAGCCCAATCTGAAGAAGGGCGCCACGCTCGCGTTTGCGCATGGCTTCAACATCCATTACGGCCAGGTGATGCCCCGCGCAGACATCGATGTCGTCATGGTTGCACCCAAGGCCCCGGGCCACACGGTTCGCTCCACCTACGCAGCCGGCGGCGGCGTCCCGATGCTGGTGGCAGTGCATCAGGACCAGAGCAAGCGCGCGCGCGACGTTGCGCTGTCGTATGCGTGTGCCATTGGCGGCGGCCGTGCGGGCATCATCGAGACCAACTTCCGCGAGGAAACCGAAACTGACCTGTTCGGCGAGCAGACCGTGCTGTGCGGCGGTGCGGTGGAACTGATCAAGGCCAGCTTCGACACGCTGGTCGAAGCCGGTTATGCGCCCGAGATGGCGTACTTCGAGTGCCTGCACGAACTCAAGCTGATCGTTGACCTCATTTATGAGGGCGGCATCGCCAACATGAACTACTCGATTTCCAACAATGCCGAGTTCGGTGAGTACGTCACTGGACCCAAGGTGATCGGGCCTGAGGCGCGCGCTGCCATGAAAGAGGCGCTCGCTCGAATTCAAACCGGCGAATACGCCAAAGAATTCATCCTCGAGAACAAGGCTGGTGCGCCAACCCTGCTGTCACGCCGTCGCCTCATGGCCGAGCACCCCATCGAGGTCGTTGGTGAGAAACTGCGCGCCATGATGCCCTGGATCAAGGCGAACAAGCTGGTCGACCGTTCGCGCAATTAAGACGTTTTCCGCCTGACACAGCGGCCGCCCTCTGGCGGCCGTTTGTTTTCCTGGTGGCGGGCGGGCGTCTATACTGTGCTGATGAATGCCCAGGATAAGTCATGTCTGACCTGAAGCGGGAAGGCCTTGCGCCTCAGCGTTCGCGGCGAATTTACCTTCTGCCCAACGCGCTCACGACTGCCTCGCTTTTTGCCGGGTTTTACGCAATCGTGCAGGCAATGAATCAGCACTTCGAGCAGGCGGCGGTTGCCGTGTTTGTCTCCATGGTGCTGGACGGTCTTGACGGCCGGGTGGCACGGCTTACCAACACGCAGAGCGCCTTTGGCGAGCAATACGACAGCCTGTCCGATATGGTGGCTTTCGGCGTCGCGCCGGCGGTCATGGTCTACGAGTGGTCGCTGCGCGGTTTAGGTAAGTGGGGCTGGATCGCAGCCTTCATTTACGTAGCGGGTGCAGCTTTGCGGCTGGCGCGTTTCAACACCAATGTGGGCGTGGTTGACCGGCGGTTTTTCCAGGGGCTGCCAAGCCCGGCCTCTGGGGCTCTGATAGCCGGGCTTATCTGGGTCGTGACTGATCTTCGGGAAACCAAATGGATCACCGCGACCGGCCCCGACCTGGCCTGGCTGGCCTGGGCCATCACGGTTTATGCGGGCATCACGATGGTGTCCAACGCGCCGTTTTACAGTTTTAAGACATTCAACGTCCGCAGGAGCGTGCCGTTCATGTTCGTGCTGGCGCTGGTATTGGTTTTTGCGCTGGTGTCGTCTGACCCGCCGCTCGTTCTGTTCACGCTGTTTCTGGTCTACGGCATATCGGGATACGCCCTGTGGCTTTGGCGTTGGGCCCGGCGTGATTCCAGTTCGGCGTCATCCCCCCCGTCTGCCGGCGCGGCCTAGCGGCGCGCTCCTCAAGCCGCCAGGCGACCAGCGCCTTGACCGCCTGCTAGAATGGCGGGTTTCCTTTTAGACATCTCGCGTTTCCACGCACAGCCCACCCCATGTCGCTTCGCCCGCTTGTAATCGGCAACTGGAAGATGAACGGAACGCCTGCCGGCGCAACATCGCTTGGCTCGCAAATCGCCGTTGCGCTGCAGGGCTCGTCAGTCCGGGTCGATGCTGCCCTGTGTCCGCCGTATCCATTGCTTGCTCCGCTTGCCTCGGGTCTGGCTGCTGGCCGGGTTGACCTGGGCGCGCAGGACGTCAGTCTTCATCCGGATGGGGCATTTACCGGCGAGGTCTCAGCGCGTTTGCTGGCCGATCTCGGGTGTCGCTGGGTCATCGTCGGACACTCTGAGCGTCGAAGTCTGTGCGGTGAAGACAGCCAGACGGTTGCTGCGAAGGCAGTGGTTGCGCTCAATGCCGGGCTGCAGCCGGTTGTCTGCGTCGGCGAGTCGCTTGAAGAGCGCGAGCG
>VGHA01000275.1 GCA_016868375.1 Betaproteobacteria bacterium | reverse complement strand
GCCGCGCCGCGACACCAGCCGCATTGTGCTGCCCCCCGCGGCTTTCATGCATGAACACGAGAAAGTGCTCGACCGCTGGCCGGCGGCTGTGCGTTATATCGAGGAAAACCAGCTCAACGAATTTTTTGACGGTGACATCGGCGACCTCGGTGTCATCATGCTGGGCGGGCTGTACAACAACACCATGCGGGCCCTGATGCATGAGGACCTCGCCGACCTCTATGGCGGATCGCGCATCCCACTTTATGTGATGAACGTGGCCTATCCCGTCATCGATGCCGAGGTACTGCGCTTCTGCGAAGGTAAGAAGGCCGTTCTGATCGTCGAAGAAGGCCAACCCGACTACCACGAGCAGGCCATCCGCGCCGTGTTGAGCCGCGCAGGCCTGAGCACAATCGTGCATGGCAAAGATCTGTTTTCCATGGCGGGCGAATACACCGTAGCCGATCTGCGCTCGGGCGTGCGGGCATTTGCCGGGCGTTATCGGCCATCGGCGGTTGCTGCGCCCGCACCCATCTCAATCAAACGCGATCGTCCTGCTTCCGCCGCTGCGGCGGCGGGTGCCAACGTACGCCGCGCGGCACCTGAACTGAATGATGTGGTGCCTGCGCGGCCGCCCAGTTTCTGCACCGGTTGCCCCGAACGACCGATTTTTTCTGCGTTGACGCTCACCCAGCAGGACATCGGCGAGCATCACATCGCCGGCGATATCGGTTGTCATCTATTCGCGGCGATGCCCCCGTTTCATTTGGGCGCTTCCACCATGGGCTACGGGCTTGGCGCATCAAGCGCCGCCGCGTTGGGAATCGCAGGCGCCAAGCGCGCAATTTCCATCATGGGCGACGGCGGTTTCTGGCACAACGGGCTTACGAGCGGCATCGCAAACGCGGTTTTCAACAAGTCCGATGGTGTCATTGTCATTGTCGACAACAACTACTCGGCGGCCACGGGCGGTCAGGACATCCCGTCCTCGCGGGCCGACAATCCGAATCGCAGCACCTACCATCCGATCGAAGCCGCAGTCCGCGGCGTGGGTGTTCAGTGGGTGCGCACGATCAACGACACCTATGACGTCCGGGCCATGCGAGACGCGCTCAAAGAGGCCCTCACCACCGACTTCAAAGGCCCTAAAGTCGTCATTGCGCAGAGCGAATGCATGCTCAATCGCCAGCGACGCGAGCGCCCTCAAAAGGCAGCTGCCACCGCACGCGGCGAGCGGGTTCTTAAAGAAAAATTCGGCGTTGATGCGGCCGTCTGCAGCGGCGATCACGCATGCATGCGCGTCTCGGGATGTCCATCCCTGTCGCTTAAACCAAGCGGCGATCCGCTCAAGCCCGATCCGGTCGCGGCCGTCGATGACAGCTGCGTCGCCTGCGGCCACTGCGGCGAGGTTGCAGACGCTGCGGTACTTTGCCCATCGTTTTACCGAATCGAATGGGTACGCAACGCGAGCGGCGCAGAGCGTCAAATTGATCGGATACGTCGGGGGGTTACGCGATGGCTGCAGGCGCGCCGCAGTCGCTCGCTCGCCGCGCGATCGCTGATCGTCGAGGCAGCACAATGAGCGCCCAACCCACGACCTCTCGTGGCAGCGAACCATCTCGCCCGATCACGATCGCGATCATGGCAATGGGTGGACAGGGCGGCGGGGTTCTCGTCGACTGGATCGTCGATCTGGCCGAGCACAACGGCTACCTCGCCCAATCAACCTCGGTTCCGGGCGTGGCGCAACGTACCGGCGCCACCATCTATTACGTCGAGCTACTGGCCGCGGCGCACGCCGAGTCACGCCGCGCGCAGCCCGTATTCGCGCTCATGCCCGTTCCGGGCGAAGTCGATATCGTGATTGCGGCCGAGTTGATGGAGGCAGGCCGCGCAATTCAGCGCGGCCTGGTCAGCAAGGAGCGTACAACCTTGATCGCCTCCACGCATCGCGATTTCGGCACGCTCGAAAAAGTTGTGCCTGGCAACGGTATCGCCGACTCAGCCGCCGTGCTCGAAGCAGGCGATCGCTATGCCCGGCGGTTTCTGCACGATGACATGCAGCATCTGGCCCGGCGTGAGGGAAGCGTCATCTCGGCCGCGCTGTTCGGCGCGCTCGCTGGAAGCGGTGAGCTGCCGTTCTCGGACGATGCCTACCGGGAAACCATCCGACGTGCCGGGGTCGGCGCAGAGCCCAGCCTGCGCGCCTGGCAGGTGGGTTGTAACGCGATTCGTGAGCCGATCCGCGCGGCAGCCGACTCGCAGCCCCTGCCCGGCGAGCCGCCTCCACTGCCCGCACGGGCAGCCTCGCCCGAGGTTGAGCGCCTCCGACAGCGGATCGTCAGCGAGTTCCCGCCAATCGCGCATCCCATGCTGGGAGCCGGACTTCAGCGCGTTCTCGAGTATCAGGATCTCGCCTACGGCGCTGAGTATCTTGACCGTCTGGCGAAAGTGCACCAACGGGCGGCGGCAGCGGGCGGTGAATCACATGGGCACGTCGGCACAATCGAGGCGGCGCGATGGATCGCCGTGGGCATGGCTTACGATGACATCATCCGCGTGGCCGACCTCAAAAGCCGCGCAGAGCGATTTGTCCGTATCCGCCGCGAGGTTGGCGCGGGTGAGTCCGAGGTGGTTGGAACCACCGAGTATTTCCATCCTCGCCTCGAAGAAGTTCTATCGATGCTGCCGCGGGGACTCGCGCAAAAACTCGAACGCTCTCAGGGCCTTCGCAACTGGATCGACCGCCGTCTGTCCAAGGGCAGACGCGTGCGTTCGCACACGATCAGCGGACAGTTGATGCTCCACGGCCTGGCCTCGCTTCGCTTCATGCGACGCGCCAGCCTGCGCCACCACCTCGAGCAACAGCACCTTGATGACTGGCTGACCCGGGCCACGCGTGCCTTCGAACACGACTACCGATTCGGGGTCGAAGTGGTCCGTTGCCGGCGAGCCATCAAGGGCTACAGTGACACCCACGCCCGAGGCCTGACTCGTTTTGACCGTTTGATGCGGGCGGCGGAACAGCTTCAAGGACGAACCGACTCAGCCGATGCGCTGGCGTCGCTTCTGAGTGCATCGCTGGCGGATGCGCCGGGCGGCGCGCTCGAACGCAGATGGAAAGCGCTCGAGTTGCAACCGCTCTAAGTCATGAAGCGCTGGTTGCGAGCCTCGCTTCGACGGCCTTGACCTGCAGCGCCAGATACTTGGAAAGAATACGGCACTGCGCAAAGCTGCCCGCAATGAACCAGAGGCCTCGCTGACCCGTCCGGTTGAACACCGTGTTGAGCTCCTGGGTCTTGGGGTTGATACCCCAAATCCGGCCAACCCGGGCAGCCACCTCTGCGCCGAACAGCGTACCGACCAGATGTTCCGGACCGTGATAGCCAGTGGCGGATACGATGAGATCAGCCGGTAAAACACTGCCGTCGCGAAACCGGATTCCATCGGCAACGACCTGGTCGATATCGTTGTACTGGCGAACTGGAATCTTGCCATCGGCGATCAAATTCGAGCATCCCACATTGAAGTAGTAACCGCCGCCGCGGTTCAGGTACATGAACTG